>NZ_JABWRI010000012.1:0-172799 GCF_014268865.1 Pseudomonas sp. BW16M2 | reverse complement strand
TCCTTCAAAAAGTTACCCGCCGTAAGGGCGGAAAGGTGAATAAGCGTCGACATCGCAAATGAATGCGCATACAACTTAAAAACAACCAAACAACCAACTAACTAATCAACCAACCAACCAACCAACCAACCAACCAATCAACCAATCAACCAATCAACCAATCAACCAATCAACCAATCAAAACAAAATCACCGAGCTTCCATGTGAGCAATCATCAACTGCACACTCTCATTCCCCCGAAACTCATTCACATCCAGCTTGTAAGCCAACTCCACCCACCGCACAGTAGGATTCGGCCAAACCTCCCGATCAACCCCAAAGGCAATCCCATCCAACCGCACCGCCCCACACTCGCTCTTGAGCACCACCTTCAGATGCCGCTCCCCGACCACCCGCTGCTCGACCAACTGGAACACCCCATGGAACAACGGCTCGGGAAAGTGCTGCCCCCACGGCCCGGCATTGCGTAATGCCCGCGCCAGGTCAAGGTGAAACTCCTCAACCGCCAGGGTGCCATCCGACAACAGCCGACCGGTCAGGTCATCCTCACGCAGCTGACGCCGTACCTCTTCATCGAACGCCTCGGCAAACGCCGGGAAGTGCTCGGCCGGCAACGACAACCCCGCCGCCATCGCGTGCCCGCCAAACTTGCTGATCAACGCCGGATGCCGCGCCGCCACGGCATCCAGCGCGTCACGGATATGGAACCCCGGCACCGAACGCGCCGAGCCCTTGAGCATCCCCTCGCCCGCATCGGCGAAGGCAATGGTCGGACGGTGGTAACGCTCCTTCAACCGCGAAGCGAGGATACCGATCACCCCCTGATGCCAGTCGGCGTCGAACAGGCACAGGCCATAAGGCATGGACTCGACCGGCAGGTCCTTGAGCTGGGCCAGCGCCTCGCGCTGCATGCCCTGCTCGATGGACTTGCGATCCTGGTTCAGGCCATCCAGCTGCTGGGCCATGTCCAGCGCCAACGCCGCGTCCTCACACAACAGGCATTCGATACCCAGGCTCATGTCGTCCAGGCGCCCGGCGGCATTGAGCCGAGGGCCGAGGATGAAGCCCAGGTCGGTTGAGGTGATGCGTCGATGATCGCGCCGCGCCACCTCGAGGATGGCCTTGAGCCCGGCGCGGGCACGGCCGGCGCGGATGCGCTCCAGCCCCTGGTGCACCAGGATGCGGTTGTTGGCATCCAGCGGCACCACGTCGGCGACGCTGCCCAGCGCCACCAGGTCGAGCAGCTCGCCGATGTTCGGCTGCGGCTGCGTCTCATAGCGCCCCAGGCTGCGCAACCGCGCGCGCAAGGCCATCAGCACGTAGAAGATCACCCCCACACCAGCCAGGGACTTGCTCGGGAACCCGCACCCCGGCTGGTTCGGGTTGACGATGGCATCCGCGGCGGGCAACTGCTCGCCCGGCAGGTGGTGGTCGGTGACCAGCACCTTGAGCCCGGCAGCCTTGGCCGCTGCGACACCGTCGACGCTGGAGATACCGTTGTCCACGGTGATCAGCAACTGCGGTTGGCGCTGCAGGGCGACCTCGACAATCTCCGGGGTCAGGCCATAGCCATACTCGAAGCGATTGGGCACCAGGTAGTCGACATGCGCCGCGCCCAGCAGGCGCAGGCCAAGCACACCGACGGTGCTGGCGGTGGCACCGTCGGCGTCGAAGTCACCGACGATGAGAATGCGCTGGCGCTGGTCGAGCGCCTCGACCAGCAGGTCCACCGCCGCATCGATGCCCTTGAGTTGCTGGAACGGCAGCAGGCGCGCCAGGCTCTTGTCCAGTTCAGCCTCGGACTGCACGCCACGGGCGGCATACAGGCGGGTCAGCAGGGGCGGCAGGTTGCCCAGCAATGGCAGGGGCGACGGCAGGGGACGAGGTTCGATACGCATGGAGTCTTCGATAATCTGGAGTGAATCAGGTCAGCCGCGCTCGCCGAGCAGCCACTGCAGCTGCACTTCGTGCTGGCCACGGTCGTCGGTGACGAACACCGTGCCTTCGCTGATCATCACATCCCACTTGATGGTGCGCGGCATGTCGGTGGCGAGGACTTCCAGCACGTCCTGCGGCACGGCGGCGATACTCAGGTTCTTCAGGCCCTTGACTGCGCCGAGCACCTTGTTTTCCCAGACGCGCAAGCTGCCGTAGGCCAACAGGCTGGTGCGCTCGGTCCGCCGCGAGCACCAGGTCAGGCGGTCGGCGTCGGGCTGGCCGACTTCGATCCAGTGCAGGATGCGGTCGTCCAGGCTCTTTTCCCACAAGGCCGCCTCATCGACATCCGACAAACCGCGACCGAAGGACAGCTGCTCGTTGTACCAGAGGGCATAGGCCAGCAGGCGCACGGCCATGCGTTCTTCGGTTTCCGAAGGATGACGGGCGATGGTCTGGCGGACGTTCTCGTACACGCCGCGATCGAGGTCGGTCAGATTCAGTTCGAACTTGTAGGTGGTGGACGGCTGGGCCATGGGCAATAGGCTTCTTGCGGGAGAAAGTCGCACAGTCTAACTGATCCCGGGCGCCAGCGTCGGATCAGACAACACCGATATACCTGCCACCGCCGAGCTGTGATACAACCTGCCCTCACGCCCAGCCGCCACGGATGCCCCATGCCTACGCCCAGCAAACCCCTCGCCGGCCTGAAAGTCATCGAGCTCGGCACCCTGATCGCCGGCCCGTTCGCCTCGCGGATCTGCGCCGAATTCGGCGCCGAGGTGATCAAGGTCGAGTCCCCCGATGGCGGCGACCCGCTGCGCAAATGGCGCAAGCTCTATGAAGGCACCTCGCTGTGGTGGTTCGTCCAAGCGCGCAACAAGCAGTCGCTGACCCTCAACCTCAAGCACCCGGAAGGCCGCGACGTGCTCAAGCGCCTGCTGGCCGACGCCGACATCCTGATCGAGAACTTCCGCCCCGGCGTGCTGGAGAAGCTGGGGCTGGGCTGGGACGTGCTCCATGCCCTCAATCCGCGCCTGGTCATGGTGCGGCTGTCGGGCTTTGGCCAGACCGGGCCGATGAAAGACCAGCCGGGCTTCGGCGCGGTTGGCGAATCCATGGGCGGGCTGCGCTACATCACCGGTTTCGAGGACCGCCCGCCGGTACGTACCGGGATCTCCATCGGCGACTCCATTGCCGCCCTGTGGGGCGTGATCGGCGCGCTGATGGCCCTGCGTCATCGCGAGGTCAACGGCGGCGCGGGCCAGGTGGTGGACGTGGCGTTGTACGAGGCGATCTTCGCCATGATGGAGAGCATGGTCCCGGAGTTCGACGTATTCGGCTTCATCCGCGAACGCACCGGCAACATCATGCCGGGCATCACCCCCTCCTGCATCCACACCACCGCCGATGGCCGTCACGTGCAGATCGGCGCCAATGGCGACGCGATCTTCAAGCGTTTCATGCAGGCCATTGGCCGCGACGACCTGGCCAACGATGCGACCCTGGCCACCAACGACGGCCGCGATGCCCGCCGCGACGAGTTGTACGGGGTCATCGATCGCTGGGCCAACAGCCTGCCGCTGGCCGAGGTGATGCAGGCGCTGAACGATGCCGAGGTGCCAGCCAGCCGGATCTACTCCGCCGAGGACATGCTGGGCGATCCGCAGTTCCTCGCCCGCGAGATGTTCCTCCAGGCCCGGCTGCCGGACGGCAAGCCATTCAAGATGCCGGGCATCGTGCCCAAGTTGTCCGACACGCCGGGCTCCGCCGAGTGGGTCGGTCCGGCACTGGGCGAGCATACGGCCACGGTGCTGGCCGACCTGGGCTACGACCCAGCCGCCATTGCCCGCCTGCGTGCGGCCGGCACGGTCTGACCCACGCACCATGCGGATCCGCCATTTGCCCATCGTGCTCTGCCTGTTGCTGTTCGCACTCGCGGGCCAATCGGCTGAGGCCAGGGAGCGCCTGTTGTGGCTGGTGCGCGACCTGCCGCCGTTCACCATCTTCGAAGGACCTGCCAAGAGCCAGGGAGTGATCGACCAACTGCTGCCGATGCTGATTGCCCAGATGCCCGAGTACGACCACAGCATCGTCCGGGTCAACCGGGCCCGGGGCCTGCAGATGCTCCAGGAGCGCAGTTTCACCTGTGACCCTACCCTGCTGTGGACCCCTGAACGCGCCAGGTATGTGCATTTCTCCCAACCTTCGTTGGGCGTGCTGAGCAGTGGCCTGATCGTGCGCAAGCAGGACCAGGCCCTGCTCGCGCCGTACCTGGACGGCCAGCAGGTCGACCTGCAGCGCTTGCTGGCCGAGACCCACCTGAAGCTGGGCATCGTCGCCGAGCGCAGCTACAGCGTGCAGGTCGACGAGGTGCTCCGGCAACTGCCTGATACCGCCTTCAGCCGCCACTACGGCAACGATGCCACGGCCAGCCTGCTGCAGATGCAGCAATTGGGCCGCCTGCAACTGGTGCTCGGCTACTGGCCGGAGATCCGCTACCTGATCCAGCAGCAGAATGGCTCGCTGGACGACTACAGTTTCCACCCCATCCTTGGCGTGAACCGTTACCAGTTCCTGCATGTAGGCTGCTCGGATACCCCGCTGGGGCGCGAGGCGATCGCCCATATCGACAAGCTGCTGCCGACCTTGCGTCGCGATTCCTTGCCCGAACTGTACGCCCACTGGCTGGACCCGGGGCTGCAGGAGGACTACCTGGAGCAGGCCAGGCATTTCTTCGACCAGGGTGAACCGTCGGCGCGCTGAAGCGTTCCGAAGTCGATGGCACAGGGGCGTATCTGGAGTCGGAACAAAAAGAAACCCCGGCCGCTGGGGAGGACGACCAGGGTCAAGCGAAAGCCCTTGGGACTTCCAGTGACAGTCTGGACGGTACCGGAGCAAAGCACCATCAGACGGCCCTTGCTGAATCTGATGGGCCTGTCAGGCAAAGGTTCCGTGCATCTGCCGCTGATGTTGCAAGGCGGCGATCACACAGGGTTGCAGGCGACCTTCGACGATCTGCAGGTCACGGTGCAGGCCATCGACCAGGTCGATCAGCAACTGCTGCTCCGCCAATTGACGAGCGCAGACCCCACGCTGCAGGATCGCCACCCCGTGCTCGTCATAGAGTGTCAACTGACGACTACCAAGGCTGTCGGGCGTACCAAGCTTGGCCTGGTATGGGGCAAGGGCGTCGTTGAGCAGTCTGCAGATTCTTTCCATCCGGATCACTCGCTGGCTAAGGTTCGAGGAAACTGACCATCGGGCCGACGGAACGTTCTCCGTGGCCCGTTACCGCGAGCATGCGCGGACAACATGACAGTTTCGATGTACCCAGCCAGCGTCCGATCAGAGGCGCTCCAGCACCTGTTCCAGGCCCACCATCGACATCGGCCATGGCAACTCTGCCAGCACATTCAAACCGTACTGGCGGGCCTCGAGCGCCAGATCCATTTCCCCCGCGCCAGCACACCCGACGAACAGCAATCCCCCCGCGCAGGAAGCCTGCACCAGGTACTTGAACAGGCGCCGGGCATAGCCCCTGGGCATGCGCTGGTCGAGCACCAGTACATCCACCGGGCGCTGCCGCGTCGTCGCGGTCGGCACGTCATCGGTGACCCGGACGCTGTAGACGCCCTGGGCATTGAAGGCCTGATGCAACAGCATCTGGTGGTAGGGCCGAGCCTGGTGGATAAGAACATTGAGCTGACGCATGAGCTTCCCCCGGAACAGTGTGCCTTGTAGGTTGGAACGACCACTTTAGTAGGGGTATGTGTCGAACTACATGGGAAAAGTCTGAAAGAGCGAAACCCTGTGTCGCGGACACAAAAAAGCCCGTCTAGGACGGGCTTTTTCGCATAGCGCTCGGCTTACAGCGGCTTGCCGCGGTTGCCATTCTGGCTGACGAAGGCCTGGACGGTCTTCAGGTCGTTGGCCAGCACCGTGCAGCGCTCCTCGCGGCTGAACAGATCGCTCAAGTGCGCTGGCAGCTCCAGGGCCTTGTCGACACCGGCCTTCTCCACCGCCTCGGGGAACTTGACCGGGTGCGCGGTGCCCAACACCACCATCGGCGTATCCAGGCTGCGGCGGCACTCGCGGGCAGCCTTGACGCCGATCGCGGTGTGCGGATCGAGGACTTCACCGGTGGCCTTGAACACCTCGGCGATGGTCTCGCAGGTCTGCTCGTCGGTGACGGCCAGCGAGTCGAACAGCTTGCGCGCCTCGGTCCAGCGATCCTGCTCGACGCTGAAACCACCGCCTTGCTTGAAGGTGTCCATCAGCTGGGCAACCGCGGCGCCATTGCGACCATGCAGGTCGAACAGCAGGCGCTCGAAGTTGGACGAGACCATGATATCCATCGACGGCGACAGGGTCGGGTGCAAGGAATCCTTGACGTATTGGTTGCCGCTCATGAAGCGGTGCAGGATGTCGTTGCGGTTGGTCGCCACCACCAGCTGGCTGATCGGCAGGCCCATGTTGCGCGCCAGGTAGCCGGCGAAGATATCGCCGAAGTTACCGGTCGGCACCGAGAACGCCACCGAACGGGCCGGGCCACCGAGCTGCAGGGCCGCGTGGAAGTAGTAGACGATCTGGGCCATGATCCGCGCCCAGTTGATCGAGTTCACCGCCACCAGGCGGGTGCCCTTGAGGAACGACTGGTCGGCGAAGCTGGCCTTGACCATCTCCTGGCAGTCGTCGAAGTTGCCTTCGATGGCGATGTTGTGGATGTTGTCGCCGAGGATGGTGGTCATCTGCCGGCGCTGCACTTCCGACACGCGCTGGTGCGGGTGCAGGATGAAGATGTCGACGTTGTCGCAGCGGCGGCAGCCTTCGATGGCGGCCGAGCCGGTATCACCGCTGGTGGCGCCGACGATCACCACGCGCTCGCCGCGCTTGACCAGCACGTGGTCGAGCAGGCGGCCGAGCAGTTGCAGGGCGAAGTCCTTGAAGGCCAGGGTCGGGCCGTGGAACAGCTCCATCACCCACTCGTTGCCGTTGAGCTGGCGCAGCGGCGCGACCGCGGCGTGGGCGAAGTTGCCGTAGGTCTCTTCGAGGATCTTCTTGAAGTCGGCGTCGGCGATGCTGCCGTCGACGAACGGGCGCATCACCCGGAAGGCCAGTTCGTGGTACGGCAGGCCCGCCCAGGAGGCGATCTCTTCCTGGGTGAAGCGCGGCAGGTTCTCGGGTACGTACAGACCGCCGTCGCTGGCCAGGCCAGCCAGCAGGACGTCTTCGAAGTTCAGGGCCGGAGCCTGACCGCGGGTACTGATATAGCGCATGGGTGCAAACCTTCGATGCTGGGCGGGGGGGGGGGGGGGGGGCCGCCGTCGCGGCCCGCCGCCGAAATTAATTGAGCTGTTCGACGCGGATGCGCACGACCTTGCCGATCACGTCCTGGAGCGCTTCCAGGGCGACGATGGCGTCGTCGATGCGCTGCTCGACCACACGGTGGGTCAGCAGGATCATCGGTACCAGGCCGTCCTGCTCCTCGGCTTCCTTCTGCATGATCGACTCGATGTTGATGCCGCGCTCCGAGAGGATGCTGGCGACCTGGGCCAGCACGCCCGGGTGGTCCTTGGCCTGGATGCGCAGGTAGTAGGCACTTTCGCAGGCTTCGATCGGCAGGATCGGGTGGGCCGACAGCGCGTCCGGCTGGAAGGCCAGGTGCGGCACGCGGTTCTCCGGGTCGGAAGTCATGGCACGGACCACGTCGACCAGGTCGGCGACCACCGACGACGCGGTCGGCTCCATGCCGGCACCGGCGCCGTAGTACAGGGTGGAGCCGGCGGCGTCGCCGTTGACCATCACCGCGTTCATCACGCCGTTGACGTTGGCGATCAGGCGATCGTTGGGGATCAGTGTCGGGTGCACGCGCAGCTCGATGCCGTCGGCGGTGCGACGGGCCACGCCCAGGTGCTTGATGCGGTAGCCCAGGGCCTCGGCGTAGTTGACGTCGGCAGTGGTCAGCTGGGTAATGCCCTCGGTGTAGGCCTTGTCGAACTGCAGCGGGATACCGAAGGCGATGGACGCCAGGATGGTCAGCTTGTGCGCGGCGTCGATGCCTTCGACGTCGAAGGTCGGGTCGGCCTCGGCATAACCCAGCGCCTGGGCTTCGGCCAGCACGTCGGGGAAGGCGCGGCCCTTGTCGCGCATCTCGGTGAGAATGAAGTTGCCGGTGCCGTTGATGATGCCGGCCAGCCAGTTGATGCGGTTGGCCGACAGGCCCTCGCGGATCGCCTTGATCACCGGAATGCCGCCGGCCACGGCGGCTTCGAAGGCGACGATGACGCCCTTCTCGCGGGCCTTGGCGAAGATCTCGTTGCCGTGCACGGCGATCAGCGCCTTGTTGGCGGTGACCACGTGCTTGCCGTTCTCGATGGCCTTGAGCACCAGGTCGCGGGCAATGGTGTAGCCGCCGATCAGCTCGATGACGATATCGATCTCGGGGTTGCTCGCGACTTCGAACACATCAGCGGTAATGGGGGTACCGGTAATCTGGCAGTTCGGGTTCTGCGAGCGCATGGCAATCTGTGCCACTTCAATACCGCGCCCGGCACGGCGGGCGATCTCCTCGGCGTTGCGCTGAAGTACATTGAAGGTTCCGCCACCGACGGTCCCCAACCCACAGATGCCTACTTTGACCGGTTTCACTGTGAACTCCCCATAGAACGGCCGGCACCTGCGCCGACCGTGAAACATGCCGTCACCCCATGACGACGGCGTCTGAATTGATTACTTGCTCTCGGCCAGGGCCAGCTTGGCCACTTGCGGCGCCGGCTGGTAACCCGGAATCACCTGGCCATTCTGTAGAACGATCGCCGGCGTGCCATTTACACCAATCGATTGGCCCAGCTGGAATTGCTTGCTGACCGGATTGGCGCACTTGGCGGCCTTGATCTCCTTGCCGTCGACCATCTTGTCCAGCGCCGCGCGGCGATCGCTGGAGCACCACACCGCCTGCAGTTGCTCGTCACCCGGCGAACCCAGGCCCTGGCGCGGGAAGGCGACGTAGCGCACTTCGATGCCACGGCGGTTGAGTTCCGGCACTTCGGCGTGCAGCTTGTGGCAGTACGGGCAGGTGGTGTCGGTGAACACGGTGATGTGCGACTTGGTTTCACCCTTGGCCGGGTAGACCACCATCTCGCCAACCGGAATGCCGTTGATCAGCTTGGCAATGCCCTGGCGCTCGGTCTTCTCGGTGAGGTTGACCGGCTTGCCGTCCTGGATCTGGAACAGGTAGCCCTGCATGACGAACTGGCCGTCGGCGCTGGCGTACAGCACGCGACCGCCCTGCAGCTTGACTTCGTACAGGCCATTGAGCGGGCTGCTGCTGACGCTCTCGACCGGCACTTCCAGCTCGAGGTTCTGCAAGGACTTGCGGATCGCCTGCTCGGCACCGGCGTTGGCATCGGTGGCCGCGGCGACGGCAAAGGTACTGGCCAACGCCAGGGCGGCGGCGGCGAAAATCTGGGTCACGCGCATGGGGTACTCCTGAAGGCGGACGGGGCCGTGGGGGCGTTACTTGACCCTGGCGGGTGGCGAACATTCGGCCCTTGCAACAAACCGTCCAAGCCTACCACAACAAACTGGCGCAGTAGGGGTACTCAGGCACCGGTCGGCGGAACATGAAAAGCATTCATCCACGTGGATGGTGTTCGGCGTGCAACTGCTGCAGCCGGGCCTTGGCCACATGGGTGTAGATCTGCGTGGTGGACAGGTCGCTGTGGCCCAGCAGCATCTGCACCACGCGCAGGTCGGCGCCATGGTTGAGCAGGTGGGTGGCAAAGGCGTGGCGCAGCGTGTGCGGCGACAGCGGCTTGTCGATGCCAGCCACCCGCGCCTGGTGCTTGATGCGATGCCAGAAGGTCTGGCGGGTCATCTGCTCGCCGCGCTGGCTGGGGAACAGCACATCGCTGGGGCGCCCGCCCAGCAGCTCGGCGCGGCCATCGCGCAGGTAGCGCTCGATCCACACCACCGCCTCCTCGCCCATCGGCACCAGGCGCTCCTTGCTGCCCTTGCCCATCACCCGCAGCACGCCCTGGCGCAAGTTGACCTGGTCCAGGGTCAGGCTGACCAGCTCGGTCACCCGCAGACCGCAGGCATAGAGCACCTCGAGCATGGCACGGTCGCGCTGGCCGATGGCCTCGCCGAGGTCCGGCGCCTGCAGCAGGGCCTCGACATCGGCCTCCGACAGCGACTTGGGCAGGGGCCGGCCCAGCTGCGGCATGTCCACCTGCAGCGTCGGGTCGACCGCGACCAGCCGCTCGCGCAGCAGGTAACGGAAGAACCCGCGTACCCCGGAAAGAAAGCGCGCGGTCGAACGCGGCTTGTAGCCCTGATCGAAACGCCAGGCCAGGTGGTCGAGGATCAGCTCGCGCCCGGCATCGGGCAGTGCCACGCCATGCTCCTGCAGCCAGCCATTGAACAGCGCCAGGTCGCTGCGGTACGAAGCGCGGGTGTTGTCTGACAGTCCCTTCTCCAGCCAGAGGGCATCGAGGAACTGGTCGATCAGAGGGTGGTCCAGTGCAGGCATGAAGACTCGGTGGCAAACGACGAAATGACGCTTAGTCTTTCATAACACGGCATGCAGAGGGAGCCCGCATGAACGAACAGCAGATTCTTTTGAGTGTCGGCGGCATCGGTGCCGCCGCCCTGCTCTGCCAATGGCTGGCCTGGCGCCTGAAGCTGCCGGCGATCCTCTTCCTGCTGCTGTGCGGCATCCTCGCAGGGCCCGTGCTGGGCTGGTTGCAGCCCCAGGCACTGTTCGGCCCGCTGCTGATGCCGCTGGTGTCGCTGGCGGTGGCGCTGATCCTGTTCGAGGGCAGCCTGACCCTGCACCTGTCGCAATGGCGCGAGATCGGCAGCGTGGTGCATCGCCTGGTCACCGTCGGCGCGCTGAGCACCTGGCTGGTGATCGCCCTGGCCACCCACTGGCTGCTGGGTTTCGACTGGCCCCTGGCGATCCTGTTCGGCACCCTGACCCTGGTCACCGGCCCCACGGTGATCGTGCCCATGCTGCGGGTGGTGCGGCCAAAGGCGGCGATCGCCAATATCCTGCGCTGGGAAGGCATCGTCATCGACCCGATCGGCGCGCTGCTGGCGGTGGTGGTGTACAGCTTCATCATCGCCAGCGCCGCCGGCGAGGGCCTGAGCCAAAGCCTGGCGACCTTTGCCGGGGTGATCTTCTGCGGCAGCGCGCTGGGCGTTGCCGGTGGCTGGCTGCTCGGGCAGGTCATGCGCGAGCAGTGGCTGCCGGAATACCTGCACAACCTGGCCTCGCTGGCGGCGGTGCTGGGCATCTTCATCGCCGCCAACCAGATCGTCCATGAATCGGGCCTGCTGGCGGTCACGCTCATGGGCATGTGGCTGGCCAACATGCCCGGCGTGGACGTGCGACAGATCCTGCATTTCAAGGAGAACCTCAGCGTGCTGCTGATCTCCGGCCTGTTCATCCTCCTGGCCGCGCGACTCGACCTGCACGCGCTGCTGGCCCTGGGGCCGGCGGTACTGGCGCTGCTGCTGGTGATCCAGTTGCTGGCACGGCCGCTGAACGTCCTGCTGTCGACCCTGGGCTCGCCGCTGAGCTGGCGGGAACGGGCGTTGCTGGCCTGGATCGCGCCACGAGGCATTGTGGCCGCGGCCGTGTCGGCGATCTTCGCCATCCGCCTGGACCAGGCCGGGCATGAAGGCGCCCTGCTGCTGGTGCCGCTGACCTTCGCCGTGATCATCGGCACCGTGGTACTGCAAAGCGCCACCTCAAGGCCCCTGGCCCGCCTGCTGAAGGTGGCGGAACCGGCGCCGAGCGGGTTCCTTGTGGTCGGCGCCAACCCACCGGCACGGGTTATCGCCAAGGCCCTGCAGCAACTGGGCTGTCGGGTGCTGCTGACCGACTCGAGCTGGGAGAACATCCGCGCCGCGCGCATGGACAACCTGCCGACCTACTTCGGCAACCCCGCCTCGCAGCACGCCGACGCCCACCTCGACCTGGTCGGCCTGGGCCATCTGCTGGGGCTGTCACCAGCGGGCGAACTCAATGCCCTGGCCTGTGCGCGCTTTCGCCATGACTTCGGCCAGGCCCGGTTGTTCGTGCTGGCCAGCGGCCTGGAAAAACAGCGCAGCGACAAGCACCGGGCCAGCGAGGAGCATCGCGGGCAATTGCTCGGGTCGAGCCCGATGACCTATGGACAGCTGGCCAAGCTGCTGCACCAGGGCGCCGAGCTGTACAGCACCACGCTGACCGAGGCCTTCGGCTGGAGCGACTACCAGCAACTGCATGGCCCGCGGGCCACGCTGCTGTTCGCCCGGGACGGGCAAGGCTGGGTGCATGTGGCCAGCCCGGACAATCCGCTCAAGCCGCAGCCTGGGTGGACATTGGTGGCGCTGGTGGAGCCGGAGCTGACCGAGCAACCTGTGGCGCATTGATCCATGAATGGCCCTGGAATCAGGCCAACGGCAGCACCGGCACCGGGCGCTTGTCCTCGTCGATGGCGACGAAGCTGAACACGCCATGGATCGCCCGCTCGCGGCCATCGAGGTACATGTTCTCGACGAACACATCCACCTGCACCTGCAGGCTGGTGTTGCCGACCTTGATCACCGTGCCCACCAACTCGACGATCGAACCGGCCGGGATCGGGTGCTTGAAGTCGATGCGATCGGTGGACACGGTCACCAGCGGCAACCGGCAGAATCGGGTGGCGGCGATGAACGACACTTCGTCCATCCACGCCAGGGCGGTGCCGCCGAACAAGGTGTTGTGGTGGTTGGTGGTGTTGGGGAACACCGCCTTGGTCACGCGGGTCACCGACAGCTCGGTGCGGCGCTGGATTTCCTGGTCTCGGGTGGTCATCTTCGGGTCACATCGCAAGGGCGGGTTTCAGAAAGCAAAAAAGCAGCCCGAAGGCTGCTTTTTTCTCGCAAGGCGGCCTAGGCCGCCAGGCAAACTGTACTCAGGACAGTTTTTCCTTGATGCGAGCGGCTTTGCCGGACAGGTCGCGCAGGTAGTACAGCTTGGCTTTACGCACGTCACCACGACGTTTCACGGCCAGGCTGTCGATCTGCGGGCTGTAGGTCTGGAAGGTACGCTCTACGCCAACGCCGCTGGAGATCTTGCGCACGGTGAAGGCGCTGTTCAGACCGCGGTTACGCTTGGCGATAACGACGCCTTCAAACGCCTGCAGACGCGAGCGGTCGCCTTCCTTCACTTTAACCTGAACGACAACGGTGTCGCCTGGTGCGAAGGTCGGGATCTCTTTGCTCATCTGCTCGGCTTCGAGCTGCTGGATGATCTTGTTGGTCATGCTGTGCTCCTAAGATGGATACTTGATCCACCATCGATACGTTTAACTATCGTCCCGCTCGCGGATGTATTCCTCGAGCAGCTTCTTCTCTTCTCCAGAAAGCGAGCGACTTTCCAGAAGATCGGCGCGTCGTTCGAAGGTCCTACCAAGGGACTGCTTCATCCGCCAACGCCGGATATGTGCATGGTTGCCACTTAGCAACACGTCGGGAACACGCTGATCCGCATACACCTCAGGTCGGGTGTAGTGCGGGCAATCCAGCAGACCGTCGGTGAAAGAGTCTTCCTCCGCCGAGTCCACATGCCCTAAAGCTCCGGGCAGCAGCCGTGTAACCGCATCGATCAGTACCATGGCCGGCAGCTCGCCACCGGAAAGCACATAGTCGCCAATCGACCACTCCTCATCGACATGAGCCTCGATAAAGCGCTCGTCGATGCCTTCATAACGACCGGCGATCAGGATCAACGATTCCTGTTCGGCCAGGCCTTTGACCGCCTGCTGGGTCAGCTTGCGGCCTTGTGGCGAAAGGTAGATCACCTTTGCCGATGCTCCGGTTGCCTGCCTGGCGCTAACCAGGGCGTCTTCCAGAGGCTTGATCTTCATCACCATGCCCGGACCACCGCCAAACGGCCGATCATCCACGGTGTGGTGGCGATCTGTGGTGTAGTCCCGCGGGTTCCAGCAGGTCACTTGCAGCAACCCCTGTTTCACCGCGCGGCTGGTAATGCCGTACTCCGTGATGGCCGAGAACATCTCGGGGAACAACGTGATGACGTCTACGCGAAGGTTACCCATCGTCTAGAAGTCCGCGTCCCACTCAACCCGCATCACGCCTGCGTCCAGGTCGATTGCCAGCACGCATTGCCCGGTATAGGGCAACAGACGCTCGCGATCATCCAGGCTGCCTGCGCAGGGCTTGACCACCATTACATCGTTCGCGCCGGTCTCCAACAGGTGATCGATCTTGCCGAACAGTTGTTCGTCCTGATTGATGACCTTCAGGCCCACCAACTGGTACCAGTAGTACTCGTCGGCTGCCAGGTTGGGCAAAAGGCTCCGCGGGATGCAGATTTCGTAACCGCTCAGAAGACGGGCTTCATCACGATCATCGAGGCCTTTGAGTTTCACGACCAGGCCCTTCTGGGAGCCACGACCGCTGACCAGCTCGACCTGTTTTACCTTGCCTTCGTGCTTGAGCGTCCAGCGCGGGTAATCCAACAGGTTTTCAATCGGATCGGTAAAGGAATACACCTTCACCTCGCCGCGAACGCCGTGAACCGAAAAAATCTTGCCAACGACGATGAGGTCATCAGCCTTTTCTGGCGTCGCGTTCATACTGCTCAGGCTGCAGCCTTGGCAGCTTCCTTCAGCAGCTGAGCAACGCGCTCAGACGGCTGTGCGCCCTGGCTCAGCCAGTAGGTGACGCGCTCTTGGTTGACCGACAGCTTGACTTCGGCGCCCGATGCGATCGGGTTGAAGAAGCCAACGCGCTCAACGAAACGGCCGTCACGGGCGTTACGCGAGTTGGTCACGGTCAGGTGGTAGAATGGGCGCTTTTTCGAGCCGCCACGGGCCAGACGAATGGTTACCATGTGAACATCGTTCCTATAGTCGGTGCTGCAAAACTGAATGCCCAATGGGCACACGGGTGCCCAAAAGGCCGCATATTCTCGGGGAATACACGGACATTTGCAAATGCCTTTTTCGGCAATGCCGGGGCCTGCCGCTCAGTTCTGCCGGTTTGGGCCACCTCGCGGTGGCCATGATCCCGCCGTAGCGGGGGTCTGGCGGGCTTCCTCATATAAGGAAGCCCACCGGATTCTTTTACAGTTTTGGCATGCCGCCACCCGGCAGCATCCCGCCAAGGCCGCGCATCATCTTGGCCATGCCGCCCTTGGCGGAGAATTTCTTCATCATCTTCTGCATCTGCTTGTGCTGCTTGATCAAGCGGCCGATGTCCTGCACCTGAGTGCCGGAGCCGAGGGCGATGCGGCGCTTGCGCGAACCGCTGATCAGGTCGGGGTCGCGACGCTCGGCCGGGGTCATGGAGTTGATGATCGCCTCCATCTGCTTGAATTGCTTCTCGGCCGCGCCCTGGGCATTGCCCATCTGCGACAGGTTCACGCCACCGATGCTCGGCAGCTTGTCCATCAGGCCACCCAGGCCGCCCATGTTCTTCATCTGCTGCAGCTGGTCGCGGAAGTCCTCGAGGTCGAAGCCCTTGCCCTTCTTCAGCTTCTTGGCCAGCTTGTCGGCCTTGGCCTTGTCGATGTTCTGCTCGGCCTGCTCGATCAGGCTGAGCACGTCGCCCATGCCGAGGATGCGCGAGGCGATACGATCCGGGTGGAACGGCTCCAGGGCCTCGGTCTTCTCGCCCATGCCGATGAACTTGATCGGCTTGCCGGTGATGGCGCGTACCGACAGCGCGGCACCGCCACGGGCGTCACCGTCGACCTTGGTCAGCACCACGCCGGTCAGCGGCAGGGCGTCGCCGAAGGCCTTGGCGGTGTTGGCGGCGTCCTGGCCGGTCATGGCGTCGACCACGAACAGGGTCTCGATCGGCTTGACCGCGGCGTGCAGCGCCTTGATCTCGTCCATCATGTCGGCGTCGACATGCAGGCGGCCGGCGGTGTCGACGATCACCACGTCGATGAACTTGAGCTTGGCTTCGCGGATCGCCGCCTCGGCGATGGCCACTGGCTTCTGGCTGATATCCGACGGGAAGAAGGTCACGCCGATGTCGTTGGCCAGGGTTTCGAGCTGCTTGATCGCCGCCGGACGGTAGACGTCGGCCGACACCACCATCACGCTCTTCTTCTTGCGCTCTTTCAGGTGACGCGCCAGCTTGCCAGCGGTGGTGGTCTTACCGGCGCCCTGCAGACCGGCCATCAGCACCACGGCGGGTGGCGCGGCGTTGAGGGTCAGCTCTTCGTTGGCCGCGCCCATCAGGCTTTCCAGCTCGGCCTGGACGATCTTCACGAAGGCCTGGCCCGGGGTCAGGCTGCGCGACACTTCGGTGCCGACCGCGCGCTCCTTGATGCTGTTGACGAAATCCTTGACCACCGGCAGGGCGACGTCGGCCTCGAGCAGGGCCATGCGCACTTCGCGCAGCGTGTCCTTGATGTTGTCTTCGGTCAGCTTGGCCTTGCCGGTGACATGGCGCAGCGTCTGTGACAGGCGGTCGGTCAGGTTTTCGAACATGGTGATCCTTTCAGGCCCAGTGGAGCCGAGGTTTTTCAGATGCCCAGGTGAACATGTACACGCGCCGGGCAGAGCAAGGCGGCGATTATAGCGGAGACTGCTTCCTACGCACACCTCGCTCGGGACCACCGGCTTGCCCCGCGATTGACACGCAGTCTTCCTTGCCCACCGCGATCTATGCCAAACTCCGTCCCTTTAGGGCTTGCCTGCCAGGACTTATGTTCTCTTCACCCAGCCTCATCCCCAATCTGCTCGCCGCCTTCCTTTATCTGGCCGCGACCGTCTACCAGGCCACCGGACTGGCCCGTGGCGCCCGCGCCGACAAACGGCTGCTGGGCCTGCTCGGCACCCTGGCGGTGGTCGCCCAGGGCGGCGCCCTGTTCTTCCAGCTGATCACGCCCCTGGGCCTGAGCCTGGACTTCTTCAGCGCCGCCAGCCTGATCGCCGTGGCGGTGATCGGCCTGACCCTGCTCGCCTGCCTGAGCATCCCGGTGGAGAACCTGCTGGTACTGCTGTTCCCGCTCGGCGCGGTGACCGCGCTGCTGGCCCAGTTCGCCCCGCCCGGCACGGTGCCGCTGATCAACGAAGAGCCCGGCATCCTCGCGCACATCCTGCTGTCGATCCTGGCCTACGGCCTGTTCACCATCGCCGTGTTCCAGGCCCTGCTGCTGTTGCTGCAGGACCACCAGCTCAAGCACAAGCACCCGTCCGGGCTGATCCGCAACTTCCCGCCGCTGCAGACCATGGAAAGCCTGCTGTTCGGCTTCCTCTGGGCCGGCTGGGTGCTGCTGTCGCTGTCGCTGATCTCCGGCTGGCTGTTCCTCGACAACCTGTTCGCCCAGCACCTGGTGCACAAGACCCTGCTGGCCTGTGTGGCCTGGGTCGTGTTCAGCGTGCTGTTGTGGGGCCGCACACGCCTTGGCTGGCGCGGTCACAAGGCGATCCGCTGGACCCTGGCCGGCTTCTGCCTGCTGATGCTGGCCTATTTCGGCAGCAAGCTGGTCCGCGAATTCATCCTGCATATCTGACGGCCGCCCATGGACACCCTGCCGTACGCCCCGCTGCTCGGCATCATCGCACTGGCGCTGCTGTGGTCGGCGCTGTTCACCGCGGTCGACAGCGCCCGCCAGCAAGCCGCTGCCCAGGGCGACGCCACCCTCCCCGCCCAGGGCCTGGTGCTCGGCGCCAGCCTCGGCAAGCTGCTGGTGCTGGGCCTGGCCTGCCTGATCGGCCAGCGCTACGACGGTGAGCACGGCTTCTGGCTGGCGGGCCTCGGGGCCACCTTCACCCTGCTGGTGCTCGCCGACTACCTGCCGCGCCGCCTGGCCCGCCGCGACCCGCAAGCCTTCCTGAGCCTGGGCGGCAACCTGCTGAAGTGGCCACTGGCGCTGCTGCAGCCGCTGGGCTGCCTGCTCGATGGCTGCGCCAGGCTGATCCTGCGCCCGTTCCGCGTGCAGCCCACCGCGGTGGCCCTGCACCCGCAGGCAGACGACGACTTCGACGAGGACGGCCCGGTCGACAACACCCGCAACGGCCTGCTGGAAGGCCTGCAGGCGCTGGACAAGATCACCGTCAACGACATCCTGGTGCCACGCAACGAAGTCGACGGCATCAACCTCGACGACCCCATCGAGCGCATCATCGAGCAGCTGATCGTCAGCCGTCACACCCGCCTGCCGGTCTACCACAACGACATCAACCAGGTCGAAGCGGTACTCAACACCAAGCTGATCAGCCACCTGCTGCCACGGGCCGAACTGACCCCGGAGAAACTCCAGGCGGCCTGCTACGAACCCTACTTCGTCCCCGAAAGCACGCCGTTGCAGATGCAGTTGCTGAACTTCCACAAGCAGCAGCGGCGCATGGGCGTGGTGGTGGACGAATACGGCGAGGTGCTGGGCATCGTCACCCTGGAGGACATCCTCGAGGAGATCGTCGGCGAGTTCGAGGACGAGCAGAGCCTGGACAACCCTCACGTCCATCCCCAACCGGACGGCCGCTTCGTCATCGAAGGGACCGCCTCGCTGCGCGAGATCAACCGCACCCTTGGCTGGCACCTGCCCTGCGACGGCGGGCCGAAAACCCTCAACGGCCTAGTCACCGAGGCGCTGGAAAGTATCCCGGCAAGCGCGGTCTGCCTGAAAATTGGCAGATATCGGCTGGAAATCCTCGAAACCGAGGATAATTGCGCAAGCAAGGTACTGGTCTGGACACTGACTCGATAGCTATACTCGAAACACGCTTACCCAGCCCTGCCGTCCCGCCCGCTACCCGCACCTGGCGCCCGACGGCCAGTCCGCACCACTGACACGCCCCGCGGTCCTGCTTCAGCACCCCGAACAGCAACCGCTCACCGCCTATCCCCTGGGCTATCGTCAGTCGCGCGACCAACAACAATACGCTCCGGCTCCCGTGTGCCCGTCACATGGGCCGTGCCCCATGGAGCATGACTGTCAGGGACCTTCGCATGACTACCAGCAGCACCTACGCCGAACCTGCCTCGGCAACACCGGTCAATTCGCCGGCCCGGGTGGCCACCGCCAGCTTCATCGGCACCGCCATCGAGTTCTACGATTTCTATGTCTACGCCACCGCCGCCGCGCTGGTGATCGGGCCGGTGTTCTTCCCGTCCGGCTCCGGCACCGCGCAGATGCTCGCGGCCTTCCTCACCTTCGGTATCGCCTTCCTTGCCCGCCCGCTGGGCTCGGCGCTGTTCGGCCACTTCGGCGACCGCATCGGGCGCAAGTCGACGCTGGTCGCCTCGCTGCTGCTGATGGGCGTGTCCACCACGCTGATCGGCGTGCTGCCCGGCTATGACAGCATCGGCGTCTGGGCCCCGATCATTCTTTGCCTGCTGCGCTTCGGCCAGGGCCTGGGGCTGGGCGGCGAATGGGGCGGCGCGGCGCTACTGGCCACCGAGAACGCGCCACAGGGCAAGCGCGCCTGGTTCGGCATGTTCCCGCAGCTGGGCCCGTCGATCGGCTTTCTCGCCGCCAATGGCCTGTTCCTCACCCTGGCCCTGGTGCTCAGCGACGAGCAGTTCCGCGAATGGGGCTGGCGCATTCCGTTCCTGCTCAGCGCGGCGCTGGTGCTGGTCGGCCTGTATGTGCGCCTGAAGCTGGAGGAAAGCCCGGTGTTCGCCAAGGCCGTGGCCCGTCATGAGCGGGTGAAGATGCCGGTGGTCGACCTGTTCGCCCGCTACTGGCTGCCGACCCTGCTGGGCGCTGCGGCGATGGTGGTGTGCTACGCGCTGTTCTACATCTCCACGGTATTCTCGCTCAGCTATGGCGTGACCACCCTGGGCTACAGTCGCGAGACCTTCCTCGGCCTGCTGTGCTTCGCGGTGGTGTTCATGGCCCTGGCCACGCCGCTGTCAGCCTGGCTCAGTGACCGTTACGGGCGCAAGCCGGTGCTGGTGGTCGGCGGCCTGCTGGCGATCGCCTCGGGCTTCACCATGGAACCGCTGCTGACCTCAGGTTCGACCACGGGCGTGGCGCTGTTCCTGGCCATCGAGCTGTTCCTGATGGGGGTGACCTTCGCGCCGATGGGCGCGCTGTTGCCCGAGCTGTTCCCGACCCATGTGCGCTACACCGGCGCCTCGGCGGCCTACAACCTGGGCGGCATCGTCGGCGCCTCGGCGGCACCGTTCTTTGCCCAGAAGCTGGTGAGCATGGGGGGATTGAGCTGGGT
This sequence comes from Pseudomonas sp. BW16M2, assembly GCF_014268865.1. Classification (NCBI taxonomy): domain Bacteria; kingdom Pseudomonadati; phylum Pseudomonadota; class Gammaproteobacteria; order Pseudomonadales; family Pseudomonadaceae; genus Pseudomonas; species Pseudomonas sp. BW16M2. The sequence continues at coordinate 152,673 of NZ_JABWRI010000012.1, read as the reverse complement.
CGGGGGGTATGTGTCGGTGGCGGCGGTGATCAGTTTGATTGCCGTGTTGTGCCTGAAAGAAACCCGTCATACCGAGCTTTGAATCAATCGCGGGGCAAGCCCGCTCCCACGCCAGGCTGATACAGGCGTGGGAACGGGCTTGCCCCGCGATCGTTGCAGATCAGAACTCGACCTTGACCGCCTGCGAAGCACGGGTCGCCTTGCCCCGGGCGGCCTCGACCGACTCGTCGCGGGCCAGGCACACGCCCATGCGGCGGGTGCCGTTGATCTCCGGCTTGCCGAACAGACGAATGGCGGTATCCGGCTCGCTCAGGGCGGCGCCGAGGTTGGCGAAGCTGGTCTGCTGCGACTGACCTTCCGGCAGGATCACCGCCGAGGCGGATGGACCGAACTGGCGCACCACCGGGATCGGCAGGCCGAGAATGGCCCGGGCATGCAGGGCGAACTGCGACAGGTCCTGGGAAATCAGGGTCACAAGGCCGGTGTCGTGAGGACGCGGCGAGACCTCGCTGAACCACACCTGGTCGCCCTTGACGAACAGCTCCACGCCGAACAGGCCACGCCCGCCCAGCGCATCGGTGACCGCCTGGGCCACGCGCTGCGACTCGGCCAGTGCCTTCGGGCTCATGGCCTGGGGCTGCCAGGACTCCTGGTAGTCGCCCTTCTCCTGACGGTGACCGACCGGCGCGAGGAAGGTGGTGCCGCCCACATGGCGCACGGTCAACAGGGTGATCTCGTACTCGAAGTCGATGAAGCCCTCGATGATCACCCGGCCCTTGCCGGCGCGGCCGCCTTCCTGGGCGTAGTCCCAGGCCTTGCGCAGGTCATCGTCGCCGCGCAGCAGGCTCTGGCCCTTGCCCGAGGAGCTCATCACCGGCTTGACCACGCACGGGTAGCCCAGGTCGGCCACGGCCTTGGCGTAGTCCTCGTAGGTGTCGGCGAAGTGATACGGCGAAGTCGGCAGGTCGAGCTCTTCGGCCGCCAGGCGGCGGATGCCTTCACGGTTCATGGTCAGTTGGGTGGCGCGGGCGGTAGGCACCACGTTGAAGCCTTCATTTTCCAGCTCGACCAGGGTGGCGGTGGCGATGGCCTCGATCTCGGGCACGATGTAGTGCGGCTTTTCGGCCTCGATCACCGCGCGCAGGGCGACGCCGTCGAGCATATTGATCACGTGGCTGCGGTGCGCGACCTGCATGGCCGGCGCATTGGCGTAACGGTCCACGGCAATCACCTCGACACCCAGGCGCTGCAGTTCGATCACCACTTCCTTGCCCAGCTCGCCGCAGCCGCACAGCAGTACACGGGTCGCGGTGGGCGACAATGGGGTTCCGATACGGGTCATTTCAGGTCCTCGAAGGCGTCCGGGGCCGCGCCACGCTGGCTGCCGCCCGCTGAAAAATGGACCGGTATTCTACAAGATTCCGTGGGAGCGGGCTTGCCCCGCGATAGCCGCGACGATGATCAGCCGGCCAGCGCCGCGCGCCGTGCCCGCCAGGCCATGATCAACCACACCGCCGTGACCCCGGCGAACTTCGAGGCCAACGCGGTGCCGATCACCGCCGGGGTCAGCGCGCCGATCATGCCGAAGAAGATGAAGGTGTCCACCGGAATGCTCAGCGCCGAGCTCAGCCACAGGCGGTCACGCAGGGGCCGGCGGGTGACGCTGAACACCAGCCAGTCGATCAGCTCGGAAACAAAGAACGCGGTGGCACTGGCCAGGGCGATGGCCGGCTCCGACGTCGCATAGGACAGCACCAGCGCCACCAGCATGGCCAGCAGCGCGCCGTGGCCGTAGCGGGTCTGCACCATGTCGCGCAGGATGAACACCAATCCACCCCAGGCGGACCAGATCACGTCCAGGTGTGGCGCGCTGGAAAAGGCGTAGTTGATCAGCACCACGCTGCTGATGTAGGCGATGAGATAGAACATGGTCTGTGTGTTCGGTGGGCCAGCCGCACAGATTAGCGCCGGCCCCATCGCGGGACAAGCCCGCTCCCACGCCACGAGCTTCAGTACTACAGGCCAATCACCAGCCCGGCCGCCAGCGCCCGCTCATGGCACTTCTTCAGCACCTCCCGGCGCTGCTCGTTGTCCATCCGCCCCCAGCGGGTGATCTCGTCCACCGTGCGCTGGCACCCGGTGCAGATATCCTGCTCGTCCAGCGCGCAGATGCTGACGCAGGGCGAGGCCACAGGCCGTTCGTCAGTCTTCATCGATCACCAGCTCGCGCGCATAGCGCTGGGCGTTGTGCACGTAGTGCGCGGCGCTGGCCTCGAGCATGCGCTTCTGCTGTTCGGTGAGCTCACGCACCACCTTGCCCGGCGAGCCCATCACCAGCGAGCCGTCGGGAATTTCCTTGCCTTCGGGGATCAGCGCGTTGGCGCCGATGATGCAATGTTTGCCGATCCGCGCCCCATTGAGAATCACCGCGTTGATGCCGATCAGGCTGTAGTCGCCGACCGTGCAGCCATGCAGCATGACGTTGTGACCGATGGTCACGCCTCGCCCGATGTTAAGCGGCGAACCCATGTCGGTGTGCATCACCGTGCCGTCCTGGACGTTGCTGTCCTCGCCGATGTCGATCAGCTCGTTGTCGCCGCGCAGCACCGCGCCGAACCAGACGCTGGCACGCGCCTGCAGGCGCACCTTGCCGATCAGGGTGGCGTTGGGCGCGGTCCAGCTCTCGGGATGGGTCTCGACCCGCAGGTCGCCCAGGCGGTATTTCATGTATCGCTCCTCACGGTTGAACGCGGTGGCGGGGTGTGCCCCGCTCAGTTCTTGATGAAACGCTCGGGTGGCTGGTGCAGGCTGATGCCGGCATCGAACAGCAGGTTGACCAGTTCGACGATCATGATCGCCGACAGCCCCCAGATCTTGTAGTCGCCGTAGCGGTAGCTGGGCACGTACCAGCTGCGCCCCTGGTAGTCGATGCGGTGGGTATGCTCACGAGGGTCCTGGCGGAAGAACGCCAGCGGCACGGTGAACACCGCGGCAATTTCCGCGTCGTTGGCGCGGTACTCGACATAGTCGGGGATCAAGCCGACGAACGGTGTCACTTTAAGGCCGTGCAGCGAGATCACCGGGCTCAGCGGCCCGATCACCTCGACCAGCCCGGGCGGCAGGCCGATTTCTTCCTCGGCCTCGCGCAGGGCGGTGAACACCAGGTCGGGGTCTTCCGGGTCGCGCCGCCCGCCAGGGAAGGCGACTTCGCCGCCGTGGGTCGACAGGCCCTGGGCGCGCAGGGTCAGTACCAGCTCCGGCTCTTCGCTGCGGGTAATGGGCAGCAACACCGCCGCTTCGGGGAAACGGCGGTCCGTCTCCAGTGACGCGGGGGTATGGTTGCTCATTCGGCGAAGAAGCTCGTCCAGCATTACGCACTCTCGTGTCCAAGGCCTGCCGTGCATGATGCACCAAAGCCGCGAGGCACCCAAGCCCCGCCCGCAGGCCGCTTGCGGTGGGCGGGCCGGGCGCGCCAAGATAGTCCGACCCCATTGGAATGAATGTAAGCATGAAATTCTGCAGCGCGTGCGGCCAACCGGTCACCCAGCGGATCCCCGAAGGCGACAGCCGCCTGCGGTATGTCTGCGACCATTGCCAGACCATCCACTACCAGAACCCCAACATCGTCGCCGGGGTGCTGCCCACCTGGGGCTCCCAGGTGCTGCTGTGCCGCCGCGCCATCGAGCCGCGCCGGGGCTTCTGGACCCTGCCCGCCGGGTTCATGGAGAACGGCGAGACCCTGGATGCCGCCGCCCGTCGCGAAACCGTCGAGGAAGCCTGCGCCCGGGTCGCCGAAATGAGCCTGTACCAGCTGTTCGACCTGCCGCACATCAACCAGGTGCACGTGTTCTTCCGCGCCGAACTGGCCGACCTGGACTTCGCCGTGGGGGTCGAGAGCCTGGAGGTGCGCCTGTTCGAGGAACACGAGATTCCCTGGGGCGAGCTGGCTTTCCGCACCGTCACACGCACACTAGAATGCTATTATCGCGACCGCATCAGGCAGCACTACCCGATAGGCCATGAATACCTGCCGCCGATGAACGTTTCGTCGCCCACCACTTAAGTCTTCAGGGATACGGTTTCATGCGCTGGCTGCTTGCCCTTTTCTGCCTCAGTGTCGCCTCGGTGTCGCAAGCCGCCTTCACCGAGACCATCATCCGCAAGACGCCGTCGGCCGTGCCCTCGCCGGTCCAGCCCGCCGCTGGCAGCGCCCAGCAGGAACGGCTGATCGACAAGGTGCTGGTGATCAAGTCCGAACGCCGCCTGCAATTGATCAGCCGCGGCGAGCCGCTCAAGACCTACCGCATCTCCCTCGGCAAGCAGCCCAAGGGCGCCAAAGAGCGCGAGGGCGACAAGAAGACCCCCGAAGGCCTGTACTGGCTGGACTGGCGCAAGGTCAGCGACCGCTACAACCTGGCCATGCACATCTCCTACCCGAACATCACCGATGCCGCCAAGGCCCGCAACGAAGGCGTGGCCGCCGGCAGCATGATCATGATCCATGGCACGCCGATCAACGAGGAGTACCCCGAGTGGTACTTCCACACCCTCGACTGGACCGAGGGCTGCATCGCCATGCGCAACGACGACATGCGCGAGGTGTGGAGCATGGTCAAGGACGGCACGCTGATCGAAATCCGGCCCTGAACCACCCTCGACAGCATTCGACTACAACAAAGGCCTGTCCCGCTCACGCGGGGCAGGCCTTTGTCGTTCACCGCCGATATTCCCTTTCGACGCACAACCGCTCACTTTTCCTACGCACGCAATAGCCTTCCTTCCCACAAGGTGATGGCTTTGAGCCATACAAATGCCATCACCAGCATTCTTAAAATTCCCGCAAATGATTTCTCTGTTTCATACATCACTTGCGAGGTTCTCATGCAAATCCCTACACCAAAGACCAGGCCTGACACCCTACGCTGGGCCGTCTTTCTCGCCCTGCTGGGCACCACCCAGGTCGAGGCGCAAGGCGCCCTGACACCAACGCAGGGCCCGGGTGGCACCCCGATCATCGACAATGGCCACGGCGTTCCGGTCATCGACATCGTCGCGCCCAATGCCGGCGGCCTGTCGCATAACCAGTTCCTCGACTACAACGTCGGCAAGCAAGGCCTGGTACTGAACAACGCCCTGCAGGCCGGGCAATCGCAACTGGCCGGCCAATTGGGCGCCAACCCGCAGTTCCAGGGCCAGGCCGCCTCGACCATCCTCAACGAGGTGGTCAGCCAGAACGCCTCGCGGATCGAAGGCGCGCAGGAAATCTTCGGCCAGAAGGCCGACTACCTGCTCGCCAACCCCAATGGCATCACCCTTAACGGTGGCAGTTTCATCAACACCACCCGCGCCGGGTTCCTGGTCGGCAATGTCGACATCCAGGACGGCCAGCTCAAGCACCTCGACAGCCGCGAAGCCAGCGCCACCCTGCAGGTACTGGGAGGCGGCCAGAGCAACGCCAGGGGCGCCCTCGACCTGATCGCCCCACGCATTGACAGCAAGGGGCCGCTCCTGGCCCAGGGCCAGTTGAACCTGACCGTTGGTCGCAACCGGATCGATGCCGGCAACCGCGAAGTCCTCGAGCACCTGCCTGCCGCCAGCGCCTCCATCGATGCCAAGCTGCTCGGTGCCATGCAGGGCGGACGCATCCGTATCGTCAGCACTGGCGAAGGCGCCGGTGTGCAGGTCGGTGACGCCAGCCTGCTGGCGGACCGTGACCTGATCATCCACTCCGCCGGAGACCTGCATGTGCAGGGCAGCGACAGGCGCCAGGCCAGCCTCACCAGCAGCACCGGCAAGCTCGACCTGAACGCCGCCGGCGACCTGCGGCTCACCGCTACCCAGGGCAAGGCCAGGCAAATCGAGGTCAATGCCGGCAAGAAACTGACCCTGGACACCGTCACCCGGGAGAAGGTGCTGGAGGATCCCACCAGTTGGAAGAAGGAGTGGGCGTTCGTCACTACCGAAGCGTTCGACGGCAACACCACAACGACCCGCCGCGAGCAACTGGGCAGCCGGCTGCGCGCCGAGGACATCACCAACCTGCAAGCTGGCAGCGACCTGCACCTGACCGCCGCGCAGCTGGATGCAGATAATGCGCTAACGCTGCGCAGTGGCGACACGATGACCATCGATGCCGGCCTGGATAGCGAGCAAGTCGATAAGCAGCTCAACCATCGCGTCTACCTGAACAATACGGGCATCGACAGCAAGTCCTACGCCGAGAAAGTAAAGTCCAGCACGCTCAAGGCCGACACCGTGGTTGCCAGTGCCGGGGGCGATCTGCAATTGCGCGCAGCCAAGCTCGAAGCCAAGAAGACAATCGCGCTCGACGCCAACGGCGACCTGACAATCGAAAGCGCCGAGGAAAACGCCCGCACCGAGCGGTCCACCGGCAAGCGCCATTTCACCGCGAGAGCCGGGCAGACCCAGCCTGGGCAGGATGACCAGCCAGGCTCGGGCCAGTACACCGCGAGCGTGGGCTACGAAGCCCTGCACAGCGACGAGCAGACCTCGGCCACACGCCAGGTCGCCAGCAGCATCAGTGGCGCCGCCGTAACCGTGCGCAGTGGACAGAAACTGAAAGTGAGCAGCTCCGAGGTCAAGGCGAACGCCGGCAACCTGGAGGTATCTGCCAGCGAAATCGAACTCGCCGCCGCCCACGACAGCGTGGCCCGACAGACCGTCGACACCCGCACCGGCGCCGCGCTGGCCGTCACCGGCGGCATGGACCGCCTGGGCCTGGGCATTGATGCCTACCGTGGCCCGGCCGGCCTGATCGAACGTGAAAGCAACGTGCGCCGCAGCACCCTTCAGGCCAGCGGCGACCTGCGACTCGATACCCGGCAACTGACCACCGAAGCGGCGAATGTGCAAGCGGGCCGTACGTTGTATGTGAACGCCGAGCGTATCGACAACCGTGCGGCCGCCAATACCCGGGAAACCGAGACCAGCCTCAGCCAATGGGACGGCAGCCTTGGCGTCAGTACCGACTACCAACGCATCACCCGCCCAATCGAACGCCTGTTCACCGGCAAGCAAGCCGATAGTGCCCGCCCCTCCACCCTGATCGACAAACTGGCACTGCCCAAGACCGGCGCCGAACTGGCCATCGGGCACCAGACACGCCTGCAGAAAGACATCGACAGTACCGCGCAGGTCAGCACCTTCAGCGGCGCCGATGTCCGGGTCAAGGCCGACCACATCAAGGACGAGGGCACCGACTACAACGCCAGGACCGGCAGCCTGCGAATCGAGGCCGGAGAACACCAGGCACTGGCCGCCACTGACCGCAAGACCCGTGAGGTCAAGCACATCACCGGAGGCGGTAGCCTGCGGGTAGATACAACCCTGGCAACGGACATCAACGCCAGGCTCGAAGGCAAAGGCTCCAACCTGACACAAAAAGAGGAAGCATCGCTCGCCCGTGTCGGCAGCCTACGTGGCAAGAGCGGCGTCGAGGTGCAGCTTGAACGCGCAGGCCGCTACCAAGGCACCCACATCGCCAGTGAAGCGGGTGCAGTCAACCTGAACAGCGGTGGCGACCTGACCCTTGCCGCAGCCCACGACCACACCTCCAGCAGCAGCACCAAATTCGAGGCCAGCCTGGCAGCCAAAGGTGGTACCGGGCTGCTCGGCCCCAACGGCGGGCTGGACGGCAACCTCAAGCACACCACACTCGCGCAGCACACCGAAAAGGCAAGGGTGGCGCAGATCGACGGCAAAGGCACGATCGAGCTGTCCAGCACAGGCGACCTGCACCTGGAAGGCACCCGTATCGACAGCCGTGAAGGCGATATCCGCTTGCACAGCGACGGCGTGCTGAAGGTGACCGCCGCCCACGACACCCGTAAAAGCGAGGGCAAGACCTGGGGTGGCGGCCTGGATGTCACAGGTAGCGCCACCGGTGGCGCCCTGGGTGGCCACGGGACCTTTGGCTGGGTCAACGAACAGGCCAGCACGGCTGTTGGCGCGCAGTTCACCGGCAAGGGCGCGGTGCAGCTCACCAGCCTTGCCCGCGAAGACATCGCCTTGCAGGTACAGGGCCTGCAGGCAAGTGCCGAGCGGATCGGCCTGGATGCCCAGAATGGTGGCCTGCTGATCGAGGCGGCCAAGAACACCGAGCATCACGACAATCTCGCCGTCACAGTCGGCGGCGGCTTCAAACTGGCGGCCCTGGATCTCGGCGGCATCAACGGCCAGGTCGATCTGAAGCTGGACAAGCGCAACAACACCACCTGGCACGACAGCAACCTGCGCGCCGACCTGGTAGACCTGCGCAGCCAGGGCGATACCCGCGTCGAAGGCGCGCAGGTGGAGGCCAAGCGGATCGAAGGCAAGGTCGGCGGCGACCTGCTGGTCGCCAGCCGCCAGGATCAGGTCGACAGCCTGGCCCTCGACATCGACGCCAGCCTGACCCAGAAGGCCTCCACCCAAGGCGCTGATGAGTCGGCCAGTCCACTGGAAGCGCTCGCCAGCGGCAACCTCGGGGAAATCGCCGGGGCGCTCTGGAACAAGATCACCGCGAAGTTCACGCCGTCTCTCAAGGCCGAGTACGCCCAGCGCAAGAACGACACCGTCAACCAGCAGAGCACGCTGTCCGCGACGCAAGGCATCGACCTGGAAGTCGGCGGCGAAACCCGCCTGGTGGGCGCCACGCTGCGCGCCAGCGAGGGCCAGGTCGAGCTTGGTGAAGGTGGCGTCGCCCGCAAGACCTTGAGCGGCCGTGACCATGAGCGAAAAGTGAAGGTCGATGCCTCGTTCTCGCCGGTCGACCTGGCAGACACCCTGTTCTCGTTCATCAAGGACAAGGTCACGGGCAAAGACGGAACCGACAACGGTGACAAGCCACTTGACCTCGGCCTGGTCCGCACCAGCGGGCACGACCGCAGCGTCGAGTACGTTTCGAAGGTCGAGGAGGGTCGCAGGCACTAGGCCGGCTCTCATGAAACTTAACTTAATACTTTGATTTAACTGGGAAAGCCCGCTCCCACGCTGGAACCCTGTTCCTTGCGCGATAGCGCAGCCCGGAAGGGCTGCGTGATCTCCTGCAGGGCACGCTGACTACCTGCGAACTCTGCTCCCTGCACAACGGCTCCGTGACCAGACCAGATGCCAATGACCACACAACGACTCCACTCAGTCGCCATTGCGCGACGCCTCCCCCAACGCCTGCTCGCCATCCTCGCAACGGCAATCCCCCTCGCCCAGGCCGATCCGGCCAGCCAGCAACTGCGCAACGAGCAGCAGAAGCTGCGGCAGTTGGAACAGCAACAGCGCCTCGATCGCTGGCAACGTCCCCAGCCCTCCACCGCCCTGGACGCCACCGACTCAACCTTCACCGCGCCCGATCAGCACTGCTGGGCAATCAGAGGCGTGCGCCTGGCTGGCAACCGCACACTCGATACCCGTCAGCTGGAATCGACCGTGCGCGCAGTGTCTTCCTCTTGCATGGGCGTCGCTGAAATCGACCGATTGCTCAAGCACCTGACCCAGCACTACGTCGAGGCCGGCTACCCCACCAGCCGCCCCTATGTGGCCAGCCCGCCCGAGCATGGTGCGCCACTGGACATCGTCATCGTCGAAGGCTTCATCGAGTCGATCGAGCTGGCCGGCGCCAACCTGCCACTGTCACTGCGCGGCGCGTTTCCTGGCCAGTTGGGCCAGCCGCTGCATCTGCCGGACCTCGAACAGGGTCTGGACCAGCTCAACCGGTTGCGCGCCTATGACCTTGAGATGGCCCTGCTGCCGGGTGAGTTGCGCGGTGGCACCCGTGTCGTGATCGAACCACGACGGGTCGCCTCGCCCGTGCATCTGAATGCCCTCCTCGACAACCGCGGCGGTGAGCTCACCGGCCGCCACCGCCTCAACCTCGGCCTTGGCCTGGATAGCCCGCTGGGGTTGAACGACGACCTGCGCCTGTCGCTGAGTTCGGTGGTGTTCGGCGCGCCCGGGCAAAGCGAAGGGAGCAGCCTGTACTACAGCCTGCCCCATGGCCGCTGGACCTTCACCCTCAACGCCAGCCGCATGCGCTACCGCGCGCCGATCCCGAACACCCGCCATGCCAGCAGCGGCCGCAGCGAGTTCTTCGGCCTCGGCGCCGAGCGCGTGCTGTGGCGCAATCACCAGGGCATGCTCAGCGCCAGCGCCCGGCTGGACCGCAAGCAACTGGTCAACCGCTTCGGCCCCGCCGTGCTGGCCCTGCAGAGCCCGACCCTGGCCACCGTCGAGGCCGGGCTCAACCTGCTGTGGCTCGAAGGCGGGTTGTGGAACGCCTACCTGGGGCTGAGCCAGGGCATGCACTGGCTCGGCGCCGACCGCCCGTTCGCCCACAAACAGGCGCCAAGACCGGACTTCACCAAGTACCGCGCCAACCTGCTGCACCTGCGCCAGGGCCCCGCCCAGTGGCCATGGCGCTGGCAGAGCGAACTGGCCTTGCAATACAGCACCCATGTGCTGCCCGCCGTCGAACAGATGTCACTCAGCGACCATTCGGCCGTGCGTGGTTTCCGCCCGCACAACGTCTCCGGCGCCAGTGCCGGCGCCTGGCGCAATACCCTGAGCCAGCCACTGCCGCTGCCGGTACAGGTGCGCCCCACCCTAGGCCTGGACCTGGGCTGGGCCCGCTATGCACGCAGCAGCCCGTCGCAGCGCCTGGTCGGCGCCTCGGCAGGCGTCGAACTGAGCCTGCCGCGCAGCCAGCTGCGCCTGGACTACCAGCGTGGGCTGTATGCCAGCGATCGGCCACGCAAGGCACTGGAACAAGGCTTCTGGGTCGCGCAGTGGTCACTGAACATCTGAGCTACCAGCTCAGCCGGCGCTGGCCGACGCTGTCTTCCGGCCCCAGCCATTGCAGGCCGCGCAGCACCGGCGTCAGGCCGGCATCGGCCGACATTGCGAAGTCGAGCTGCGCCCGTCGCGCCACCAGGTCGGCCTCCAGGCCGAGCTGGTGCTGACCTTGGCGAACCAGCCCCGCGACCAGCCGCCAACCCTGGTGGCAATCCATTTCCAACGTCCCCTGCCCCAATCCCAGGGACCACGGTGCACTCAATGCCAGGTCGGCCACCGTGATCCGCCCATCGGCGGCCAGGCAACGCTGCCCCGAGCCTTGCAGGCTGATGCCCCCTTGCCACTGTCCGGTCAGGCGGTATCCCAGGGCCGCGCTGGGCTGCGAGCCCACTGCCTGTAGCCCGGCCTGCCAACGCCACGGCCAACCGCTCAGGCGCCCTAGCCAGCCCTGGCCTTGAAAGCCCAAGCGCACCTGCAGGTCGCGCTGCCACGGTCGCCACGTCCACTGCACCGGTCCTGCCGCACCCAGCCGGGCGGCCTGTCCTTGCCACAGGCTGCCGCTCACGCCCTCGGCCGGTAGCCCGAATCCCGCGACCAGCCAGCGCGCTGGCAGCTCGGCCAACAGCGTCAGGCAGAACACCAGGGCTACCCATAAACCAGCCCGCCGCTTCATGGCCGCAGCCGCACGGTAAAGCGCAGCCCCTCGGTGTCCCGCTCCAATCCCCACTGCAAAGGCTGCGTGCCATCATCGCGCAAGGCCTGCAACCATCCTTGCAGCATCTGGGCATCGGCCACCTTGCCACGCGTCAGCCAACCTTCGTCCTCGGGCTGCACCTCGGCCAACTCGATATGTCGCGCCTGGGCCGACTGGTGCAGCCCTTCCAGGGTCAATGCGGGTTGCTGCGCTTGCACCGTCAGCGATTCGGCCAGCGCCCGCCACTGCGCCTGCTCGCGCCAATAGGCGATACCCTCGCGCAGCGCCAGCAGCGTAACCAACAGCGCGACGACGCCCCAGGCCAGCGATAGCCGATGCTGCTGCAACCATTCGCGGTTCATGCTGCGCTCCCCAAGTCGAACACCACACGGCGCGCCTCATCTTCCACCTGGACTTGCACACCGATCGCCGTGGCCATGTCCTGCCAGGGCGCGGCGGTGCCCTCGCCTTCCAGCTCCAGGTGCCAGCGCTGACCGTCGTATCGCACCGCCCGCACCTGCCAGCCAGGGTGATCGCTCAACCAGGCATGGACCTGCGCCTGCACCGCGTCGAGCAGACGCAGGCGCACCTGCCTTTCACCTGCATCGTCCCGCAGGCGCTTGAGCACCAACGCCGCCTGGCGTGGTGTCGCCTGGGGACCGGTCACCGCCAGCACCTGAGCGCGATAGACCTGGGCCTGTCGCCACTGTTGCGCGCACCACAGTCCACCCCACGCCAGGGCTAGCGCCAGGCAGGCGACGGCCAGGCGCGATTGCCCGCCCTGCAAGCACGGGCGTGAGCGGGCACGTCGCGCCTCGAACACCCCCGGCAGGCCATCGAGCGACGCCAGCACCTCTGGCCATGGGCCCTCGATACATTCGGCGTCATCGGCCAGCCAGTCCAGCGTAGGCGGCAAGCCGAGCGCCTGTGGCCAGGCCAACCAACGCGTCTGGGCCTTGTACAGGCTCATCGTCCCTCGTCGCCATTGCCAACCCGCCGCGCCCACGCTGTTGGGCAGCAGCTGGAACTCAGCCCAGCAACGCTCCACCGGCAGCGCCCAGGCGGCGCACTGCGCACGCCATTCGTCCAGCCTCGCCCGCGCCACCACCAGCAATTGCATCTGCCCCGCGTGACGCCCGATACAGGCACACAGCACCTCATCGACGCCTTGCAGCAAGCGGTCCTCGACCAGCAACGGCCACTCCTCGCGCTTGAGCCCCGGCGGCGCGGCCACTTGGAAGTGGCTGCAGTGCTCACCGGGGACGATCAGGGCGACGCGCGCCTCCAGCCCTGGCGGTGGCTCCCCCAGTCCCTCGCGCACCGGACGGCCCTGGATCACCAGCAGCCACTCCCAGACCTCGCCGGGGCGCAGCAGCAGCCAGGGTTGTGCCGGCGTCCGGCGGCGCCATTCAAGCTTCATGAGCGCCCCCAGGGCAGAACGAAGGTGCAGGTAAACGGTGCTCCATCACGCACTAGCTCCACGCGCACACCCCGCCCGGGGTGCGTCGGTTGTTCGGAAGGCCAGGCCAGCCAGCGGCCGGACTGGTGGTAGAGGATGTTCATCGCGCTGACCCGCTCCAGCCGCTCGCGCATCACCCATTGCGGGGCTGCGGCGGCGTAGAGGTCGGCCGAGGTTTCCAGCAGCAGGCGTTGTTCGCGGGGCTCGAAACGCAGGCGCTGGCGCTGCAGGCGCGAGCCGCCCTCGGCCTGCGGCCAGGCCGCGGCAGCCACCCACAGCAGTTGCTGGCGGTCGGGTTGCCAGTCGAGCCAGCGCGGCGCCAGTGGCAGGCGCTGTTCATACAGGCGGCGCAGCACCGGGCTGTCGAAGCGCCGCTCCAGGGCCAGGCAGAAATCCAGCACGCCGGTTTCGCGCACCTGTTCGTCGAGCCGCTCGCGCACCTTCAGCCAACCGTTGACCAGCGCCGACAGCAACACCCCGAGCAAGGCGGTGAGGGCCAGGGCCACCAGCAGTTCGATCAGGGTCATGCCCGCCTGGCGCCGCTTCATGGCCGCTCCAGAAAGATGGTGTACTGTCCCAGCGGCAGGCGCTGGTCGCGGTCAGTATGCAACAGCATTTCGCCGCGACGCAGGTCGCGCACGCCGGTACGGCGCAGTTGCAGTTGCCAATGGCAGGCCTGCCCGCCCTCGACCAGCACGCCGCTGTCCTGGTTGGCCGCCGGCCAGTACTGCTCGACCGCGAAACGCGCCTGCAGCTCGCGGGCGCACAGCAGGCCCAGCCGATGCTGCTGCACCGTGTCCTGCACGGCCAGGCGCTGGCGCAGGACCTGGCTGGTGATCACCGCCAGGACCGCGGCGATGCCCAGGGCCACGCTCACTTCGAGCAAGGTGAACCCCCGTTGCCCGCGCTTCATGGCATCACGCTCACGCGCAACTGGCCGCTGCGGTCCCAGTCCCAACGCCGGCCGCCTTCTGCCCAGCGCCAGCGCACAGTGCCCGGGCGGGCCCAGCCATCGGGGGTGAACAGCAGCGCAGGTGTCTGGCTGGATGGCCAGTCCGGGCGCAGGCCCTTGGGCCAATCGCCCAAGGCCACGGTTTCCACCTGCCATTGATCCCCTTGACGGCGCACGAACTCAGGCCGCTGACCGTTCCAACGTATCCCCCGCAGTTGCCCGGCATGGCGCGCCAGGTCAGCCTGGGCCACGGTGGCGGCGGCCAGGCGGTCGAGGGTCTGGTCGACGCTGCTCCTGCCACTGTCGAGCCAGGCCACCGCCAGGCTGGTCATCAGCGCGGCGATGGCCAGCACCACCAACAGTTCGAGCAGGCTGAAGCCGCGCTGTTGGATCGGGACAGCGTGGGAGCGGGCTAGCCCCGCGATGGCGGTGGCATGGCCAACATTGCCATCGCGGGGCAAGCCCGCTCCCACGCAGTTGCATTCACTTCGGGCAGGCATTTCAGAGCGCCCAGTTGCCCAGGTCGGCATCGAGCCCTTCGCCGCCCGGTACGCCATCGGCGCCCAGCGAATAGACATCGACCCGGCCATGCTCGCCGGGCATGCGGTACTGGTACGGCGTGCCCCACGGATCTTCCGGCAGACGACGGATATACCCATCGCTGCGCCAGCTGCGCGGCAACGGTTCCTGGGTCGGTTTCTTCGCCAGCGCCGCCAGGCCCTGCTCGTTGCTGGGAAAGCGCAGGTTGTCCAGGCGGTACATGTCCAGCGCCTGCTCCAGGGTCGCAAGGTCGGCCATGACCTTCTGCTTCATGGCCTTGTCCTGGTTGCCCAGCACGCTGGGCGCGACCACGGCGATCAGCAGGCCGATGATGAAGATCACCACCATGATTTCCATCAGCGTGAAGCCACCCTGGCGGTTGCGTCGTTGTTGCATGAAAGGTCTCCTTGTCACAGTTGCAATCCCTGGTTGAGCTGCATGATCGGCAGCAGCACCGCCAGCACGATGAACAGCACCACCGCGCCCATCACCAGGATCATCAGCGGTTCGAACAGCGCCATGGCGGTGTCCAACTGGCGGGCGAAGCCGCGCTCCTGGTCATCGGCCACGCGCTCGAGCATGTCGGCCAGGGTGCCGCTGGCCTCGCCGCTGCCGACCATGTTCACCAGCAGCGGCGGAAACTGGCCGGCGCCGTCCAGCGCCCGGTGCAGGCTGGTGCCGCCCTGCACCTGCTGGCGCACCTGCGCCATGGCGGCATGGATACGCAGGTTGCCGACCGTCTCGGTGGCCACCTGCAAGGCTTCGAGCAGGGCCACGCCACTGCCGCAGAGAATCGCCAGGCTGCGCGCCAGGCGCGCGCTCTCCAGCACCTGCAACACCGCGCCGACACGCGGCAGGCGCAGTAGCAGGTCGTCGCGGCGCAGGCGCCAGTGCGGCTTGCGCAACAGCCAGCCGCCGGCCACGGCCAACCCGATCGCCAAGGCCAACAGGTACGGCCCGGCCAGGACCAACCCCTGGCTGATGCCGATCAGCAGTGAGGTAATCAGTGGCAGGCTCTGCCCGGAATGGGCGAACTGCTCGGTGAGCTTGGGCACCACGAAGGTCATCAGGCCGACCACCACCGCCAGCGACACGCCCATCAGCACCGCCGGGTAGATCAGCGCTGTGCGTGCCTTGTGGCGCTGACGCTGGACCTGCTCCAGGTGATCGGCGAGGCGCGCCAGCACCTGGCCCAGGCGCCCGGAGCGCTCGCCGGCCTCGACCAGCGCGCAGTACAGCCCGGTGAACGGCGCGCCTTGGCGTGCCAGGCTACGGGCCAGCCCCAGGCCTTCGGCGAGGGAGCCACGCAGGGTCACCAGCACCGCATGTAGGGCTGGTTGGCGCAATTGCCGCTCCAGTGTCGCGAGGGCATCGACCAGTGGGATGCCGGCACCGATCAGGGTCGCCAGTTGGCGGGTCAGCTCGCACAGCTGGGCGCGGGTCAGGCGCTGGCGACGGGGCTGCGCGCTATCGTTGCGCTGCAACTGCCGGGCGAACAAACCCTGCTCGCGCAGCAACTGGCGCGCATGCCGCTCGCTGTCGGCCTGCACGCTGGCCTTGTGCGCCTTGCCGTTCATGTCCACGGCCTGATAGCGATAGGTCGGCATGCTCAGCCCTGCACCACGCGCAGCACTTCGGCCAGGCTGGTCTCGCCACGGGCCAGGCAGTTGCTGGCCATGGCCACCAGGCTCTGCCGACGGCCATCCAGGTAGGCCTGCATGGCCAGCTCGCTCTCGCCGTCGTAGAGCAAGGCGACCAGCCCGGCATCCAGCTCGATGAATTCGTACAGCCCCAGCCGACCGACAAAGCCACTGCCCTGGCAATGCTCGCAGCCAACCGGGTGATAGCTCTCGCGCAGGCTGCCCAGTTCCGGCCACAGCTCGCGCTCGGCGCGTTGCAGTGGCTGTGCCACCGCGCAGGCACACAGCCGCCGCACCAGGCGCTGGGCCAGCACGCCGCGCAGGCACGAGGCGATCAGAAAAGGCTCGATGCCCATGTCGCGCAGGCGGGTCACCGCGCCAACGGCGCTGTTGGTGTGCAGGGTCGACAGCACCAGGTGCCCGGTGAGGCTGGCTTGCACGGCGATCTGCGCGGTTTCCTGGTCGCGGATCTCGCCAAGCATGATCACGTCCGGGTCCTGGCGCAGGATCGCGCGCAGGCCACTGGCGAAGGTCAGCCCGGCGCGGGGGTTGATGGCGGTCTGGCCGATGCCGGCGATAGCGTACTCGACCGGATCCTCGACGGTGAGGATGTTGCGGCTGCCGTCGTTCAGGCTGTTGAGGCTGGCGTACAGCGTGGTGGTCTTGCCCGAGCCGGTGGGGCCGGTGGACAGCACGATACCGTTGGGCCGCGCCAGGCAGCCGCGCAGGCCACGCAGCACGGCGGCGGGCATGCCCAGGTTGTCCAGCGCCAGCAGGCTGGCCTGCTTGTCGAGCACGCGCATTACCACCCGCTCGCCATGAATGCCGGGCAGGGTCGAGACCCGTACATCCACCTCGCGCCCGGCGGCGCGCAGGGTGATGCGGCCGTCCTGGGGCTGGCGCTTCTCGGCGATGTCCAGGCGGGCCATGACCTTGATCCGCGACACCAGCATCGCCGACAGCGCCCGCGGCGGGCGCAGCACCTCGCGCAGGTGGCCGTCGACGCGCAGGCGCACCACCAGGCTCTGCTCGAAGGTCTCGATATGGATGTCCGAGGCACGCAGGCGCAAGGCCTGGCCAAACAGGCCATTGATCAGGCGGATCACCGGGGCTTCGTCATCGCTTTCCAGCAGGTCCTCGATGCGCGGCATCTCGCTCATCAGGCTGTCCAGGTCGACCTGCTCACCGATGCCTTCGATCAAGGCCTCGGTCGCCGCCTCGCCGGCCTGGTAGAGCTGGCCGAGGCGCTCGTCGAACTGCGCGCCGTCGAGATGTTCCAGGCTGGCCGGCAAGCCATGCACGCGCAACAGCTCCTGCAACTGGTCGCTGTCGGCGTCGCCGCGCAGCCACAGCTGCCAGCCGCCCTCGGCTGGCGCCATGGCCACCCCGCTCTGGCGTGCCAGGCGATAGGGCAGCATCACCAGTCACCGCCTTCGAGGCGCGCCCGGCTGGAGGGGAACACCTGCAGCAACGGCAGGCCCTCGGCCAGCGACGGCAGCTTGAGTGGCGTGTTCTGTTGCAGGCTCTGGTACTTCTGCTGGCTCAGCCCGGCCAGGCTCTCGCCGTCACGCAGGATGCGCGGGCGGATGAACACCATCAGGTTCTGCTTGGTGTTCTTGCTGGCGTCGGAGCGGAACAGCCGGCCCAGATAGGGAATGTCGCCGAGCAGCGGCACCCGCTGGTTGCTGGTGGAAAGTTCGTCGCTGATCAGCCCGCCGAGGATCACCAGGCCGTTGTCCTCGACCATCACCTTGGTCTTGATCTCGCGCTTGTTGGTGATCACGTCGCTGGCGGCACTGGAATCGGCGATCGACGACACCTCCTGGACGATGTCCAAGCGCACGCTGTTGTCGACGTTGACCTGCGGCTTGATGCGCAGCTTCACCCCCACTTCCTTGCGCTCGATGGTCTGGTAGGGGTTGGCGTTGTTCTGGGTGACAGAGCCGGTGACGAACGGCACCTCCTGGCCGACCAGGATCGACGCCTCGGCGTTGTCCAGGGTCAGCAAGGTCGGCGTGGACAGCAGGTTGAAGCCGCTCTTGCCCTTGAGCGCATTGACCAGCATGGCGAAGTTGAAACCGCCACCGATATGGCCGATGCCGGCGGTGGCGCCGGTGGTCGCCGACAGCAGCTTGCCGAGCTTTTCGTTGTCGCCGCTGCTGGCGGCCCCGGCGATGCTGGCGATGTTCACCCCGTTGCCGCCGAAGTTGACGATCCCGGCGCCGAACTTCTCGTCGGCGAACAGCCACTGCACGCCGAGCTCCTGGGCGCTGCTGTCTGACACCTCGGCGATGATCGCCTCGACCACCACCTGCGCCCGGCGGATGTCCAGTTGCTCGACGATGCTGCGGAAGGCGGCCAGCTCGCTGTCCGGGCCGACCATCACCACGGCATTGGTACCCTCCTCGTACTCCAGGCGGATCCCCGAATCGCTGGCCACCGGCACCGGCGCCGCGTCCTTGCCCTCGCCTTCGGCGGCCGGCACCGCGCCGGCCTGGCTCAGACCGCGCAGTACCTTGACCACTTCGGCGGCGTTGGCGTGGCGCAGGTACATGACCTGGGTATTGCTGCTGCGCAGGTTGTCGCCGGGCCGGTCGAGCTGGGCCAGCAAGGCCCTCACCCGCTCGCGGCTGTCGGCGCTGCCGCGCACCAGCAAGGCGTTGCTGCGCGGGTCGGCAACCACCTGGGCGGCGTCGCTGCCCTGCTCGCGGGCCAGCAGGCGGGTCACCAGGCCCGCGGTGTCGGCGGCGCTGGCGTGCTTGAGCGGGATGACCTGCAACGGCTCGTCGCTGACCTGGTCGAGCTGACGCAGCAGGCTGTCGATACGCTCCAGGTTGCTGCGCCAGTCGGTGACCACCAGCAGGTTGGCGGCCGGGTACGGGGTGATCACGCCGACCCGCGGGTCGATCAGTGGCTTGAGGATGCCGAGCATCTGCTCGCTGGCGGCGTTGCGCACATTGAACACGCGGGTGGCCACGCCATCGCTGCCCTCGGATTTCTTGCCGGCGCTTTCCACCGGCACCGGTTCCAGGCGCGCGGCCTGGTCAGGGACGATCTTCACGCTGCCGTTGGGCAGGTCCACGGCGGCGAAACCCTGGGCCCGCAGTTGGGCCAGGAAGATGTCGTAGATGGCGTCGGCGTCATGCCGATCGACCGTGCGCACGGTGACCTTGCCCTGCACCCGCGGGTCGACGATGAAGGTGGTGCCGGTAATGCGCGACACGCTATTGATGAACTCACCCAGCTCGGTGTCGACGAAATTGACCTCGTACAGCGGCGTGCCGTCGTCGGTGAACACCTCCGGCTCTTCGGCCCGGGCCAGGGACATGCCGAGCATCAGCAGCCCGGCCAGACAGTACCTTGCGATCATCATTCATCCTTGGCGCTTGAAGCCGGTCACGGCGGGACGTGGCGGCCAGGGCAGGCGCTCGCGCCGCCCGTTGTTGTCGAAGATCAGGCCATCGGCGTCGATGTCCTGCAGCACGATGCCCGGTGCCAGGCGCTGGCCACGGCCGAGGGTGCGCACCTGCTGGCCGTGGCGCAGCACCACCACGCTCGCCGACAGCGGCTGGGCCTTGAGCCCGCCCAGGTAGGCCAGGGGCAGGCGGGTGATGGGGATACTTCCGTCATCGATGGGGGCTTGCCAGTGCTCCACCAGCAGGCCCGGCAGCGCGACGTCCGTCTGAACCGGTGCGCTGGCCGGCAGCGGCTGGCGGCTGAGCAGCAGCACGCATTGCGCCGCCAGCCAGGCGGCCAGGGTCAGCAAGGCGAAGGTGACCAGGCGCGAAGTCACGCCGCCACCTGGTGCGGGTGCCAGCCCGGATGACCCTGGACGTAGCGCACCGCCGGCAATTGCAAGGTTGCTAGCGTCCAGCCCGGCGTCTGCCGGGTCAGCCAGGCCTCCAGGGTCTGCCACAGCGGCACACCGGCCTGGGCGTCGAAGTGCAGGCCGAAGGTGCGGCACAGGCCCTCGACCGGCTGCAGGCCGATGATGCGCTTGCCGTTGGGGCTGTAGCTCACCTGCCAGTTCTGGCTCTGCCAGCGCGGCAGGTCCTGGCTGTTGTCCAGCAGCAGCGGGTCACCGAACAGTTGCTCGGCGGCGTTCTCCAGCACCTGTTCGACCTGGCGCGCCGGGGCTTCGACCACTGGCGCGGGGTAGCCACCGGTGAGGCTGATCAGGTGTTCACGGGTGATCGGCTCGCCCGCCCGCAGCGGGAAGTCGTAACGCAGGCCGGGCAGCAGCACCGGCATGCTCGAATCGTCGGCCAGGGCCTGGTGCAGCAGGCGGTCCCAGCTGCCGCCACGGGTATCGCGGCGCCACAGCGCTTCGGGGGCGCGGGCCAGGGGCTGGTCGAGCCAGGCGGCGTGGCCGCTGCGCTGGCGTTGCAGCTCGCCGCGTAGCTGGCTGGCGCGGGCCTGGGCCTGCGGACCGAGGCTGTGCTCGAAGGACGGAAAAAAACGCGCCTCGAACTGCCACTGGCCACCGGCCTGACGGCAACGCAGGCGAAACGCGCCACTGGCCCGGCAGCCGGCGAACAGCACCGGCACCCGCCGGCCACTGGCCTGGCTCGCCAGTACCGGCGCGGGCCACAGGTCCTGACCACGGGCGCACAGCAGCACATCCACTTCCGGCACCCGCTCGGCCAGCCACAGACCGGGGCCGGTACCGACATCCGCCAGCGCCACTACCAGGTCGGCCTCGCGCCGGGCCTGCTGGAAGCTCGGTTGCAGCGACTGGTACCACTGTTTCAGGGAGGCTTTCTGGTCCTGGGCGTAAGGGTCGGTGACCCCCACCACCGCAATGCGCACGCCTGCGCGCTGGAACACCTTGACGCCTTCAACGCCCAGCGCCTTGGCCTGGGTGTCGGCCAGTCCGGCGCCGAGGGTAATAGAAGAAGACTGGCGATAGAGCCCGGCGCTACGCTGCGGCCACAATACCCGCTCGTCGCTGCTGACCCGCGCCTCGCTGCCCAGCAGCTGGCTGCCCTGCACGCCGCTTTCGCCCTGGGTGAGGTAGGCCAGGCCACTGCCGTTCCAGCACTGGCCGTTCTCCAGGGTCAGGCACTGCTCACTGCCGGCTTCGGCGCGCAATTGTTCGAGCAGTGCCGCAAGCACCGCGTAACCGCCGGTACGGGCCTGGCCGGCCAAGCCCGCGTCGAGCAACGGCGCCAGCTCCGGCTGCCCGGCACTGGCGTTGGGCCCGCTCATCCACGGCGCGCGGCCCAGATGGCTGACCGGCCCCAGGCGCGTGGCCGGTACCACGGCCTGGCCCGGCTGACGGGCATCGAGGGTGTCGGCCACATACAGCAGATCCAGCGCCCGGTCGCTGCCGCCACGCGGCCCCGGCAGCGCGGAACAGGCGCCGAGCAGCGGCGCCAGCGCACCGACGCCCATCCACCCGATCACCTCGCGCCTGCCCACACTGCTTGCCATCGACTCCGCCATCCCTGTTCACGTTGGGACCCGGATATTGCGGCGTTGGCGTGACAGTTTGATGGCAGAAATCCGCTGATAATTCCAAAACAGCCTTGATTAGGCCTTTAGTAATAGCAGTGCGTTTTAAACGCCCTTTAACATTTCTGCCAATCAATCGACATACTTGCCGTCTACAGTCGCGGTTTCCTTCAACTCAGCCAAAAAAGGACACCCTGATGAGTCGAGATACCGGCGATAACCTGGACCGGAACCTGAGCGGCAACCTGCCGATGGCCAGTGTCATGGACACCTACCTGAGCCGTCGCGCCGTGGTGCGCGGCAGCCTCGGCGCCGCCATCGCCATGATCGCCGGCACCGGCCTGACCGGTTGCTTCGACGGCGGCGGCGGCTCCGACAACGACGATCCGGCGCCCCAGCCGGAAAAACCGAAACTCAAGCTGGGCTTCAATTCCATCCCAGGTTCGCGCACCGATGCCTGCGTGGTCGCCGCCGGCTACAGCGCCTATGTGCTGGCGCCCTGGGGCACGCCGCTGAACGCCACCGCCAACCCCTGGAAGGCCGACGGCAGCAACACTTCCACCGACCAGGCCAACGCCATGGGCATGCACCACGACGGCATGCACTTCTTCCCCATCAACGGCAGCTCCAGTGATGGCCTGCTGGCGATCAACTTCGAGTACATCGATACCGCCGCCCTGCACCCGGCCGGCCCCACCACCGTCGCCGGCAAGCGCCCGGTCGAAGAGGTACGCAAGGAGATCAACGCCCATGGTGCGGGCGTGGTACGCATCAGCAAGGTCGCCGGGCGCTGGCAGGTGGTCAATAACGACCCGCTCAACCGCCGCTTCACCACCGTCTCGCTGATGGACATTGCCGGCCCGATGCGCGGCACCGACCACGTCAAGACCAAGTTCTCGCCCACCGGCACCCAGTGCCGCGGCACCAACAACAACTGCGGCAACGGCTATACCCCGTGGGGCACCTACCTGACCTGCGAGGAGAACTGGCCCGGCATCTTCGTCAACAAGGGCACCCGCCCGGCCAACCAGGTGCGCATCGGCGTCTCCAGCAGCAGCGGCCAGTACAAGTGGGAAACCGCGGCCGGTGACGCCAGCGAAGTGGCCGGCGAGTTCGCCCGCTTCGACATCACCCCCACCGGCGCCAGCGCCACCGACGACTTCCGCAACGAAGCCAGCACCTACGGCTACATCGTCGAGATCGACCCGTACACCAGCAACACCCTGGCAGTGAAGCGCACCGCCCTGGGCCGATTCCGCCACGAAGGCTGCTGCCCGGGCCTGCCGGTGGCCGGCAAGCCGCTGGTCTGGTATACCGGCGACGACTCCAACAACGAGTACCTGTACAAGTTCGTCTCCGACGCCCTGTGGGATCCGGCAGACGCCAACCCGGCCGACCGCCTGGCCACCGGTGCCAAATATATGGACAAGGGCAAGCTCTACGTGGCCCGCTTCGACGCCAACGGCACCGGCGCCTGGCTGCTGCTCGACGTCGCCACCCCGACCACCGGCGGCAGCACCCTTGGCGCGCTGTTCACCGATTTGCCGGGCATCATCCTCAACACCCGTGGCGCCGCCGACGCCGTGGGCGCCACGCCCATGGACCGTCCGGAGTGGACCGCCGTCAACCCGCTCAACGGCGACGTCTACCTGACCCTGACCAACAACAGCGCGCGCACCGCCGCCAAGGTCGACGCGGCCAACCCGCGCGGCCCGAACCGCCACGGCCACATCATCCGCTGGCACGACAGCGACGACCACAAGACCTTCACCTGGGACATCTTCGTGTTCGGCGCCAACGCCGCCGGCACCCCGGACATCAACCGCTCGGGCCTGACCGAACTGAACCAGTTCGCCAGCCCCGACGGCATGAGCTTCGATAGCCGCGGCGTGCTGTGGTTCGAGACCGACAACGGCGAGGCCACCCTGACCAGCTACACCAACGACCAGGTGCTGGCGGTGATCCCCACCGACCTGGTGGACGCCAACGGCAAGCAGATCCCGGTCAACGCCACCAACCAGGCAGACCTGCGTCGCTTCTTCGTCGGGCCGAACGGTTGCGAGGTGACGGGCATCACCTTCACCCCGGACAACAAGACGATGTTCGTCAACATCCAGCACCCGGACAACTGGCCGACCACCGACAAGGCCACCGACGTCACGCCGACCGGCACCTCGGTGCGGCCACGGGCTTCGACGGTGGTGATCCAGCGTAATGACGGCGGAGAGATCGGTACCGTCTGATCGATCAGCTTTAGCCTCACGCCGCTCCTACAGAGGTTGCATATAGCCTGCGATTACGTACTACCAGGCCACCGCCTCCCGCCCCCTGACCCGCACCTGCTGCGCCGGCACCCGCGCATGCCATTGCACCACGCCCAGCGCCTCGATCTGGAACTGGCTGCGCAACGTGCGCCCCTCTTCCTCGAACGACAGCTGCAGCACGAAATGGCCGCTGTTGAGCAACAACCCTTCGCTTAGCCGGGCGAAGGTCTCGTCATCCACCGCGCCCAGCGCCTGGCGCAGTGCCGCGGCATCCACATAGCCCGCCGCCGGCCGGCCGCTGATGATGCGGCTGAGCATCGAACGGGAAAACTGCCCCTCGTACAGGGCCTCCAACAACGGCAGGTGCTCCAGCCCCAGGGCGTTGGCATTGAGTCGCCAGCCACCGGTCGATGGCAGTGCGCAGAGCATTCGGTAGCGGCTTTGTCGGCCACTGTCCGGCTCCAACAGCAGGTTGAGTTCACTGGTGTCGAGCATTGGCTGATTGGCCGCCAACCGGGGTGGCTGCTGGCGCAGGTACTGGGCACTCTCGGCCCCTTGCAAGCGGGCATCGCTGTCGGCATCCAGCCAGTCGGCCAGGGCATCGACCAACCGCTCGGCGGCCATGTCGTCGCCGAGCAGGTGGCGCAGCTGGCGCTCGGCCCGCGGGCCATCCTCGCCCAACAACGCATTCACGTTGAAGCAACCGTGCTGGTCGATCACCCGCAGTTGCGCCTTGCCGGCGCCGAAGTCATAGGCCAGCGGCTGCCCGCGCAGGGCCTGCCAGAACAGCGGGCTGGCCCGCCAGGCCGGATCGCGCAGGGCCTGGGAGGCATAGGCAAGCCCCGCCTGCTCCATGGCCCGCACCTGTACCCGCTGGTGCAACAGGCGCACCTCGTCCACCTGGCGCCGGCCATCTTCCACCAGCCAGGCCAGCCCCGCCGCGAGCATCGCCAACACCACCAGCACCATCAGCAGTGCCGCGCCCTGTTGTCGCCTGCGCCCCATCCCTGTCTTCCCGTGGCCACTGCAAAGCGCCAGTCAACACGCCCGTTGTTTCAACCAGATGGCAGTCATGTGCCCGTCATCTGCGCAGGGCAGGATTGGCCTTCCTTTTTCTTTGGCCTGACAGGAGTGGTCTTACATGGGTGGCATCGGAATCTGGCAATTGGTGATCGTGCTGTTGATCGTCTTCCTGCTGTTCGGCACCAAGCGTCTCAAGGGGCTGGGCAGTGATGTCGGCGAGGCGATCCAGGGCTTTCGCAAGTCCATGGGCGGTACTGCCGACAACAGCGTCGAGCAACAACCGCAAGTGCTGAACAATCAGCCGGTACAACAGACGCAGACGGATCGTCAGGCCTGATGTTCGAGATCGGCTTCACCGAACTGCTGCTGGTCGGTATCGTCGCCCTGCTGGTGCTCGGTCCCGAGCGCCTGCCGGTGGCGGCGCGTACCCTCGGCCGTGGGCTGGGCCAGGCACGCCGGGCGCTGAATGCACTGAAGGCGCAGGTGGAGCGGGAGATCGACATGCCCGCCCTGGATGCCGCGCCGCTGCAGCGCCTGGAGCAGGAGATCCGCCAGGGTATCCAGCTCGACGCGACGCCGGCCAATGACCCGACCACGCTCCACACCAAGGAAAGCGCCTGATGTCCCTCGCCCTCGACCAGGCGGCGCGCATGCCGCTGACCGACCACCTGCGCGACCTGCGCAAGCGCCTGGTGCGCTGCCTGCTGGTGGTCGCGCTGGTGTTCTGCGGCTTGTTCCCCTTCGCCCAGACGCTGTACACGCAGATCTCCGAACCGCTGCGCCGCTACCTGCCCGAAGGCGCCAGCATGATCGCCACCAGCGTCACCTCGCCGTTCCTCACGCCGTTCAAGCTGACGGCGATGTGCGCGCTGTTCGTCGCCATGCCGCTGCTGCTGCACCAGGCCTGGGGCTTCATCGCCCCGGGGCTGTACCGCCGCGAACGGCGCATTGCCTTGCCGCTGCTGGTGTCGAGCATCCTGCTGTTCTACGGCGGCATGGCCTTCGCGTTCTTCCTGGTGTTCCCGATGATGTTCGGCTTCTTCGCCAGCGTGACCCCGGACGGGGTGGCGATGATGACCGACATCGGCTTGTACCTGGACTTCATCATGGCGCTGTTCCTGGCGTTCGGCCTGGCCTTCGAGATCCCGGTGGCGACCTTCATCGTGGTCTGGGCGGGGTTGACCGACGTCGCCACGCTGCGGCGCAGCCGGCCTTATGTGATTGTCGGCTGCTTCGTGGTGGGGATGATCCTGACGCCGCCGGATGTGTTTTCCCAGACCCTGCTGGCGGTGCCAATGTGGGTGCTGTTCGAGGTGGGGTTGCTGGCGTGTGGGTTGGTGCGCCGGGTGGTGTAAAGCTGTACCGGCCTTATCGCGGGTGAGCGTGGAACGGATACTGATGAAGGGTGCGAGACGGGGTGGATCGGGGACAATTTTTTTCATAGGTCCAACTCTTGTGCGTTCCAAGGAAGCGCCATCCCATGGCAATTCTCACAAGACAAAGGGTGGCAGCCGTGAACGGGGTGAGAATCCGGGGCACAAGAAACCCGGTCAGACCGAAGTCTGCCCGTGCACGGCTGCCATGAAGGGACTGCCGAAAAACTTGTACTCCAGGATTCTCACACCCTGGTCACCAAATCTGGCGACCCGATGAAGTTATCCCTGGGGTATTTCCCCGACAACGCGGCGGCTTCCGGCAAGCGCGTAGGATAGTTCCCAAGCTTTGCTGGCTGAAGCATTTGGTTTCAGGTTCGGAAATGTCTGACAGCTCTTGAGATCGCTGGGGCTGTTTCACAGCCCTTTCGCGGCACAAGGCCGCTCCTACATAGGAGTACGCGCATCCCTGTAGGAGCGGCCTTGTACCGCGAAAGGGGCGCAAGGCGCCCCCTGGGATTGCGACAGATGACCTGACCAGTGGTATTGACCTGGTATTAAAGTGGTATTAATTTCCATCCAACAACAATACCGGACACCGCCCATGCGTCCTCTATCGGCCCTGCGCCCCGACGACACCAGCGCCACCCCGCTCTACCTGCAGCTGGCGCGCAACCTTGAGCAGGCCATCCACGCCGGCCAATGGACCGCCGACCAGGCGCTGCCCTCGGAGCGCACCCTCAGCGAAACCCTGGACATCTCCCGGGTCACCGCGCGCAAGGCCCTCGAGGTCCTGCTCGAACAAGGCCTGATCCATCGCATCCAGGGCTCCGGCACCTTCATCACGCCACGCCTCGAACAACCCCTGTCACGCCTGTCGAGCTTCAGCGAAATGCTGCGCATGAAAGGCTTCGTGCCCAGCTCCCAGTGGCTCGAGCGCAGCATCGGCACCCCAAGCAACGACGAACTGATCCGCCTCGGCCTGTCGCCCACCGACCAGGTGGTCCACCTCAAGCGCCTGCGCAAGGCCGACGACATCGTCATGGCGGTGGAGGTCAGCACCCTGCCCGCCCGCCTGCTCGGCGACCCACAGGCCATCGGCGATTCGCTCTACCAGCACCTCGACCGGCTCGGCCGCCCGGTGGTCCGTGCCCTGCAACACATCCGCGCGATCAACGCCGGCGACGAGCTGGCCGCCCAGGTGGGCATCGCCCCCGGCACCGCCATGCTGCTGATGACCCGGATCGGCTACCTCGACGACAACACCGCCATTGAGCTGACCGACACCTACTGCCGCAACGACTACTACGACTTCGTCGCCGAACTGCGACGCTGACCGGAGCCCCCATGGACATCGCCAACATCCTCACCCCCGACGGCTGGGTGCGCGGACAACTGCACCTCGAAAACGGCCGCATCCGGGCCATCGACGGTACGCCGTGCGACCCGCAGGCCAACGACCTGCCGTACCTGTTGCCGGGTTTCATCGACCTGCACGTGCACGGCGGTGGCGGCAGCGACATCATGCAGGGCGGCGACGCCTTCGCCACCATCGCCCGCACCCACCGGCGTTTCGGCACAACCTCGCTGCTGGCCACCACCATGACCGCGCCCCGCGAGGAACTGACCCGCGTGCTCGCCGAACTGGGCGAGCACCTCAAGCACCCGCGCCAGGGCGCGCGCATCCTCGGCGTGCACCTGGAAGGCCCGTACATCAACCCCGGCAAGCTCGGCGCGCAACCGAACTTCGCCCACCAGGCACTGCTCGACGAGGTGGAGCAATACCTGGCCCTGGCGCCGATCAAGGTCATCACCATCGCCCCGGAAATCGCCGGCCACCTGCCGCTGATCCAGGCCCTGAGCCAGCGCGGCATCCGCCTGCAGCTCGGCCACACCCTGGGCAGCTACGAAGAAGGCGTGGCGGCCCTGGAGGCCGGCGCCACCAGCTTCACCCACCTGTACAACGCCATGAGCCCGCTGCACCACCGCGAGCCGGGCATCGTCGGCGCGGCCCTGGCCCACGCCCGCTACGCCGAACTGATTCCCGACCTGCTGCACGTGCACCCCGGTGCCATGCGCGTGGCCCTGCGCTCGATCCCGTGCCTGTACTGCGTGACCGACTCCACCGCCGCCGCCGGCATGCCCGACGGCGAATACCGCCTGGGCAGCCACACCGTGACCAAGTGCCTGGGCGGCGTGCGCCTGCCCGACGGCACCCTGGCCGGCAGCACCCTGACCATGGACCAGGCCCTGCGCAACCTGGTGAAGATCGGCCTGCCGCTGGCCGAAGCCTCCGAGCGCCTGTCGCGCCATCCCGCCGATTATCTCGGCATCGCCGACCGTGGCCGCCTGCAACCGGGCGCCTGGGCCGACGCAGTGCTGCTGGACCGCCAACTGAACCTGACCGCCGTGATGATCGAAGGAGAAACCGCATGAGTTCAAGGATGCTCGAAGAAGCCCGCGCCTGCGCCGAGGTCGTCGAACGTCAGACGCAGACGCTGGACCCGCGCCTGGAAACCCTGGCCGAACAGCTACGCCGGCTCGACCCGCAAGTGGCGCTGACCGTGGCCCGGGGCAGCTCGGACCACGCCGCCAGTTACTTCGCCTACATCGCCATGCAGCAGCTGGGCCTGCCGGTGGCTTCGCTGCCGATGTCGGTGGTGACCCTGCAGCAGGCACCGCTGCGGGTGCGTGGCCAGGTGGCCCTGGGGTTCTCGCAGTCGGGCCAGAGCCCGGACCTGGTCGACAGCCTGCGCCGCCTGGGCCAGTGCGGGGCGACCACGGTCTCGCTGGTCAACGCCGAAGGCTCGCCCCTGGAGCAGGCCTGCCAGCATCACTTGCCGCTGTGCGCAGGCCCTGAGCTGTCGGTGGCGGCGACCAAGAGCTTCGTCGCCACCCTGGCTGCCGGCGCCCGCCTGGTCGCCCACTGGGGCCAGGACCGCGCCCTGCAGGAAGCCGGCCTTGCCCTGCCCGCGCAACTGCGCGAGGCCGCCGGGCAAGACTGGAGCCCGGCCATCGATACCCTGCGCGACAGTGAGCGCCTGATGGTGATCGGCCGTGGCGCGGGCTTCGCCATCGCCCAGGAGGCCGCGCTCAAGCTCAAGGAAACCTCGGTGATCCAGGCCGAGGCCTTCAGCAGCGCCGAAGTACGCCATGGCCCGATGGCCCTGATCGATGCCCAGTACCCGCTGCTGGTGTTCGCCCCCCGTGGCGTCGAGCAGGCCGGGTTGCTGCAGCTGGCCGCCGACATGCGCCAGCGCGGTGCCCGCGTGCTGCTGGCGGCGCCGGCCGATATCGCCGGGCGCGACCTCACCCTGAGCTGCGCCGAACACCCGGCCCTGGACCCGCTGCTGGCGATCCAGAGCTTCTACATCATGGCCGCGGCCCTGGCCGAGGCCCGCGGCCTCGACCCCGACCAGCCGCGCCACCTGAGCAAAGTGACCTGCACGCAGTGAAGCCGCGAGGAACAGCGCATGCCCGACAATAACAAGATCATCCTCCATGCCCCGCTCGCCGGACCACAGGTACCGCTGGACCAGGTACCGGACCCGGTGTTCAGCAGCGGCACCTTGGGCGACGGCGTCGCCATCGACCCGTTGAACGACGTGCTGCACGCGCCCTGCGCGGGCGAAGTGGTGCAACTGGCCCGTACCGGCCATGCGCTGACCCTGCGCGCGGCCAACGGCGCGGAAGTCCTCCTGCATATCGGTGTCGACACCGTGCAGTTGCAGGGGCGCGGCTTCTCGCCGTTGGTAGCGCTGGGCGACCAAGTGCTACAGGGACAACCGCTGGTGCGCTTCGACATGGACCTGGTGGCGCAGCACTGCGTCAGCCTGGTCACCGTGATGCTGGTCAGCAATGGCCCGGGCTTTGGCCTGACGCGACTGGACACAGGTGCTTCGCGCCTGGGTGCGGCGCTGCTGGAGGTCGAGGCCACCGGCAGCGAAGCGCAGGCACAACCGGTCAGCCATGAGTGCGCACGCGGTCATGCCCGGGTCGCTCATCACGGCGGTCTGCATGCCCGCCCTGCCGCCCTGCTGCGCCAGACCGCGCAAGGCTTCCAGAGCCATGCCGTGCTGCGTTTCGCCGAGCGCGAGGCCGACCTCACCAGCCTGGTGGCGGTCATGGGCCTGGGCGTTGGCGAAGGCGCCGAAGTCGAACTGATCTGTACCGGGCCGGACAGCCAGGCCGCGCTGCAGGCGTTGATCGCCGCCGTGCAGACCGCCTCGGTCGCTGAACGCCATGCCGCGCATGCCCCCACAAGCATCGCCACGCCCAAACCCAATGCCGAGCCCGGCGTGCTAAACGGGGTTTGCGCCGCCCCCGGCCTCGCCCTCGGGCCACTGGCGCGCCTGGACGGCATCAGCCTGCCGGCGGACAGCGGCGACAACGACCCCGCCGAACAGCACCAGGCGCTGAACACTGCCCTGGCCGAGGTCCGCCATGCCATCGACCGCGACTGGCGGCACCTGCCTCGCGGCCAGGAGGACGCGGCGGCGATCCTCGAGGCCCACCTGGCCCTGCTCGACGACCCGGCCCTGCTCGGCGACGCCCGCCAGCATATCGCCGGCGGCGTCGCCGCCAGCCATGCCTGGAGCCGCGCCATCGAGACCCAGTGCCAGGTCCTGCGCAGCCTGGGCAATCCATTGCTGGCCGAACGCGCCAACGACCTCTATGACCTGCAGCAGCGGGTGCTGCGCGCCCTGCTCGGCGAAACCCGGCAACTGCGCCTGCCGCCGGCGGCCATCGTCGTCGCCCACGAGCTGACCCCCTCCGACCTGTTGCTGCTTACCCGCCACGATGTCGCCGGGCTGTGCATGGCCGCCGGTGGCGCCACCTCGCACGTCGCCATCCTCGCCCGTGCCCGCGGCCTGCCATGCCTGGTGGCCGTGGGCGAAGCGCTGCTCGACCTGCCCGCCGGCACGCCCCTGGTGCTGGACGCCGACCAGGGTCGTCTGGAAACCCAGGCCGCCCCGCAACGCCTGGCCGAGGTCCACTGCCACCTGCAGCAACGCCGCGAAATCCGCCAGCGCCAGCAGGCCGCCGCGCAGCAAGGCGCGCGTACCCGCGATGGCCAGTTGATCGAGGTCGCGGCCAACGTCGCCAGCGCCGAAGAGGCCGCCCAGGCCCTGGCCCAGGGCGCCGACGGCATCGGCCTGCTGCGCAGCGAGTTCCTGTTCATCGACCGCCCCACCGCACCGGACGAGGCCGAGCAGCGCAACGCCTACCAGGCGGTGCTCGACGCCATGGCCGAGCGCCCGGTGATCATCCGCACCATCGACGTCGGCGGCGACAAGCAGCTCGACTACCTGCCCCTGCCGGCCGAGGCCAACCCGGTGCTGGGCCTGCGCGGCATCCGCCTGGGCCAGGTGCGCCCGGAGCTGCTCGACCAGCAGTTGCGCGCCCTGCTCCAGGTCAGCCCGCAGCGACGCTGCCGAATCATGCTGCCGATGGTCACCGAGGTCGACGAGCTGATCGCCATCCGCCAGCGCCTCGACCGGCTGGCCGCCGAGCTGGGCGTGACGGCACGCGCCGAACTGGGGGTGATGATCGAGGTGCCGGCCGCGGCGCTGCTCGCCGAGCGCCTAGCCGAGCACGCGGACTTCTTCTCCATCGGCACCAACGACCTGTCCCAGTACACCCTGGCCATGGACCGTGACCATGCCGGGCTGGCGGCGCGGGTCGATGCCCTGCACCCGGCACTGCTGCGCCTGATCGAGCTGACCTGCCAGGGCGCGGCGAAGCACGGTCGCTGGGTCGGCGTGTGCGGTGCGCTGGCCTCCGACCCGCTGGCCACGCCGGTGCTGGTCGGCCTCGGCGTGGCCGAGCTGTCGGTCAGCGCGCCGCAGATCGGCGAGATCAAGGCCCTGGTCCGCCAGCTCGACGCCAGCGCCTGCCGCCGCTTCAGCCAGGGCCTGCTGGGCCTGGCCAGCGCCGGGGCCGTACGCCAGGCCTGCCGCGACTTCGCCGCGCAATCCCACGCCCAACCCGCGGCCCCCGTGGCCCTACAACAATAATCGGAGCGCACCATGTACCAGCACTTCATCCAGGGCCTGCAGCGGCTCGGCCGCGCCTTGATGCTGCCCATCGCCATCCTGCCCATCGCCGGCCTGTTGCTGCGCCTGGGCGACACCGACCTGCTCGACATCGCCCTGGTGCATGACGCCGGGCAAGCGATCTTCGCCAACCTGGCGCTGATCTTCGCCATCGGCATCGCCGTGGGCTTCGCCCGCGACAACAACGGCACCGCGGGCCTGGCCGGCGCCATCGGCTACCTGGTGCTGGTGGCTACGCTGAAGGTGATCGATCCGAAGATCGACATGGGCATGCTCGCCGGCATTATCTGCGGCCTGCTCGGCGGCGGCCTGTACAACCGCTTCAAGGACATCCAGCTGCCGGACTACCTGGCGTTCTTCGGTGGCCGGCGCTTCGTGCCGATCGCCACCGGGGTGTCGGCGGTGTTTCTCGGGCTGCTGTTCGGCCTGATCTGGCCACCGATCCAGCACGGCATCAACGCACTCGGCCAACTGATGCTGGAGAGCGGCAGCATCGGCGCGTTCTTCTTCGGCGTGCTCAACCGACTGCTGATCATCACCGGCCTGCACCATATCCTCAACAACCTGGTGTGGTTCGTCTTTGGCAGCTTCCAGGCGGCCAGCGGCCAGGTGGTCACCGGCGATCTGGCGCGCTTCTTCGCCGGCGACCCGAACGCCGGACAGTTCATGACCGGCATGTTCCCGGTGATGATCTTCGGCCTGCCCGCCGCCTGCCTGGCCATGTACCGCCATGCCCTGCCGCAGCGGCGCAAGCTGATCGGCGGGGTGCTGCTGTCGATGGCGCTGACCTCGGCGCTGACCGGGGTGACCGAGCCGATCGAATTCGCCTTTATGTTCCTGGCGCCGCTGCTGTACCTGATCCATGCGCTGCTGACTGGGCTGTCCATGGCCATCTGCGACCTGCTGGGGATCCGCCTGGGCTTCACCTTCTCCGGCGGCGGCATCGACATGGCCCTGGGCTGGGGGCGTTCGAGCAACGGCTGGCTGGTGTTCCCGGTGGGCGTGCTCTATGGGTTGGTCTACTACTTCGTGTTCGACTACTGCATCCGCCGTTTCGACCTGAAGACACCCGGCCGCGAGGAACAGGCGGCCAGCCAGGCCGAGGGCAGCGATGCGCCGCGGGCCCGACGCTATATCGATGCCCTCGGCGGCGCGGCCAACCTGCAGGGCGTGGATGCCTGCACCACGCGCCTGCGCCTGGTACTGGCCGACCGCAACCTGGCCCGCGACCAGGACCTGAAGGCCCTTGGCGCCCTCGCCGTGGTACGCCCCGGTACCGGTGGCAGCCTGCAGGTGGTGGTGGGGCCGATGGCCGATGCACTGGCCGACGAGATTCGCGGGGAGCTGCCCCATGCGCGGGTGGCGCCGCCGGTTGTCGAGAAGGCCGCAGTGGCCACCGA
This sequence comes from Pseudomonas sp. BW16M2, assembly GCF_014268865.1. Lineage (NCBI taxonomy): Bacteria > Pseudomonadati > Pseudomonadota > Gammaproteobacteria > Pseudomonadales > Pseudomonadaceae > Pseudomonas > Pseudomonas sp. BW16M2. Next base: position 119,033 of record NZ_JABWRI010000012.1, on the reverse strand, counting down.
GACGGTCGTTGCGGATGAATGGCTGCAGGCCCTGGGCGGGCGCGAGAATGTACTGGAGGCGCAGTGCGTGGCCTCGAGCCGAGTGCGAGTGCGGGTCAGGAATGAGGCCAAGGTAGAGCAGGAACGCCTGGCCGCCCTGGGATGCCTGGGTGTGAGCCCGCAGGCGGGTGGGGTGTGGCATCTGGTCGTGGGTAGCAAGGCGCCTGCGTTGGGCAGCGCTTTGCAGGGCTGAAAAGCATCGCGGGGCAAGCCCGCTCCCACAAGGCCTGTTGATACCTTGTGGGAGCGGGCTTGCCCCGCGATGACATTCGACGCCGTTCTAGAAATCGGCCAGCGGCCAGACCTCATAAGCCGGCGTTTCATACGGGTGGCTCTGCTTGAGCGCGGCGACCACCTGGGCGATCAGCGCATCAGCCACCACCAACTCCACCTTCCACTCCTCGACCACCTCGACCTGGCCAGTCTGCCCGAGGTACGGCTGGCTGCCGTCCAACGGGCGGAACTGGCCCTGGCCGAGGGTTTGCCATGCGCAGTGGTCGTAGTCGCCGATGCGTCCGCCACCAGCTGCGAACACGGCGGCCTTGACCACCTCGACATGGCTGTCGGGGACGAAGAAGGCGAGCTTGTACACCCTTAGTTCACCCACACTCGCGCATTGCGGAACATGCGCATCAGGGCCGCGTCTTCCTGCCACTCATCCGGGCGCCAGGAGTTCTGCACGGCGCGGAACATCCGCTCCGGGTGCGGCATCATGATGGTCACGCGGCCGTCGCGGCTGGTCAGGCCGGTGATCCCACGCGGCGAGCCGTTCGGGTTGGCCGGGTAGGCTTCGGTGACCTTGCCGTGGTTGTCGACGTAGCGCAGGGCCACGCAACCGGACAGGTCGGCTTCCAGCAGTGCCTCTTCGCTTGCGAACTCGGCATGGCCTTCACCGTGGGCGATGGCGATCGGCATACGCGAACCGGCCATGCCCTGCAGGAAGATCGAGTTGGACTTCTGTACCTCGACCATGGCCACGCGGGCCTCGAACTGCTCCGAGCGGTTGCGCACGAAGTGCGGCCAGTACTCGGTGCCCGGGATCAGCTCGTGCAGGTTGGACATCATCTGGCAACCGTTGCACACGCCCAGGGCGAAGCTGTCGGTACGCTCGAAGAAGGCCTGGAAGGCATCACGGGCACGGGCGTTGAACAGCGCCGACTTGGCCCAGCCCTCACCGGCACCCAGCACGTCGCCGTAGGAGAAGCCGCCGCAGGCCACCAGGCCTTTGAAGGCTTCGAAGTCGACACGGCCAGACAGGATGTCGCTCATGTGCACGTCGACCGCAGCGAAGCCCGCGCGGTCGAAGGCGGCAGCCATCTCGACCTGGCCGTTGACACCCTGCTCGCGCAGGATCGCCACTTGCGGACGCACGCCTTTCTTGATGTACGGCGCGGCAATGTCGTCGTTGACGTCGTAGCCCAGCTTGACCGACAGGCCCGGGTTGTCTTCTTCCAGCAGGGCGTCGAATTCCTGGTCGGCGCAGTCGGCGTTGTCGCGCAGGCGCTGGACCTGGTAGCTAGTCTCGGCCCACTGGCGCTGCAGCAAGCGGCGATCGCCGTTGAACAGCTCTTCTCCTTCGAAGTTGATCAGCACTTCACCGTTGTTGATCGGCTGGCCGATCACGGCGACGCAATCCTCACCCAGGCCAGCGGCGCTGAACTGCGCCAGTACATCCGGCGTGGCGTCCTGACGGACCTGGATCACCGCGCCCAGCTCTTCGTTGAAGAGGATGGCCGCGACTTTCTCGCGCTTGCTGGTCAGGTTGCCCAGTTCCAGCTCCAGGCCACAGTGGCCGGCGAAGGCCATTTCCAGCACGGAGGTCAGCAGGCCGCCGTCGGAACGGTCGTGGTAGGCCAGCAGGTGGCCGTCTTCGTTCAGGCCCTGGATCACGGCGAAGAACGCCTTGAGGTCCTCGGCGTCATCGACGTCCGGCGCCTGGGCGGCCAGCTTGCCGTGGGTCTGCGCCAGGATCGAGGCGCCCATGCGGTTCTTGCCACGGCCCAGGTCGATCAGGATCAGGTCGGTTTCGCCCTTGTCCATGCGCAGTTGCGGGGTCAGGGTCTTGCGGATGTCGGTGACCGGGGCGAAGCCGGTGATGATCAGCGACATCGGCGAGGTGACGCTCTTCTGCTCGCCCGCTTCGCTCCACTGGGTCTTCATCGACATCGAGTCTTTACCGACCGGAATGGTGATGCCCAGCTCCGGGCACAGCTCCATGCCGACGGCCTTGACGGTGTCGTACAGGCGGGCGTCTTCACCCGGGTGACCGGCGGCGGACATCCAGTTGGCCGACAGTTTGATGTCGGACAGCTTCTCGATGCGCGAGGCGGCCAGGTTGGTCAGGGTCTCGCCGATCGCCATGCGCCCGGACGCCGGGGCGTCGAGCAGGGCCAGCGGCGTGCGTTCGCCCATGGCCATGGCTTCACCGGTGTAGACGTCGAAGCTGGTGGCGGTGACGGCGCAGTCGGCCACCGGCACCTGCCACGGGCCGACCATCTGGTCACGGGCCACGAGGCCGGTGATGGTACGGTCGCCGATGGTGATCAGGAAGCTCTTGCTGGCCACGGCCGGGTGACGCAGGACGCGCTCGACCGAGTCCTTGAGTTCCAGGGTGCTCGGGTCGAACTCATCGCCCAGCTCCGCTTCGCGGGTGACCGAACGGTGCATGCGCGGCGGCTTGCCCAGCAGCACGTCCAGCGGCATGTCCACCGGGGTGTTGTCGAAGTGGCTGTCGGTGACGGTGAGGTGCTTCTCTTCGGTGGCCTCGCCCACGACCGCGAACGGGCAGCGCTCACGCTCGCAGATGGCCTGGAAGCGCTCGAAGTCCTCGGCGCTGACCGCCAGCACGTAGCGCTCCTGCGATTCGTTGGACCAGATCTCGTGCGGGGCCATGCCCGGCTCGTCGTTGGGCACGTTGCGCAGTTCGAAGCGGCCACCGCGGCCACCGTCGTTGACCAGCTCCGGGAAGGCGTTGGAGATGCCGCCGGCGCCGACGTCGTGGATGAAGGCGATCGGGTTCTTGTCGCCCAGCTGCCAGCAGCGGTCGATGACCTCCTGGCAACGGCGTTCCATTTCCGGGTTCTCGCGCTGTACCGAGGCGAAGTCCAGGTCAGCCGAGCTGGCGCCGGTGGCGACCGACGAGGCGGCGCCGCCGCCCAGGCCGATCAACATGGCCGGGCCGCCGAGCACGATCAGCTTGGCGCCGACGGTAATCTCGCCCTTCTGCACGTGGTCTTCACGGATGTTGCCCATGCCGCCGGCGAGCATGATCGGCTTGTGGTAGCCACGGACTTCTTCACCGTGCGGGGTGTTGATGCCCTGCTCGAAGGTGCGGAAGTAGCCGGTCAGCGCCGGACGGCCGAATTCGTTGTTGAACGCGGCGCCGCCCAGTGGGCCTTCGATCATGATGTCGAGGGCGTCGACGATACGCTCTGGCTTGCCGTAAGGCTTCTCCCATGGCTGCTCGAAGCCCGGAATACGCAGGTTGGAAACGGTGAAGCCGGTCAGGCCGGCCTTGGGCTTGGCGCCACGGCCGGTGGCGCCTTCGTCGCGGATCTCGCCGCCGGAGCCGGTGGAGGCGCCGGAGAACGGGGCGATGGCGGTCGGGTGGTTGTGCGTCTCGACCTTCATCAGGATGTGCACCGGCTCCTGCACCGCGCCGTACTGGCGGGTCTCAGGGTTCGGGAAGAAGCGGCCGGCGACGCTGCCGACGATCACCGAGGCGTTGTCCTTGTACGCAGACAGCACGCCTTCGCTGTGCATCTGGTAGGTGTTCTTGATCATGCCGAACAGGCTCTTCTCCTGCGCCTGGCCGTCGATGTCCCAGCTGGCGTTGAAGATCTTGTGGCGGCAGTGTTCGGAGTTGGCCTGGGCGAACATCATCAGTTCGATGTCGTTCGGGTTGCGCGCAAGGTTCTGGAAAGCATTGACCAGGTAGTCGATCTCGTCCTCGGCCAGGGCCAGGCCCAGGTCGATGTTGGCTTGCGCCAGGGCGGCGCGGCCACCGGCGAGGATGTCCACAGAGGTCATCGGCTTGGGCTGGGCGTGGCTGAACAGGTCGGCGGCGTCTTCCAGCTTGGCCAGCACGCGCTGGGTCATGCGGTCGTGCAGCTCGGCGGCAAGCACCTGGGCGTCGGCGTCGGAAATGTTACCAGCGACGTAGTAGGCGATGCCGCGCTCCAGGCGCTGGATCGACTGCAGGCCGCAGTTGTGGGCGATGTCGCTGGCCTTGGATGCCCAGGGCGAGATGGTGCCCAGGCGCGGCACGACCAGGAACAGGCGGCCGGCTGGCTCCTGCACCGGCACGCTCGGGCCGTACTTGAGCAGACGGCCCAGCACCTGCTGCTGGTCGGCGGTCAGCTCGCCGTCGACGTCGGCGAAGTGGGCGAATTCGGCATACAAACCAGTAACAGCGGGGACTTTCTGGCTCAGTTGCTCGAGTAATTTACCGTGGCGAAAGGCAGAAAGGGCAGGAGCGCCGCGCAGGATCAACATCGTCGGGACAGCCTCAGGAAGGGGTGTGCTTAGAGGCCGTGCATTCTAGCCTAATTCGCAGGCTTTCGGCACCCGCTCGAAGCCAATGCTGCCGGGCGGTGGAACCGGACTTCAGGGTCAAAAAAATCCAGGGGATTTCATCGTGGGAGCGGGCTTGCCCCGCGATGACGCCTGCCGGCAAAGAGATTGCCTGAACAGGCGAATCGCGGGGCAAGCCCGCTCCCACGACCTGCTGCGCCCTGTCGCAGGCACAGCGACGTGCTACCAGACAAGCCACATATTGTCGAGATATGGCGCCGCCGGTCCTTTGCGTATACTGCACCCTATGTTCGCCCACACTGCTTTGCGCCAGCGATGCGCCAGATGGCTCCTCGCAACCGGACTCTTCCTGATGCTCGGTGCCTGCGTTGAAAAACCCAGCACCCTCGAACGCGTCAAGGAGGATGGCGTATTGCGCGTGATTACCCGCAACAGCCCGGCCACCTATTTCCAGGACCGCAACGGCGAAACCGGTTTCGAATATGAACTGGTCAAGCGCTTCGCCGACGACCTGGGTGTGAAGCTCGAGATCGAGACCGCCGACAACCTCGACGAGCTGTTCGACCAGCTGGGCAAGCCGTCCGGCCCGGTGCTGGCCGCCGCCGGCCTGGTCAGCAGTGAGCGTCGCGCCGCCCAGGCGAAGTTCTCCCACCCTTACCTCGAGGTGACCCCGCAGGTCATCTACCGCAATGGCCGCTCACGGCCGACCAGCGCCAAGGGGCTGGTCGGCAAGAAGATCATGGTGCTCAAGGGCAGCAGCCACGCAGACCAGCTCGCCGAGCTGAAAAAGCAGAACCCGGGGCTGGAGTACGAGGAGTCCGACGCCGTCGAGGTGGTCGACCTGCTGCGCATGGTCGACGAGGGCCAGATCGACCTGACCCTGGTCGACTCCAACGAGCTGGCCATGAACCAGGTGTACTTCCCCAACGTGCGCGTGGCCTTCGACCTAGGCGACACCCGCGACCAGCGCTGGGCGGTGGCCGCCGGCGAAGACAACAGCCTGCTCAACGAGATCAACGAGTTTCTCGACAAGTCGCAGAAGAACGGCACCCTGCAGCGCCTGAAGGACCGTTACTACGGCCACGTCGATGTCCTCGGCTACGTCGGCGCCTACACCTTCGCCCAGCACTTGCAGCAGCGCCTGCCCAAGTACGAGAAGCACTTCAAGACCAGCTCCAAGGTCGAGCAGGTCGACTGGCGCCTGCTCGCCGCGATCGGCTACCAGGAATCGATGTGGCAGCCGGAAGTCACCTCCAAGACCGGCGTGCGCGGCCTGATGATGCTGACCCAGCGCACCGCCCAGGCCATGGGCGTGTCCAACCGCCTGGACCCCAAGCAGAGCATTCAGGGTGGCGCCAAGTACTTCATGCTGGTCAAGGACCAGCTCGACGACAGCATCAAGGAGCCGGACCGCACCTGGTTCGCCCTGGCCGCCTACAACGTCGGCAGCGGCCACCTGGAGGACGCCCGCACCCTGGCCAGGCGCGAAGGCCTGAACCCGAACAAATGGCTGGATGTGAAGAAGATGCTGCCGCGTCTGTCGCAGAAGCAGTGGTACAGCAAGACCAAGTACGGCTATGCCCGCGGCGGCGAGCCGGTACATTTCGTGGCCAACATCCGTCGCTACTACGACATTCTCACCTGGGTCACGCAGCCGCAGCTCGAGGGCCAGGTGGCCGAGGGCAACCTGCATGTGCCAGCGGTGAACAAGGACAAGCCGGCGGAACAATCACCGCCGATGTGATGGCCTGCGCTGCCAATGCGTGGGAGCGGGCTTGCCCCGCGATAACGTGGGTGCAGGTTAACCTTTGGCCCGCCGAGCCTTGAAGAACTCGCTGAGGATCGCCCCACACTCCTCTGCCAGCACCCCACCCTCGAACATCACCCGATGGTTGAGGAACCCCTGGCTGAAGAACTGCCCCTGGCTCTGCACGATCCCCGCCTTGGGCTCCAGCGCCCCATAGACCACCCGCGCCACCCGCGAATGGACGATCAACCCCGCGCACATGCTGCATGGCTCCAGGGTCACGTACAGGGTACTACCCGGCAACCGGTAGTTGCTGGCCGACTTGGCCGCAGCGCGGATCGCCACCATTTCGGCGTGGGCGCTGGGGTCGCTGTCGATGATCGGCCGGTTGAAGCCCTGGCCGATCACCTGGCCATGCTGCACCAGCACCGCCCCCACCGGCACCTCGCCCAGGGCCGCGCCCTGGGCCGCCAAATCGAGGGCCAGGCGCATGAATTCCTGGTCGCGGCTGCGATCGATGATCTGCGGTCGCATCAGACCACCGCGATCGCGGCCATCAGGCCGGTTTCCATGTGGTCGATGACGTGGCAGTGGAACATCCAGGTACCCGGGTTGTCCGCCACCAGCGCCACCTGCGCCCGCTCGTTCTTGCCCAGAAGGTAGGTGTCGGTGAACCACGGCTCGACGATCTTGCGCCGATTGGAGGCGATCACCTTGAAACTCATGCCATGCAGGTGGATCGGGTGCTGGTACTGGGTCATGTTCTTCAGCTCGAGGATGTAGCTCTTGCCCTTCTGCAGCGTGGCGATCGGCCGGTCGGCACAGGTCTTGTCGGTGATGTCCCAGGCCTGGCCGTTGATCTGCCACAGGCTCGGCGGCTTGCCGTTCTCGGTGTTCACCGAGACCTTGCCGACCCATTCGAAATTGAAGTTGAGCTTCTCGGCGTTCTCCAGGTCCGGCTCGGCCACCGGGTTGGGCGGCAGGGCCTTGGGCCAGTCGCCGGGCGCCTCGCTGCTGGCCACCGAGCGCAAGGTGCCCAGGCGCACGAAGCCATCACGCAGGGAGATCTCTTCACCCGCCTCGGGGATGCGGATCGCCAGGCAGATGCGCATGCCCGGCCCGAGCCAATACTCGTCGTCCAGCGGTCGCGGGGTCACCGGGTTGCCATCGAGGGCGTAGATCATGGCCTCGCAGTTGCCCTTGAGGTTCAAGCGGTAAGTCCAGGTGTTGTCCAGGTTCAGCAGCCGTACCCGTACCACCTGCCCGGCCGGCAGCTCGGTGATCGAATCGGCCTGGCCGTTGATGGTGATCAGGCGCCCGGCGGTGCCGTTGCGGGCCGCCTCGCGGGGGATGCTGAACGGCAGCCAGGCGCCCTGCTCGTCCACGTGCCAGTTCTTCAGGCTCAGGGTGCGCTCATGCCGGAAGCCCGTGGGCTCGCGTTCCTCGACGATCAGCGGCCCGACCAGGCCGCGGCCCAGCTCCTCGGAGCTGCTGACATGCGGGTGATACCAGTAGCTGCCGGCATCCGGCACCTTGAACTTGTAGTCGAAGTATTCGCCCGGCTTGACCGGCAATTGCGAGACATACGGCACACCATCCATCTCCAACGGCAGGCGAATGCCGTGCCAATGGATGGTGGTCTCGACCGGTAGATGGTTGATGAAGCGCACCCGCAGCCAGGTGCCCTGGCGCACCCGCAGCTCGGTACCCGGCGCCGACGGGCCGAAGGCCCAGGCCTCGGTCTTGAAGCCCGGCACCAGCTCGACGTCGAGGGGCGCGGCGATCAGTTCGTAGTCGTGCCCGGCGTTGTCGTCCTCGACCTTGCCCAGCCAGTAGCGTGCCGCGCCTCCGGCGCCCAGGCCTACCACCACGAGGCCGGTCAGGCCCTTGAGCATTTGTCGACGGGTAAAGGACATCGGTGCGGGTACCTCGTGTTCTGCGCAATCAGCCTGCCAGCAGCGGCTGGCGATGAAGGGCGAATACGATACACCTGCAAATGGGAAAGATTAAGTGAAAGCCGCCAATACCCCGGCGTCGGTCAATCAATATGTACCGCCTTCCGGGCTTTCGACCGCTTGAGACTGATGGTCATCCTTCTCTATTGGAACATCGTGATGCCCATCATTACCCGCACCTCCAGCGATCGGCAAACCTTGCTGGCAATCGCCCGGCAACTCACCGAAGACTGCCCGGACATGCGCGAGATGGCGCGAACCGTCGCGCAACAGATCCTCGACCGCAATGGCCTGAAAGCGCTGGATCCCGACAGTGTGTACCTGCACCGATTCAATACCGCCGTCAGCAGCCCCAGGACCTTCAACGGCTGGCAACACTTCGATCAGCCGTACGAGTCCCTGACTTTGCCACAACTGGTGATGCACCGTTTCGATGTTCATGACCAGGACAACGCTGACTTGCTCAGCTATCTGGTGGGTTTCTACAGCGATGGGCCAGGCAAGGACAGCTACGACGAACACAATGAAGTACGGCTCGATGCCAAGGATGTGCTGGAGGACTTCTGGAAGATCGACTTCGCCGCTGACTTCAAGCGGCGGATGGGCACCTTCTGGACGAACCATTCGGAAAACTTCCGCACGCTGGCCAAGGCCAACTTCCTGAGCAAGGTACTGGAAGCCTGCGCCCATGACCCCAAGTCGGCGTTCGCCCGTCAGAGCAGTGACATCGTGCGGGCACTGACCGGAGCAATGTCCTGGCCGCCATCGATGCAAGCGTTGAACCAACGAACGCTGCCGGATAACGGCGTGCGCGTATGCACATTCGATATCGGCGGCCATGTCGCGACGGATATCCTGCGCCTGCAGATGCAAGACGGTAGCCAGGTCATCTACCTGCCCGGGGACATCGACGGCCTGTATCACTTCCAGGATGTTCAGGCATTGTTCCTGTGGGTGCTCAACCACTGCAATCATGCCGAGAACCGGGCACGCTTCGTGGCGCACTTTTCCCTGAACGATCGCGACGAGGGCGACAGCCAGGTCGGGTTGAACCATTTGATCGACCTGCTCTACCACGGCTGGGGCAGGCAGGATTTCTCCGGCCTCAATACGCTGGACCAGCAAATTGACGAAGACGCCTTCGACTGGCTGCGCAACAAAGCCCGCCAGCGGATGCTCGATGATGCGCACTTCACCCTGCGCTCCAACGCCGACCTGCGCAAACAGCTGTGGATCGGTTACTTGAAGGCAGGCCTGCAAGTGTTCGGCCCCATGGCAGCAGTGGACTGGCCGGTGGCCTTGGCGCTGGTGGGCGCTGGCATCGCCGAAACCGGCCTGAACATCGACCAGGCGATCAACGGGCACACGACCCGCGAACGCAAGGCAGGCGTTACGGGCGCGATTTTCGCCGCCATCGAGACCCTGTTCAATGCGACCTTTCTGCTCAGCGCTCCCGGCAGATCCCTTGCCGAGTTGGGTGAAGCAGACGGAACAACGGATATCGGGGAGCGCCCAACCGAGACGGAGGAACCCGCGGCCTCCAGCGATAGCGAAGTCGAGGATGACTCAACGACAAGCGTGGCGGATGCCATAAAAACCTGGGTACCCGCCCCTTTCCAACCTGCGCAAAGCTGGGAGCTGCTGCGCCCTTTCGAAACTAATGTAGTGCTCAGCGGCGAACCGGGGTCAGGTACCCTTGAAGGGATCTACACGCAAGGCGGGCAATTCTACGCACTGGTTGAAGATATGCCTTACCAGGTGCGTTTTGTATCAGAGCTGAAAACCTGGACCATCGTCGACCCCGACAACCCGCTATCTTTCTACAAGAACCAGCCGATCCGCCTGGATGCAGAGGGACACTGGCAACCCGTGGATCGCCCAGGCCTCAAAGGGGGCATGCTCACACGCCTGAAGGCCTGGGGCCGCCCGTCAACGTCTGCGAGCCCGCCTGCGCTTGCAGAGACACCTTATGACGTCCCCGCCGACCTGCGCCAATCACTGAACGATGTTTCAGAACATGAGATTACGGGTACGCGGGAACGATTGGATGCACCAGAACGCAACGCCGCCCTCCAGCGTTTCCGCCAGCTACGTGATCAATTGGCGACAGACGCCAATGACTTCATGAAGACGGTGCAGCCTCCCCCACGCCCACAGATACCTGAGATCCCTCCTGGCGCGGCCTCCAAACAAGTGCTGCAAAGCATCTACGAGAACAGCAGTGGTTTGGTGATAGGTGAGGCGCATAGCGGCCTTGGCAGCAAGCGATTGCTGATCGACAACATGCGCCTGCTGCGCAAGTTGAAGGTCAGGACGCTATACATGGAGCACTACACGACCGACTTCCAGCAAGCGGACCTGGACACGTTCAACCGCAGTGGCGTGATGCCCAAAGCCCTTGATGCCTACGTCACGGAGCAAGACCTCGGGCACGGCACCGATCCGGCGGGCCGCTACACGTTCCGCCGGGTACTGGCCGAGGCACAGAAAAATGGTGTGCGTATCCAGTCCATCGATTGCATGGCCAGCTACCGCCAAGCCTGGGCAAGCCCGGTATCCGCCGTGACACGCCAGCAGATGATGAACTTTTATGCGCACCTGATCATCGAGGCCGACCAGGCTGCACGAGGTCCGGGAAAATGGGTTGCACTGGTGGGCAGCAGCCACGCCAACAACTTCCATGGCGTTACCGGTTTGGCTGAAACGGAAGGCGCGATCGGCCTGCGTGTCGAAGACGCTCCAATCGACGGAATCGGCGCCTACAGCGTCGACCCCGGCAGGGATGTCGTCGACCCAAAGGCTGGCGTCAGGCATCTGAAAAGCGACCTGCTCCTGCGTGCAGCAGTGTTGCCCGTAAGCTCGACGTCGCCCGACTTCGACAGCATGCTGGTCACGCCAGGTGATTACACCATCGAACGGGTCAATGGCGAGGAATACGTGATCAACCGCAGCCGGAATTCGACCCTGCGACGCACCCTGATCAAACGAGACAGGCGCTATCGCTACATCGAACGCCCCGACTGGCCAGACGTGCATGAACGCCGCTTCGAACACCTTGCCGACCTGCATACCCGCCTGAGCCTGCGCGGCATGCGCTACATCAGTCATTGAGCTGAGCGCAGATACGACAAGGGCGCCTTGCGGCGCCCTTGTGGCTCAACTCATTCCCACTCGATGGTGGCCGGCGGCTTGCTCGACACGTCGTAGGTGACGCGGGAGATACCGTCGATTTCGTTGATGATGCGGCCGCTGACGGTTTCCAGCAGCTCGTACGGCAGGTGTGCCCAGCGCGCGGTCATGAAGTCCACGGTCTCGACGGCACGAAGGGCCACGACCCAGGCGTAGCGACGGCCGTCGCCGACGACGCCGACCGACTTGACCGGCTGGAACACCACGAACGCCTGGCTGGTCTTGTGGTACCAGTCGGCCTTGCGCAGTTCTTCGATGAAGATGTGGTCGGCGCGACGCAGGATGTCGGCGTATTCCTTCTTCACTTCGCCGAGGATGCGCACACCCAGGCCCGGGCCTGGGAACGGGTGGCGGTAGACCATGTCGTACGGCAGGCCCAGCTCCAGGCCGATCTTGCGCACTTCGTCCTTGAACAGCTCGCGCAGCGGCTCGACCAGCTTGAGGTTCATCTCCTCCGGCAGGCCACCGACGTTGTGGTGCGACTTGATCACGTGGGCCTTGCCGCTCTTGGCGCCGGCCGACTCGATCACGTCGGGGTAGATGGTGCCCTGGGCGAGGAACTGGATGTTCTCCAGCTTGCTGGCCTCGGCATCGAACACGTCGATGAAGGTGCGACCGATGATCTTGCGCTTCTTCTCAGGGTCGGCTTCGCCGGCCAGGTTGTCGAGGAACTGCTTCTCGGCATCGGCGCGGATGACCTTGACACCCATGTTCTCCTTGAACATGGCCATCACCTGGTCGCCTTCGTGCAGGCGCAGCAGGCCGTTGTCGACGAACACGCAGGTCAGCTGGTCGCCGATGGCACGGTGCAGCAGCGCGGCAACCACGGAGGAGTCGACGCCGCCGGACAGACCCAGCAGGACGTTGGCCGAACCGACCTGTGCACGTACCTGGGCGATGGCGTCTTCGACGATGTTCGAGGCGGTCCACAGGGCCTCACAGCCGCAGATGTCCTGGACGAAGCGCGACAGGATGCGACCGCCTTGCTTGGTGTGGGTCACTTCCGGGTGGAACTGCACGCCGTAGTAGCCCAGGGCGTCGTCGTACATGCCGGCGATCGGGCAGCTCGGGGTGCTGGCCAGTACGCTGAAGTTGCCCGGCATCTGGGTGACCTTGTCGCCGTGGCTCATCCACACGTCCAGGCCCAGCACGCCGTCGTCATCGACATGGTCTTCGATGCCGTCGAGCAGGCGGCTCTTGCCGACCACGTCGACGCGGGCGTAGCCGAACTCGCGCAGGTCGGAACCTTCGACCTTGCCGCCCATCTGCTCGGCCATGGTCTGCATGCCGTAGCAAATGCCCAGCACCGGGACCTTCAGGTCGAACACGGCCTGCGGGGCGCGTGGGCTGTTGGCTTCGTGGACCGACTCGGGGCCACCGGCCAGGATGATGCCGCGCGGGTTGAATTCGCGGATCGCTTCATCGTCCATGTCGAACGGGTGCAGTTCGCAGTACACGCCGATCTCGCGCACGCGGCGGGCGATCAGCTGGGTGTACTGGGAACCGAAATCGAGGATCAGGATGCGGTGAGCGTGAATGTCGAGGGCCATGACTCAATCTCGTCAGTGGAAATCGGAAACGACGCGGGGCTGTGTATGACAGCCCCGTTCGGTAATTGCTGGAAGCCTTAGCCTACGCGGTAGTTAGGGGCTTCTTTGGTGATCTGCACGTCATGCACGTGGGACTCGGCCATGCCGGCACCGGTGATGCGCACGAACTCCGGCTTGGTGCGCATCTCTTCGATGGTCGCGCTGCCGGTGTAGCCCATGGACGAACGCAGGCCGCCCATCAGCTGGTGGATGATCGCGGCCAGGGCGCCCTTGTACGGCACGCGGCCTTCGATGCCTTCCGGTACCAGCTTCTCGGCGCCGGCCGAGGAGTCCTGGAAGTAACGGTCGGAGGAGCCTTGCGCCTGTGCCATGGCACCCAGCGAGCCCATGCCGCGGTAAGCCTTGTAGGAACGGCCCTGGAACAGTTCGACTTCACCCGGGGCTTCTTCGGTACCGGCGAACATCGAGCCCATCATCACGCACGAGGCGCCGGCTACGATGGCCTTGGACAGGTCACCCGAGAAACGGATGCCGCCGTCGGCGATCAGCGGCACGCCAGTGCCTTCCAGTGCGGCGGCGACGTTGGCGATGGCGCTGATCTGCGGCACGCCGACACCGGCGACGATACGGGTGGTGCAGATCGAGCCCGGGCCGATACCGACCTTGACCGCGTCGGCGCCAGCTTCAGCCAGGGCCTTGGCGGCAGCGCCGGTGGCGATGTTGCCGCCGATCACCTGCACTTGCGGGTAGTTCTCTTTGACCCAGCGAACGCGGTCGATCACGCCTTTGGAGTGACCGTGGGCGGTGTCCACCACCACCACGTCAACGCCGGCGGCTACCAGGGCGGCAACGCGCTCGCCGGTGTCCTTGCCGGTGCCGACCGCGGCGCCGACGCGCAGGCGACCCTGGTCGTCCTTGCTGGCCAGCGGGTAGGCCTTGGCTTTTTCGATGTCCTTGACGGTCATCATGCCCTTGAGGGCGAACTTGTCGTCGACGATCAGGACTTTTTCCAGGCGGTGCTTGTGCAGCAGCTCGCGGACTTCGTTCTTGTCGGCGCCTTCGCGGACGGTGACCAGACGCTCTTTGGGGGTCATCACGTCGCGGACCTTGGCGTCCAGGCGGGTTTCGAAGCGCACGTCACGGGAGGTGACGATGCCGACCAGGTCGCCGTTCGCCAGCACCGGAACGCCGGAGATGTTGTTCAGGCGGGTCAGGTCGAACAGGTCGCGCACGGTGGCGTCGGCGTCGATGGTGATCGGGTCCTTGACCACGCCAGCCTCGAACTTCTTGACCTTGCGTACTTCGCCGGCCTGCTGCTCGATGGTCATGTTCTTGTGGATGATGCCGATGCCGCCTTCCTGGGCCATGGCGATGGCCAGGCGCGCTTCGGTCACGGTATCCATGGCGGCGGAGACCAGGGGAATGTTCAGCTCGATGCCACGAGTCAAACGGGTCTTGAGACTGACTTCATTGGGCAGTACCTCGGAGTAGCCAGGTACAAGGAGGATATCGTCGAAGGTCAGGGCTTCTTGGCTGATACGCAGCATCGCGGGGGCTCCCGGGAGGGAAAAATGGAAGCGCGCCATTATACCCATCCATGGCGCGCCGCTCAATGCAAAATAAGGGCCTTCGGTCAGCCGTGCGGCAGTTTTACCTGCACCACCGCCACCGGCTGGTCCAGCCAGTCGGCGAAGCTGTCGAGGAAGGCCTGGGTGAACCCGGCCTCGCCCCAGTTATTGAAGATGAACCCCAGGTTGGAAAAGGCACACGGCTGCAGGTAGAGGAAGCCATTGATGTCGTCCTCGAAGCCGCACAGCGGGCAGGTGAAGTTGTCGCTCACCCCCGGCATCCACTCCTCCAGGCTCTCGAACAGCGGCTCGCCCACCTCGCGCCGGCATTCCGGGCAGCCGGCCTCCTCGAGAAAACCGTCGGTGGGGGTGTAGATGCAGCGCTTGAGCATCACCTCCAGGCCATTGACCTGTGCGCCGAACGGCAGCTTCTCGGGGTGCAGGGCCACCTTGCGCGCCCCTTCGGCCAGGGCGTGGCCCATGCGGTTGCCGGTGCGGCCACAGGTGCTCAGTTGCTCCTCGACGATCTTTTCGCGCACCAGCCAGCGCAGGATGGCGCGGGCACGGGCTTCGTGAACCGGCACGGTGGACAGCTTGGGGACGATGATGCTCTGGGTGTTCATGCTTGAGGCGGGCCTGCGAACTGCGGTAGTGGCGCAATTCTACCGCCTGCTCAGGCGCTCAGGTAGCGACCGATCAACGCCAGGCCGCTGGCCAGCACCAGCCAGGTGACCAGCCGTACGAAGGCCTCGCGGGACAACCTCAGGGTCAGCCGTCGGCCCAGCCAGGTACCGACGAACATCACCGGCAGCAGGCAGGCGGCCAGCAGCAACAGGCTGGCGTCGGCATACACCCCGGCGATCAGGAACAGCGACAGGCGCACCACCGTGCTGCAACTGATCAGCGCGACCTGGGTCGCCCGCACTTGCTCCTTGGCCTCCAGCCGTGCGCTGAGGTAGATCGCGTATAAAAAACCACCACTGCCGAACAGGGCGCCGAACAAGCCACCCACCGTGCCCATGGGCACCGCCCAGGCGCCCGACAGGCTCGCCGGCCGCACCTTCACCGCCAGGCCATAGACCGCGTAGGCGGTGACGAACAGCCCCATCAGCAACAGCAGCACATCCGACCTCAGGCGCAGCAGGAACACCACGCCCAGCGTGCAACCCACGGCCATGAACGGCAGCAGCCTGAGCAGTTCGCCGCGCACCACGTCGCGCCGCGACGGCAGCAGGTTGCCGAAGGCGGCGACGAAGTCCAGCAGCACCAGCAACGGAACGATCCGCGACAGCGGCATGAAATGGATAAGCACGGGGCCGGCGACCAGCGCGGTGCCGAAGCCGGCGATGCCGAAGACGATATAGGCCACCCCCACCCCCAGCAGGATGGGTAGCCAGTCGAGCGTGGAAAACGACAGTTGAGCGAACATCGCGACAATTCCTTGGGAGACCCTGGAAGGTTAGCCAGCGACAAGCCATGCCGACTAATATGCCTTTACGCCATGAGCCATCTTGAAAAGGCATGACATGACCTCGATCCGCCAACTGCGCTACTTCGTCGAAATCGCCGAGGCCGGCAGCTTCAGCGCCGCCGCCGAGCGGCTGTACATCGCCCAGTCAGCCCTCAGCCGACAGATCAAGGAACTGGAGCTGCACCTGGGGTCCGCGCTGTTCGAACGCACCGCCCGCCAGCCACGGCTGACCGCCGCCGGGGTTGCCTTCCTCAACCGCGCCCGGCGCCTGCTGGCCGACCTGGACAAAGCCGAACGCCTGGCCCGCGAGGTCGGCCAGGGCCTGCGCGGCAGCCTGCGGCTGAATCACTCCAGTACCGTGCCGTTGACAGGTCAACTGCTGCAGCGCCTCGGCGGTTACCTGGAGGACAACCCCGGCGTCTCCCTGGAAATCGCCCAGCAATCGTCGGAGGCGCAACTGGAGGACATCGCCGAGGGCCGTCTGGAGATCGGCCTGCTGCGCCTGCCAGTGCTGCGCCAGCACGAGGGCGTGGAGCTGCATGCGTTGTTCGACGAGCCCCTGCTGCTGGCGGTAGCGGCAAGCCACCCTCTGGCCACGGCAGCCAGTGTTCAACTGGGTCAACTGCGCGAGGAGCGCTTCATTTCCATTCCCCATCGCCAGCGCGGCGGGTTGAGCTACCTGTCGGCGTCGCTGTGCATGAACGAGGGATTCTTTCCCCAGGCGGCGCAGGTGGTATCGCGCAAGACCACCCAACTGCAGCTGATCCAGGCTGGGTTCGGGGTGGCGTTGCTGCCCCAGAGCATGCGCGAGATCGCCCCGCCGGCGGTACGTTTCGTGTCGCTAGCCGAGGCGTGCCAAAGCACCGTGGCGCTGGCTTGTCGCCGGGGTGCCGGGGAGTTGGTGCGTCAGTTCGTGGCGATCATGCAAGGCTGAAAGCCTCTATCGCGGGGCAAGCCCGCTCCCACGCCCTAGGTCGGATGAGCGTGGGAGCGGGCTTGCCCCGCGATGAGGCCGGCACAGACAACCAGGCCTTCGGTCCTTTATGATGCCCGGCATGATCAGAGACCCTTTCGAACGACTCGGCCTGGACCGCGAGGTCCTCACCGTCAGCCAGCTCAACGGCCGCGCCCGCGTGCTGCTCGAGGACGTGTTCCGCAGCGTCTGGGTGGAAGGCGAGATTTCCAACCTCGCCCGCCCGGCCTCCGGCCACATGTACTTCACCCTCAAGGACAGCGGCGCGCAGATCCGCTGCGCGCTGTTCCGGCAGAACGCCGCCCGCGTGCGCCAGGCCCTGCGTGACGGTCTGGCGGTAAAGGTGCGCGGCAAGGTTTCGCTGTTCGAGGGCCGCGGCGACTACCAGCTGATCCTCGACACCGTCGAACCGGCCGGCGACGGCGCCCTGCGCCTGGCCTTCGAGGCGCTGAAGGAAAAGCTCGGCGCCGAGGGGCTGTTCAGCACCGAACGCAAGCAGCCGCTGCCGGCCCACCCGCGGCGCATCGGCATCGTCACCTCGCCCACCGGCGCGGTGATCCGCGACATCATCAGCGTGTTCCGGCGCCGCGCGCCGCAGGTCGAACTGAACCTGATCCCTACCGCCGTGCAAGGCCGCGAGGCCATCGCACAGATCGTCCGTGCCCTGCAGATGGCCGACCGGCAAGGCTTCGACGCGCTGATCCTGGCCCGTGGCGGCGGCTCGCTGGAAGACCTCTGGTGCTTCAACGAAGAGGCCGTGGCCCGTGCCGTGGCCGCCTGCGTGACGCCGATCGTCAGCGCCGTGGGCCATGAAACCGACGTGTCGATCAGCGACTTCGTCGCCGACGTGCGCGCCCCCACGCCTTCGGCCGCCGCCGAGCTGCTAGCCCCCGACAGCAGCGGCCTGCAGCAGCGCCTGGACAGTCTGCAGCGACGCCTGTTGCTGCGCATGCAGAGCCGCCTGGCCCATGACCGCCTGCGCGTCGAGGGCCTGGCCCGGCGTCTGCGCCACCCGGGCGAGCGCCTGCGCCAGCAGGCCCAGCGCCTGGATGACCTGGACATGCGCCTGCGCCGCGCCTTCGCGCTGACCATGAGCCAACGCCACGAACGCCTCGGCCGCCTGGACATGCGCCTTGCCGCGCAACACCCGGGACGCAACCTGAAACTGCTCAAGCAACGCCTGGACAGCCTGGCCGAACGCCTGCCACGGGCCATGCGCGACGTGCTCAAGGACCGCCGCCAACGCTTCCAGGCGCAGTTGCAGACGCTGCAGGTGGTCAGCCCATTGGCGACCCTCGCCCGCGGCTACAGCATCCTCCTCGACGAGCGCGGCCAGGCCATCCGCAGCGCCGCGCAGACCCACAACGGCCAACGCCTGACCGCCCGCCTTAATGAAGGCGAGCTCAAGGTGCGGGTCGAGGACAACCACCAGACTCCGGTCACCCTCTCGCTACTGGACTGACACATGCCCCGCCTGTTCGCGCCCCTGCTCGCCCTCGCCCTGCTGCTGCCGCTCACCGCGGCCCAGGCCAGCTACATCACCCGCGCCCTCGACAAGCCGGTGCCCGGCGGCGTGGCCGTGGTCAACCTGGGGCCGGCCGCCAGCGCGCCGAGCGCCCGCTTCGACGGCAAGCCGGTGCTGGTGGTGAAGGAGCAGGACAACTGGCTGGCCATCGTCGGCATCCCGCTCACCCAGAAGCCCGGCAGCGCCGTGCTCAGCCAGGGTGGGCGCGACATCCGCTTCAGCGTGGGCAGCAAGAAATACCCCGAACAGCACATCACCCTGAAGAACAAGCGCCAGGTCAACCCCGAGCCCGAGGACCTCAAGCGCATCGACCGCGAGCTGGCCGAGCAGGTCAAGGCCTACCGCAGCTTCAGCCCGACCCTGCCGAGCAACCTGATCCTCGACAAGCCGGTCAACGGCCCGCTGTCGAGCAAGTTCGGCGTGCGCCGCTTCTTCAACGGCGAGGAGCGCAACCCTCATGCGGGCCTTGACTTCGCCGTGCCGGCCGGCACGCCGATCAAGACCCCGGCCAACGGCAAGGTGGTCCTGGTGGGCGACTACTTCTTCAATGGCCGCACGGTGTTCGTCGACCATGGCCAGGGCTTCATCAGCATGTTCTGCCACATGTCGAAGATCGACGTGAAGCCGGGGCAGGTGCTACGCCGGGGCGAGGTGGTCGGCCGCGTGGGCTCGACCGGCCGGGCCACCGGGCCGCACATGCACTGGAACGTCAGCCTCAACGATGCGCGGGTGGATCCTGCGATTTTCATCGGCGCGTTCCAGCCCTGAAGGCGTAATCGCGAGGCCAGCCCACTCCCACGCAGCCAACGGTGGCATCGTGGGAGCGGGCTTGCCCCGCGGTTTGCGCAATGAAAAAACATCACGCAATAAAATCTCAACAAGACCTAATTAGCAGCCACAAAAACACATAAGCATCGTTTTTTTAAGCATTCCTCTCAATTTTCCCGCAATGCTTGCCATCCCCCAACCCACTGGTTAGGGTTGAGCCTATGAACATCTTCAGCACCCTGCTCCGACAACACCGCAGCCTCTGCCTGGTCAGCGCCCGACTACCAGGGTGAATCGCGTCGCCTCGCCTTTTTCTCTCGTTTTCGTTTGGCAGGCCCGATCACGGCCGCACATAAAAGGATTGCTTCCATGACCATGCTCAAAGACCCATCGAAGAAATACCGCGCGTTCCCGACCATCGACCTGCCCGACCGTACCTGGCCGTCGAAGACCATCACCCAGGCACCGATCTGGTGCAGTTCCGACCTGCGTGATGGCAACCAGTCGCTGATCGAGCCGATGGACTCTGAGAAGAAGCTGCGGTTCTGGAAGACTCTGGTGCAGGTGGGCGTGAAGGAGATCGAAGCGTCGTTCCCGTCGGCCTCGCAGACCGACTTCGACTTCGTGCGCACCCTGATCGAAGACGGCCACATCCCGGACGACACCACCATCCAGGTGCTGACCCAGGCCCGTGAAGACCTGATCGCCCGTACCTTCGAGTCCCTGCGCGGGGCCAAGAAGGCCATCGTGCACCTGTACAACGCCACCTGCCCGTCGTTCCGCCGCATCGTCTTCAACCAGGACAAGCAAGGCGTGAAGGACATCGCGGTCAACGCCGCCAAGCTGTTCGTCAAGTACGCCGCCCAGCAGCCGAACACCCAGTGGACCTTCCAGTACTCGCCTGAAACCTTCAGCGCCACCGAACTGGAATTCGCCAAGGAAGTGTGCGACGCGGTGATCGAGGTGTGGAACCCGACCCCCGAGCACAAGATCATCCTCAACCTGCCTGCCACCGTCGAAGTCGCCACGCCGAACGTCTACGCCGACCAGATCGAATGGTTCTGCCGCAACATCAACCGTCGCGACAGCGTGATCATCAGCCTGCACACCCACAACGACCGTGGCACCGGCATCGCCGCCACCGAGCTGGGCCTGATGGCCGGCGCCGACCGTGCCGAAGGCTGCCTGTTCGGCAACGGTGAGCGTACCGGCAACGTCGACCTGGTGACCCTGGCGCTGAACCTCTATACCCAGGGCATCGACCCGCAGCTGGACTTCTCCGACATCGACGGCGTGCGCAAGGTCGTCGAGGAGTGCAACCAGCTGCCGGTGCACCCGCGTCACCCGTACGTCGGCGACCTGGTCCACACCGCCTTCTCCGGCTCGCACCAGGACGCCATCCGCAAGGGCTTCGCCAAGCAGCAGGACGGCGAACTGTGGGAAGTGCCGTACCTGCCGATCGACCCGGCCGACATCGGCCGCAGCTACGAGGCGGTGATCCGCGTCAACAGCCAGTCGGGCAAGGGCGGCATCACCTACCTGCTCGAGCAGGAGTACGGCATCAGCCTGCCGCGCCGCATGCAGATCGAATTCAGCCAGGTGGTACAGGGCGAGACCGACCGTCTCGGCCTGGAAATGACCGCCGAGCAGATCTACAAGCTGCTGCAGAAGGAATACCTCCAGGCCAATGCACCGTATGCGCTGGTCAGCCACCGCCTGCAGGAAGAGAACGGCAGCAGCCACGTGCAGGTGGAAGTCTCCGGTGAAGGCGAGACCACCCTGCACTGGCACGGTAAAGGTAACGGCGCCCTGGAAGCGCTGGTCGCCGGCCTGCCGGTCAGCGTGGAGATCATGGACTACAACGAGCACGCCATCGGCGCCGGCACCAACGCCAAGGCGGCAGCGTACATCGAGCTGCGTGTGGCCGGTGGGCGTCCGGTGCATGGCGTGGGCATCGACGAGAACATCACCACCGCCAGCTTCAAGGCGCTGTTCAGCGCGCTGAACCGGTCGCTGAGCCAGCAGCAGGCCAAAGCGGCTTGATGCGCTGATCGATCAGAAGAGCCCGCAGAGATGCGGGCTTTTTTGTGCGCGCTGGATGAGATTAGCAGGCTGCAGAGAGCGGGCCATCATTTGGCCTTCATTCATGGGTATACTGCGCGAGCCCTCCCCCACTCATGCAAGGAGCACCATGAGCTATTGCCTGGCGCGCGCACCGCGCCACCGCCCGCTGGAATGCAATCGATGAGCATCCCATTGAGTGAACGGATCGGCGCCATGGGGCTGGTTGACCAACTGCGTCATCGCGAAATGGCCATCCAGGAGCACCTTGACTTGCCTCGGCGCCGGGCCGAAGTGGCCGAAGGCATTCGCACTTACTACCAGAGCCATGGCATCGCCTTCGACGAAGCAACGGTCGAGGAAGGCGTACGTCAATTCTTCGCACGACGTCTCGAATTCCAGGCCCCTGCACTGGGCTTCACGCAACGCCTGCTGACCCGCCTGGCCATGGCCTACCGAGCGCTGCTAAAAGGCGTGGCCTACAGTGTGCTGCTGATTGCCTTGGGCCTGGGCACGCTCTTTCTGGTAGAGAGTGGACTAAACATTCGGGCGGGCCTGCGCGCCGACCAACTGGCCATCGACGTCCAGCAGTTGCAGATGGACTTAGCTGCGCAGCGCCAGCGTTTGGAACAATCCAAGGCACGTCAGGCACGCCAAACGGTTCCAGTGGTGGCGGATCTGCTCGTCAAGGTCGAGCGCCTGCTGCCCAGCCCCAGCCAATCATTGACTGTCGCGCGACCCGATCCGATCACCAGCGACAATCGCCCCCCCCTCAATGCCCGAATAGAACAAGCGTATTTCGAGTTGGCCGGCTCGCGAAACAACCTGGCAAAAGCCAGAAAACGACTCAACCGCGTGGAGCACGTCTACATCAGCCTCGACCGGCAGCAGCAACTGCAGGATCGCCTGAATGCCATGCCGCTGCCCAAGGCCGATCATGACCAACTGGCTGACTGGCTCAACCGTGCCGGTGAAGATATCGCCAAGCTGCAACTGGAAAAGGCCGACGCCAGCCTCGACGCAGTGAAGGACTACCTGATTTACGCCGCAGAACCCCTGACCATCGAGCTGATCGATCGCCCCGGCATCAAATCGGGTGTGGAGCGCTGTTACGAAAACGCCGGCTGCAACCCGAACAGCACCCGAGGCAAAAGCTGGTATCTGATCGTCGAACCCTTCGACGCTGCCGGTAAGCAGACGTGGGTGCCGGTGACCAGCGTGGAGACCGGCAAGACCCGTTGGGCCAATCGTTTCGGAGTCCGCGTCAGTTACGACGAATACCTGCGGGTCCGGCAGGACAAGCTCGAAGATGGCCATATCAGCCAACGCCTGATCGGCAGAAAACCGGTGAACAACCTGAGCATACACTTCAGCCAGAGCACCAACGCTACCTCTGACATGATTCTGGAATGGTAATGCCATGACACCGATCGCCCTTGTCAATGCGCTCGAACACAACTCGCGCCAGACCGAACAGACCATGCGTGAGGCGGAGCAGGCGCTGTATGCCCAGCTCGATCAGGAAGCCCGACTGGAAGACCAGATCACCTCGAAGCTGGGCCAGATCGCCACCCTGCAGTTGAATATCGACCCCGACCAGGACTTGCAGACGCGGCTGTTGTTCGAGCAGCGCACACACGCCCGAGCGATCCTGGTCCAGGCGCTCGAACGAGTCGAGCAGCAGATAGCCGCCCGACTGGACAAACGGCAGCAGGTGCGCAGTGATCTCGGCCAACTCGATGCCCAGGCACAGCGTTTGCTCGACCAGGACCCTGCTTTCGCCCAACTGCTGGAACAACTGAATGCAGCCCGGCAAGCCGAACAGCAGTCCGATGCGGGCTACGAGGAAATCCGCAACGAGTGCGCCAACAAGCTGGAGGGTTACAAGAGCAACCCGCTCTACCGTTTTCTCAAGGCCTGTAGCTATGGGACCGAACAATACCGGCCTTACCCCTTCCAGCGCGCACTGGACAACTACCTGGCGCGCAAGGTCGACTTTCACGTCAACCACGCCAACGAACAGACCTTGCTGGCCATGTACGCGCGCAACGAGACCCAGCGCCAGACCCTCGCCCAGGCGCGGCAGCAATTGCAGGCGCAACACCAGCAGCATCTGGAAAAAGCCCGAGAAGCAGCTGGCATGCAGGCCTTGCAGGCCGAGGAACAGGAGCTGGAAGTGTTGTTGAGCGAGGCCAAGGCCGACGCCAGCTCGCTGCATGCTCAACTGGCCGACTTCAATCAGCAACGCGATCCCCATCTGTTGCAGATTCGCCAGAGCATCACCGACAGGCTCAGGGCGCGCCCCTTGGCCGAGCTGATCATCGAGGCCGCCAGGACACCTAGCCCGGACGACGATGTCCTGGTAGGCGACCTGCAGTTGCTGCACGCGCGGCTACGGGAGATTCAGCAACCGCTGAGGAGCCTGCGCGACCAGAGTGACAACCAGCGCCAACGCTATAACCGGGCCAAGACTCTGGAGTACGCGCTGCGCGATGCCCATCACCGCGATAAAAGCCATGTGTACCAGCTGCAGCGGCCCATCGAAGAAATACTCGACGACTACATGCGCGGCCAGCTGGAACAGGCCGACGTGCAGCGCTTGCTCGATGAAGGCCGGCAGTTCGTGTCGCCACAGCTTCCGGATGACGACCGGAGCAACTCGACCAGCTCCCATGGCAGCAGCTTCTCCACGTCAGGCAGTTTCGGTGGAAGCGGTTTCAGCACCTCCAGCAGTTCCGGCGGTGGTGGTTTCCGTACAACCAACAGTTTCTGAATCGCGCAACTCAATTGCAGATACCCACTCAGGCAAGGATCACCATGAGCCAATACCTCGAACGCGCCCTCGACGGCCTGCGCAAAATCGGCATCGCCTTCGGTCAGGCGCCCCAGCCAGCGCCAGTACTGACCCTGCTGGACAAGGTCGCGCACTACGACAACCAGCGTGTCACCGGCATCGCCGCAGTACTGCAGCAGGCGTCACTATTCAACCAGACCGTACGCGAGCAGATCGCCGGGATGGATATCTCTCACCGCTACATGGATATCACCGACAGCTTCACGTCAATTCGTGAAGATGCGGCTGCCATGGCCACATGGATGGACGATGGTCGCCTGGATACCCTCGAACGCCTCAAGCTGGCCTGGATGCGCATGCTGCGAGGCTCGATCCCGAGCCGTTTCGAGGACATCCGCAAGCACTACCTCGAGGTGTGCGCGGCCGCCAGCGACCAGATCACCCGCGAAAGCCTGATCCTGGAAGCCTACATGGACTTCCGCCTGGCCATGAAGACTGCCGAGGTCGATGCCCAGCAAGTACTGGCCATCGCAGGGCAGTCCCTGCAGGAGTGCACCCGTGCCCTGGACACCGCCAACGCTAGCGTGGCTGCGGCCGCAAGCGAAGCGCCCGCCCGCATCGCGGCACTGGAGCTGGTGCGTGACGAAGCGGTGCGAGCCCTGCAGAACGAAGACAAAAGCTACCAGATCGTCAAGGATATCGCTGACGACCTACGGGTTGGCTACAACACCGCCGAGATGGTTTTTGCCCGTATCAGCCAGGTGCATGTGGTCAAGGAGCGTCAGTACCAGCGAATGGTGTCGTTCTTCGCCACCAACGAAATCGTGCTCACCAGCCTTGCGGTTTCGTTCACCGCCAACCAGGGCATGGCCGAGGCCACCCATACCCTCAACGCCACTACCGCCGGTATCAACAAGGGCCTGGAAGCCCTGGGCGAGCTGGGCAACCAGCAACTGGGGGCGGCGATGAAAGCCAGCTATGGCTCGACCCTGCGCGTCGAATCGGTGCGCGCCCTGGCCCAGGCCACCCTGGATTTCCAGAATGACATGAAAGGCCTCACCGAAACCTACCGGGCCGAGTCGACCAAGGCAGCGCTGGAGATCTCCAACGCCGTAGAAGACGCCAAACGCGCCTTTTCCAGTTTGCTGACCAAAGCCTCGCAGTAAGCAGCCCCGTCAGCCAACCCAAACGCGGAAAACCTTCAGGCAAAAAAAAGGGGCGCCGACCAAGCGCCCCACAAGCCGTGTAGCACACAACGAAATCTGTCAGTCCAGCAATGCCATCGCCTCGGCGCTGCACGCCTCGATCCGCGCCCAGTCGCCGTTCTTGATCCAGCTGCTGTCGAGCATCCAGGTGCCGCCCACGCACATCACATTGGGCAGGGCCATGTAGTTGCGCACGTTGGCCGGATTCACCCCGCCGGTTGGGCAGAAGCGAATGTCGCCGAACGGGCCGGCAAAGGCCTTGATCGCCGCCACGCCACCACTGATCTCCGCTGGGAACAGCTTGAAGCGACGGTAGCCGAGGGCATAGCCCATCATGATCTCCGACGGCGTGCTGATGCCCGGCAGCAGCGGAATGTCGCTGTCCACGCCCGCTTCGAGGATGTCCTGGGTGATGCCCGGGGTGACGACGAACTGCGCGCCCGCGGCCTCGACGGCGGCGAACATGCCACGGTCGAGCACGGTACCGGCGCCGACGCACAGCTCGGGGCGCTGCTCGCGCAGCACCTGGATGGCCTTCAGGCCGTGCTGCGAGCGCAGGGTCACTTCCAGGGTGCGGATGCCGCCGGCGGCCAGGGCGTCGGCCAGGGGCAGGATGTCCTCCTCACGGGCGATGGTGATCACCGGCAGGATGCGCGCCTTGTCGCAGATCGCGTCGATCCGCGCGGCTTTGTCGGCCATCGAGAGCAAAGGCTGTGGGCGTTCGAGGGTGGTCATGACAATGGGTCCTTGGCTCATGGGCACCAGTAGATGTCCAGGGGGTCGTGAAGAAAGGCGCGAATCGGCATTTCGGTAGGGTCTTCGGCCGCCAGGGCGGCACGCAGGGTGGCGAGCTTGCCCGCGCCTTGCACGGACAGCGCGATGAAGCCGGCGCTGGCCAGCAGCGCGCGGGTCATGCTCAGGCGCTGGTGCGGCACGCTCGGCGCCAGCATCGGCAGGCAGCGACGCTCGCCAACCTTGGCCAGGCCCTGGCGCAGGTTGGGGCTGGCCGGGAACAGCGAGGCCGTGTGGCCGTCGTCGCCCATGCCCAGCACCAGCACATCGATCGGCGGCAGGTCGGCGAGCACCTGGTCGGCCTGCTCGGCGGCGGCCTCCAGGGTCGCGGCGCTCTGGTACAAGCCGATGAACCGCGCCTTGGCCGCACCGCCCTTGAACAGATGACGGGACAGCAGGCCGGCGTTACTGTCGTCGTGTTCCACCGGCACCCAGCGCTCGTCCGCCAGGCTCACGGTGACCTTCGACCAGTCCAGCGCCTCTGCCGCCAGTTTCTCGAGAAACGGCACCGGGCTGCGGCCGCCGGACAGCACCACGCAGGCCTGGCCCTTGCTGGCGATGGCCTGGCGCAGGCGCTCGGCCACATCACGGGCCAGGGTCGCCGCCTGGGTTTTTGCATCAGTCAGCTGATGTGCCTTCACCGTCGCCGGCAGTTGCAGTTCAGATATCGCCATACCAGGCCCTCCCATCGCGAGTGATCAATGCAATCGAGCTCATCGGCCCCCAGGAACCGGCCGCATAGGGCTTGGGCGCGTCGCCGCTGGTCTTCCAGCCGGCGATCAGCTGATCGCACCATTTCCAGGCGTATTCGATCTCGTCCTTGCGCACGAACAGGTTCTGGTTGCCGCGCATCACTTCCAGCAGCAGACGCTCGTAGGCGTCCGGAATCCGCGCGCTGCGCCAGGTGTCGGAGAAGTTCAGCTGCAGCGGGCCGCTGCGCAGCTGCATGCCCTTGTCCAGGCCCTGCTCCTTGGTCATCACCCGCAGCGAAATGCCTTCGTCCGGCTGCAGGCGGATGATCAGCTTGTTGCCGATCTGCAAACGCTGTTCCGGAGCGAAGATGTAGTGCGGGGTTTCCTTGAAATGGATGACGATCTGCGACAGCTTCTGCGGCATGCGCTTGCCGGTGCGCAGGTAGAACGGCACGCCCGACCAGCGCCAGTTGCGGATATCGGCGCGCAGGGCGACGAAGGTCTCGGTGTCGCTCTGGGCGTTGGCGTTGTCCTCTTCCAGGTAGCCCGGCACCGGCTTGCCGTCGCTGAAACCGGCGATGTACTGGCCGCGCACCACATGGGTGCTCAGGCCTTCGCCGGTGATCGGCGCCAGTGCCTTGAGCACCTTGACCTTCTCGTCGCGGATGCTGTCGGCCGACAGGTCGCTGGGCGGGTCCATGGCGATCAGGCAAAGCAGCTGCAGCAGGTGGTTCTGGATCATGTCGCGCAGCTGGCCGGCCTTGTCGAAGTAACCCCAGCGGCCCTCGATGCCAACCTTCTCGGCGACGGTGATCTCCACATGGGAAATGGAATTCTGGTTCCACTGGGTTTCGAACAGGCTGTTGGCGAAACGCAGGGCGATCAGGTTCTGCACCGTCTCCTTGCCCAGGTAGTGGTCGATGCGATAGACCCGGCTCTCGGGGAAGAACCGCGCCACGGCGTCGTTGACCCGGCGCGACGACTCCAGGTCGTGGCCGATGGGCTTTTCCAGCACCACGCGGGTGCGCGAGGCCAGTCCGGCCTTGTCGAGGTTCTCGCAGATCGCGCCGTAGACCGCCGCCGCCGTGGCGAAGTAGGCAATGAGCGGCTGCCCGCTCGGCGCCTGTTCGGCCAGGGCCTGGTAGCCCTCGGGTTCGACGAAGTCCAGGTGCAGGTAGCTCAGGCGCCCGAGGAAGCGCCCCAGGGAAGCGGCATCGATCTCGGCCTCCGGCACATGGCGGCGCAGATGGGCTTCGATGCTGTTCAGGTGTTCCTGCACGCCGCCCGGCTCGCGGGCCAGGGCCAGCAGGCGGGTGTCCGGGTGCAGGAGGTCGGCGCGGTCGAGCTGGTAGAGCGCGGGAAACAGCTTGCGCAATGCCAGGTCGCCTAAGGCGCCAAAGAGGGCGAAGGTGCAGGGTTCGACACTGATCGCGGCCATGATGTTGGTTCTTTTATAAATGTTGGACTAGGAATACCGGTTTCAACCCTGCTTTTCAAGGGTTAATGTAGTAAAAACCACAACATTGAATACAGCCATTACAGACAAGTGGTGTGACAATCCTACCGACAGTACGATACACGCCAGCGCAAAAAGCCAGCTTCCCGACCCAAGGACACACCATGGACCGCGTGCGTAACCTCCTGGAACAGATCCAGGGCCGCCTCGACGAGCTGAACAAGGCCGAACGCAAAGTCGCCGAAGTCATCCTGCTCAACCCGCAACAGGCCACCCGTTTCAGCATCGCCGCCCTGGCCCAGGCGGCCAAGGTCAGCGAACCGACGGTCAACCGCTTCTGCCGCTCGTTCGGCGTCAGCGGCTACCCCGAGCTCAAGCTGCAGCTGGCGCAGAGCCTGGCCAGCGGCGCCGCCTATGTCAGCCGCGCGGTGGAGGCCGACGACGATCCGGCCGCCTACACCCAGAAGATCTTCGCCAGCGCCATCGCCTCGCTGGACAGCGCCTGCCAGGCGCTTGACCCGCAGCAGGTCAGCCGCGCCGTGGACATGATGATCCAGGCCCGGCAGATCCACTTCTTCGGCCTCGGCGCCTCGGCCCCGGTGGCCCTCGACGCCCAGCACAAGTTCTTCCGCTTCAACCTCGCCGTGTCGGCCCATGCCGATGTGCTGATGCAGCGCATGCTGGCCTCGGTGGCCCATACCGGCGACCTGTTCGTAATCATTTCCTACACCGGGCGCACCCGCGAACTGGTCGAGGTGGCGCGCCTGGCCCGGGAAAACGGCGCCTCGGTGCTCGGCCTGACCGCCGCCGGCTCGCCCCTGGCCCAGGCCTGCAGCCTGAGCCTGCACATCCCGCTGCCGGAAGACACCGACATCTACATGCCGATGACCTCGCGGATCATCCAGCTCACCGTGCTCGACGTGCTGGCCACCGGCATGACCCTGCGCCGCGGCGTGGACTTCCAGCCGCACCTGCGCAAGATCAAGGAAAGCCTCAACGCAAGTCGCTACCCGATCGAGGACGACGACCTCAACTGAGCCGGTGCGCCTGCAGCCGCAGGTGCGCCCGCTCCCCCGGCGCCAGGCTCAGGCCCTCGCCACTGCCGCTGGCCGCCTCGACGCAGACGAAGCCCTGGCATTCGCGCCCGGTCACGCCCATCAGCGGGCGATTGCCCGGGTGCCAGACCACGGTGTCGTCGCTGTCGCCGGTGTCGATGCACAGCTCGCGCTGCCAGTCCGGATCCTGCAACTGCACCGTGGCTGTGCCGGGATAGACTTTCTGGCAACCGCCCTTGAGGGTCAGCGCGCCATCCTCGCGGCAGGCCTGGCGATTGAGGCGATCGTAGCCTTGGATATCCTCGAGTCCGGACAGCGCTATCTTCGACACGTCGCTGATTCGCCAGTAGGCCAGCAGCGCATGGCTCAGCTGGCAGGGCTCGCTGTCCTGGTGCTCGGTGCTCAGGCTCAGCTCCATGCTCGCGCCGAGCCGGGCGTGCAGGTCGACCTGCCAGTCGCACAGGTCCAGGCGCCACTTCAGGGTCACGCCCTGCTCGTCCTCAAGGCTGTCCACCAGCTTCCAGTCCAGCAGGCGCGCCCAGCCGTGGGCCGGCCACAGGTCCTCGCTGGGATGACGGCCATACCACGGCCAGCACACCGGCACGCCACCGCGGATGGCGCCCACCTGCGGCCACTGCTCGGCGCACCACAGCCAGGGCTTTTCGCCGGCAGGCTGGAAATGCAGCAGCTGCGCGCCCTGGCGGCTGAACACCGCCTGGCAACGTGGGTGGTCGATGATCAGCACATCGCGCTGCTGGTAACGCTCCCACTCGAAGGTCGGCCTGGGCCGTTGCGAAGTGAAGAAACGATGTAGCGGATGTTCGGGCATGGTTCCAAGCTCTTTTGTTGTTCGAGATAGCGCTGTCTCGATCCGTGCCCGCTAACCACTGCTGGCCAGTGGTTAGCGGGAGGTCGAGATGGATGGCGTAAATTTACAACAATTTTTCTCAGAATGACGACTGAATCTTCAACCCCGCGACCAGCGCGTTATCCACTTCGTCGACACCGCCCGGGCTCTTGATGTACTGCAGGTTCGGGCGCACGGTCAGCCAGTTGGTGACGTGGAAGCCGTAGTAGAGCTCGGCGTTGTACTCGGTGCGCTGCAGCGGCGCGAAACCCGGGTTGTCGTAGTCGTTGATACCGCTCTGGGCATTGAGCAGCTCGGCGCGCTTCTTCACGTCGTCGTTGACGTGGATGCGGGCGATGCCGAAGCCGATGTCGTCCTTGGGCCGGGCGTCGAAGGCGCCCTTGTAGACCAGGCCGACCTGCTGGTAGTTGTCGACCACGTTGGTGGCCTTGTCGTGCACGGTGAAGTTGGCGAACAGGCTCAGGCCACGATTGACGTCGCCGGCATGGGCGGTGACCTGCTGCTGCGCCACCACCCACCAGCCGTGCTTGCTGGAGTGCGACTTGAACGCCGCGCCGGTCAGCGCCTGCGGGTTGCCGTTGATGTCGTCGTAGACGTCGTCGGCCTTGGCGGTGCTGTAGTAGTAGCCCAGGCGGTACTCGCCCGGCAAGCCGTTGACCTTGGGTGACCACACCGCCTCCACCGGCAGGATCGCGCCCTTGGTGCCGCTGCCGCTGAGCTTGAAGCCGTTGCCGGTCTCAAGGTTCGACGGGTTCTGCTCGTAGGCGCCGACCTGGACGAAGAATTCCGGGGTGATGTTGTACTTGACCCGCAGCGCCCACTGGCTGACCGGCCAGTTGTACCAGATGCCGCCGACCCAGTTGCCCACCTGCGAGCCGCAGAACGCCAGGTTCTGGAAGTCGCAGGGGAAGCTGTTGAAGTCCTCGCCCTCGCCGAAGCGGCCGAATTTCACGTCCAGCGCGCCGTCGAAGTACTTCTGCTTGATCCACATCTGGGTCAGGCGCCAGGTCTGGCCCCGACCCCAGACTTCCTGCACCGAGCTGAACTGCCCGGCGCGCGGGTCGCTGATGCGGTCGTTGGACAGGTTACGGCCGCTACGCTCGGTGATCGCCAGCTTGAACTCGGTGTCCTTCCAGCCGAAGATCCTCTCCAGGTCCAGGTGCGCGCCCAGGGCGAACTGGTCGCTGTAGCGCGCGGTCTTGTCGTCGTTGTAGCCGCCGTGCAGGTTGCCGGCCACCTCGCCGACATAGTCGAGGGTGAAGTCGTAGCCCTTCTCCAGCAACTCGGTGCGGGTGCCGCCCCAGTC
This sequence comes from Pseudomonas sp. BW16M2, assembly GCF_014268865.1. Lineage (NCBI taxonomy): Bacteria > Pseudomonadati > Pseudomonadota > Gammaproteobacteria > Pseudomonadales > Pseudomonadaceae > Pseudomonas > Pseudomonas sp. BW16M2. The sequence continues at coordinate 87,486 of NZ_JABWRI010000012.1, read as the reverse complement.
GCCGGTCATCCATTTCGATTCCGACGAGAAAGCCTCGGCGGCCTGGGCCCCGCTGCTGCCGACCACGGCCAGCAGTGCCAGTGAGCCCAGCGTCCTGATGCGGTTGCGATGTTCCATCCCTTTGCGTCCTCTTTTCTTGTTATTAACAGAACGGTTTAACGGCGTTCGCGTTTGGCTTATCGGCCTTTGAAACGCGTCACGTTGTCCTTTACGGCGGTGGCGGCAAGGTCCAGGCGTTCGCCGCTGCCGGCGTCGAACAGCAGTACCCGCGCCGGGTCGAACTGCAGGTTGAGGCTGTCGCCGACCCGGCACGCCACATCCGGCGCCAGGCGGCAGCAGACCTTGGTCTGGTTGAGGGTGACGAACACCAGCAGGTCCGGCCCGGTGGGTTCGGTGACCTGTACTTCGGCGCGGATGCCCAGCAGGCCATTGCCCTGCTCCGCCCCCAGGGCGATCTGCTCCGGGCGCACGCCGAGGATGATCTCGCGGCCTTCCAGCTCGTCCGCCGCCACGCCCAGCGGCAGCTCGCAGCGCGCCTGGCCGCTGTCGAGCAGCGCCAGCACGCGGCCGTCCTGCTTCGTCAGGCGCACCGGGATGAAGTTCATCGGCGGTGAGCCGATGAAGCTGGCGACGAACAGGTTGGCCGGATCGTTGTAGATCTGCTGCGGCGTGCCGAACTGCTGGATGATGCCGTCCTTCATCACCGCCACCTTGTCACCGAGCGTCATCGCCTCGATCTGGTCGTGGGTGACGTACACCGTGGTGGTCTTCAGGCGCTGGTGCATCAGCTTGATCTCGGTGCGCATCTCCACCCGCAGCTTGGCATCGAGGTTCGACAGCGGCTCGTCGAACAGGTAGATCTTCGGCCGCCGCGCCAGCGCCCGGCCCATGGCCACGCGCTGCTGCTGGCCGCCGGACAGCTGCCCGGGCTTGCGCTCGAGCAGGTGCTCGATCTGCAGCAGCTTGGCGACCCGCGCCACCTCCTGGTCGATGGCGGCCTGGGGCATCTTGCGGATCTTCAGGCCGAAGGCGATGTTGTCGCGCACGTTCATGGTCGGGTACAGCGCGTAGGACTGGAACACCATGGCGATGTCGCGATCCTTGGGGCTCATGCCGCTGACGTCCTCGTCGTCGATGAGGATCGCCCCGCCGCTGATGCTTTCCAGGCCGGCGATGCAGTTCATCAGCGTCGACTTGCCGCAGCCCGAGGGGCCGACCAGGATCAGGAACTCACCGTCCTTGATCGCCAGCTGGATGTCCTTGAGCGTGTCCGGCAGGCCCACGCCGTAGGTCTTGTGCACATTGCGAAGTTCGAGTGTTGCCATGACTTACCCCTTGACCGCGCCGGCGGTCAGCCCGCGCACGAAATACTTGCCCGCGACCACGTAGACCAGCAGCGTCGGCAGCCCGGCGATCATCGCCGCGGCCATGTCGACGTTGTATTCCTTGGCCCCGGTGCTGGTGTTGACCAGGTTATTGAGGGCCACGGTGATCGGTTGCGAGTCGCCGCTGGAGAACACCACGCCGAACAGGAAGTCGTTCCAGATCTGGGTGAACTGCCAGATCAGGCAGACCATGATGATCGGCGTCGACATCGGCAGGATGATCCGCCCGAAGATGGTGAAGAACCCGGCGCCGTCCAGGCGCGCGGCCTTGACCAGCGCCTCGGGGATGCTCACGTAGTAGTTGCGGAAGAACAGCGTGGTGAAGGCCAGGCCGTACACCACATGCACCAGCACCAGCCCGCTGGTGGTGCTGGCCAGGCCCAGCTTGCCGAGGGTGAACGAGGCCGGCAGCAGCACGGTCTGGAACGGCAGGAAGCAGCCGAACAGCAACAGGCCGAAGAACAGCTGCGAGCCACGGAAGCGCCACATCGACAGCACATAGCCATTGAGCGCGCCGATCGCGGTGGAGATCAGCACCGCCGGCACAGTGATCAGGATCGAATTGACGAAGTAGCCGCTGACCGTGGCCCAGGCCTTGCTCCAGCCAATGGCGGTGAACGCGGTCGGCCAGCTCAGCAGGTTGCCGCTGCCGATGTCCTCGGGGGTCTTGAAGCTGGTCAGCAACATCACCACCAGCGGCACCAGGTACAGCAGCACGGCCAGCAGCAACACGGCATGGATGGCGATACGGCTGAGGCTCAGTGCGGGTTTGTCGGTCAGGCTAGTCATGGCGTTTGCCCCGCAGTTCGGAATACAGGTACGGCACCAGGATCGCCAGGATCGCGCCGAGCATCAGGATCGCGCTGGCCGAGCCCATGCCCATCTGCCCGCGGCTGAAGGTGAACGAGTACATGAACATGGCCGGCAGGTCCGAGGAATAGCCCGGGCCACCGGCGGTCATCGCCGCCACCAGGTCGAAGCTCTTGATAGCGATGTGCGCAAGGATCATCAGCGAGCTGAAGAACACCGGGCGCAGGCTGGGCAGCACCACGGTCCAGTAGATGCGCGGCAGGCTGGCGCCATCGAGCTGAGCGGCGCGGATGATCGACTGGTCGACGCCGCGCAGGCCGGCGAGGAACATCGCCATGATGAAGCCCGAGGCCTGCCACACGGCGGCGATCACCAGGCAGTAGACCACCCGGTCGGGGTCGATCAGCCAGTCCAGGCGAAAGCCTTCCCAGCCCCAGTCGCGCAGCAGCTTGTCCAGGCCCATGCCGGGGTTGAGCAGCCACTTCCAGGCGGTGCCGGTAACGATCATCGACAGCGCCATGGGGTACAGGTAGATGGTGCGGATGAAGCCTTCGCGGCGAATGCGCTGGTCAAGCAGCACGGCGAGGAACACGCCGATGGCCAGGGTGATGCCGATGAACAGGCCGCCGAACAGCAGCAGGTTCTTGCTCGCCACCCACCAGCGGTCGTTGTCGAACAGCCGGGCGTACTGCGCCAGGCCCGCCCACTTGTAGGTGGGCAGGAAGGTCGAGGTGGTGAACGAGAGGACGAAGGTCCACAGGATGTAGCCGTAGAAGCCCACCAGGACGATGAACATGCTCGGCGCCAGCACCAGCTTCGGTAGCCAGCGCTGCAGCGCGTCCAGGGGGGAGGCCCGCAGGCGGGCGGTTGCTGTGGTCATGATCTGGATTTCCGATGCACCGAATCGCGGGTCAAGCCCGCTCCCACGCCGACAGTGGATTCATCGTGGGAGCGGGCTTGCCCCGCGATTGGGGTTACTTGGCGGCGTTGACTGCTGCGGCCAGTTTCTTCGCCGCATCCGCAGGATCGGCCTTCGGATCGTTGATGTAGTTGGTCACCACATCGAAGAACGCCCCCTGCACCGCCAGCGTGGTGGCCATGTTGTGCGCCATGCTCGGTTGCAGGCCGCCGGTCTTGGCGTCGGCCAGGAAGTCCTTGGCCGCGGTCTGGGCGCAGCTGTCGAAGCCATGCTTGCCCATGTCGGCGAGCATGTCGTTACGCACCGGGATCGAGCCCTTGTTGGTGCTGAAGACCTTCTGGAACTCCTCGCCCAGCACCTTGCGGGCGATGTCCTGCTGGCCCGCTGCGGTGCCCTTGTCCTTCTGCTTGAACACCACCAGCGAGTCGATGTTGTAGAGGAAGGCCTGGTCGGTGCCGGGGAAGGCCACGCACTGGTAGTCCTTGCCAGCGGTCTTCTTGGCCAGGGTCCATTCGCTCTTGGCCCAGTCGCCCATGATCTGCATGCCGGCCTTGCCGTTGATGACCTTGGCCGCCTCCAGGTTCCAGTCCTGGCCCTTGCCGTCAGGGTCCATGTAGGTGGCGACCTTCTTCAGCTCGGTGAGCGCCTTGACCATCTCGGGGCCGGTCAGGGCCTTTTCGTCCAGTTCGACCAGCGCTTTCTTGTAACCGTCGACGCCCATCACCGAGAGCACCACGCTCTCGAACACGGTGCTGTCCTGCCACGGCTGGCCACCGTGGGCCAGCGGGATGAAGCCGGCGGCCTTGAGCTTGTCACCGGCGGCATAGAATTCTTCGAGGGTGGTCGGTGCCTTGTCGATGCCGGCCTTCTTGAACACTTCCGGGTTGATCCACAACCAGTTGATGCGGTGGATGTTCACCGGCACGGCCACGTAGTCGCCGTCGTACTTGACGGTGTCGGCGACCTTCTTGTCGAGCAGGCTGTCCCACTTCTCCGCTTTGGCCACGTCCTTGAGCACGTCAGGGTCGAGCAGGCCGGTCGCGGCCCAGTCCTGGATATCCGGCCCTTTGATCTGGGCGACGGCGGGCGGGTTGCCGGCCACCGCGCGACTCTTGAGCACGGTCATCGCGGTGGCGCCGCCACCACCAGCCACGGCGCCGTCCTTCCAGGTGAAGCCATCTTTCTCGACCTGGGCCTTGAGCACGTCGACGGCAGCTTTTTCACCACCGGAGGTCCACCAATGGACGACCTCCACGTTGCCTTTGGATTCGGCGGCATGGGCATTGAGCGAGCAGAGTGAGGCGAGGGAGATCGCGGCGGCGAGACGAAGCGTCGAATGCATGGGAATACCTTTCTTGTTGTTATGCGAGGCAAGACTGTCGCTTGCATGGCATGGAGTGTAAGGAGCCCGCGCCCGCCGCCAGGTAACGAACGGATGCGCGAATGTCATCATCTGGTTACATAGCCAGGGCCGTGGCCAGGCTCGGTGCCAGCGGCAGGCGCGGCAGCAGCAGGGCCTGGTAGGCGTGGTAGAGATCGGGCTTGCCGCCCCAGATCCGCGCACTGGGCAACAGCGCCGGGTCCAGCTCGTGGTGCCAGCTACCGTGGCCACGGTCGATGAAGTGGCTGGCGATAAAGTCCCAGAAGCAGCGATACCAATGTTCGTATTGCGCCTCGCCGGTACGCCGCAACAGGGCCGCGGCGGTGGCGCTGGCCTCGGCATGCACCCAGTGCAGGCGCTCGCGCACCACCGGGCGGTTGCGCCAGTCCAGGGTGTAGACCAGCCCCGGCGCGCCATCGGCCTGCCAGGCATGCTTGCAGGCGCTGTCGAACAGGCCCCTGGCGGCGCGCAGCAAGGACTCGGGCGCGGGCAGTTGCGCCCGTTGCAGGGCCGCTTCCAGGTGCAGCACCAGGCGTGCCCATTCGAAGGCATGACCGGGCGTGGTGCCGTAGGGGCGGAAGCCGTCGGCGGGGTTGTCGCGGTTGTAGTCGGGCACTGCCTGCCAGTGCTCGTCGAAATGCTCGGTGACCCGGCAACCGTCGGCGGCGGCCTGGGCCAGGATCAAGCGCTGCACGATGCGCAGCGAACGCTCCAGCCAGCGCACGTCGCCGGTGACATCGGCCAGGGCGAGAAACGCCTCGACGCCGTGCATGTTGCTGTTGGCGCCACGGTAAGCCTCCCCCTGCCGCCAGTCGCGGGAGAACGACTCGCGCAGGGCGCCCTCCTCCTCGCACCAGAAGTGCTGCTCGATGACCCGGACCACGGCATCGAGCAGGGCCTGGGCCGGTGTGACACCCGCCACCACCGCCGAACTGGCGGCAAGGGCGACGAAGGCGTGCAGGTAGGCGGCCTTGCCGGTGTCGCCGTGGCCTTCAGGCTGGGCGTACCAGCCGTCGTGCTCCTGGTCGCGCAGCGGGCCCAGCAAGGCCTCGACGCCATGCTCGACCAGCTCGCGGCAACCCGGAACGCCCTGGATATGCGCCAGGACAAAGCTGTGGGTCATGCGCGCGGTGTTCATGGTCTCGGCCAAGGCGCAACGGGGCAGGCGGCCTTCGTCGTCGAGGTTGCCGAATCCCTGGGGCAGGCGCGAAGCCCTGGCGAAGGCGAGCAGGCGCAGGGCCTCGGCGTCGAGCCAAGCATGGTGTGTCGGGGAGTCGATCCAGCGGTTGGCCATGGGCGTGGTCTTCCTTGTTGTTGTCAGCCGATTCTAGTCAGCCGTCCTGGCTGACATGTCACGAAGACTGGCTCGATTGTCACCACATCGTTACATCGAAGCCTTTATCGCGGGGCAAGCCCGCTCCCACGCCGGCCACGCATGTTGGCGTGGGAGCGGGCTTGCCCCGCGATAAGGGCTCATTCGGCTGTACGCGGCAGGTACAAGGTCACCCGCAGACCACCCTCACGCAGGTTGAACAGGCTCACTTCGCCGCCATGGCTGTGGGCGATGTTGCGCGCGATCCCCAGCCCCAAACCGTACCCCTGCTGCTGCCCGGCCAGCCGGAAGTGCGGCTCGAACACCTGCTCAAGACGTTGCTCCGGTACCCCCGGCCCCTGGTCGTCCACCTGCAGGACGAAGCTCTCGGCGCTGTCGAGAATCCGCAGGTGCGCCCGCTCGCCGTACTTGATGGCGTTGTCGATCAGGTTGCCGATGCAGCGACGCAGGGCCAGCGACTTGCCGGGATACGGCGCCAGCGCCTGTCCCTCGAGGGTGATGCGGCCGTCGCCGAGGTAAGGTTCGGCGAGCATCTCCAGCACCTGGTTAAGGTCGATCGGCTCGATGTTCTCGTGAATATCGGTGTCCTTCACGCACTGCAACGCACCCTTGACCAGCAGTTCCAGCTCGTCGAGGTCGCGGCTGAACTTCGCTTGCAGCTTCTCGTCCTCGAGCAGCTCGACCCGCAGGCGCAGGCGCGTGATCGGCGTACGCAGGTCATGGGAAATGGCGCTGAACAACTGGGAGCGCTCGGTGAGGTAACGGCTGATGCGCTCGCGCATGCTGTTGAACGCCCGCCCCACCTCGACCACTTCACTGCCGCCGCCCTCGGCCACCGGGGCCACGTCGGCGCCCAGCGACATTTCCCGCGCCGCCCGCGCCAGGCGCTTGAGCGGCCGGCTCTGCCAGTGCACCAACAGGCCGATGAACAGCAACAGCAGGGCGGTGGTCATGGCGATGAAGCCGATCTGCTGGCGCGGCAGGCGCTCAGCCTCAAGGCTGGTGTAGGGCTCGGGTAGCAGCGAGGCGATATACAGCCACTCGCCCTCGCCCAGGCGGATCTGGGTCACCAGTACCGGTGGGTTGAGCGGCTCCAGGGTCAACGAGTAATGCGCCCACGAGCGAGGCAGCTCATCGAGTTTCAGGCCGCTGTTGAAGATCCGCAGGTCGTCAGGGCTGACGAATTCGACGGAGATCTCCAGCTGCTGGCCCAGGCGCTCGTGCAACACCTGCTGGAACACCTCGATCACCGCCTGCTTGCGCGGGGTGATCGGCAGCACCGGCATCTCCAGCGGCTTGACGTTGAGCGAGACGAAGAAACGCGTCCCGCCCATGCTGCGCAACTGGTCAAGGACCATCGGCCGGTAGGCCACCGGCAGCGAACGGAAGTAGCTGACGCTGGCACTCATCGAATGGGCCAGGCTGCCGGCACTGGCGCGCAGGCCCTGCAGCTGGCTGGCGCGCAATTGCGCCACCCAGATCAGGCTCGACAGACCCTGGGCCAACAACACTACCAGCAAGGTGAGCAGCAGCATGCGCCCCAGCAGCGAGCGCGGCAGCAGGCGCCAGCGGCGCTCGCTAGGCCGGGCAGACATTGGCCGCCAGCAGGTAGCCGCTGCCGCGCACGGTGCGGATCAGCCGAGGGGGTTTTTCCGTGTCGCGCAGGCGCTGGCGCAGGCGGCTGACCGCCATGTCGACGATACGGTCCAGCGGCATCGGCTCGCGCCCGCGGGTGGCGTTGCCGATGGTGTCACGGTCGAGGATCTGCTGCGGGTGGTCGAGGAACAGCTTGAGCAAGGCAAAGTCGGCGCCGGAGAGGATCACCTCCTCGCCATCGCGGTGGAACAGGCGATGGCTGACCGTGTCCAGGCGCCAGTCGTCGAAGGCCAGCACCGCGCTGGCCGGCGCTGCCTGGCCAAAATCGGCGCGGCGCAGCAGGGCCTTGATGCGGGCTTGCAGCTCACGCGGGCTGAAGGGCTTACCGAGGTAGTCGTCGGCGCCCAGCTCCAGGCCGATGACCCGGTCGGCCTCGTCGGAGCTCGCGGTCAGCATGATGATCGGCACCCGCGCCTGGCGCGGGTGCTGGCGGACCCAGCGGCACAGGCTGAAGCCGTCCTCGTCGGGTAGCATCACGTCGAGGATCACCAGGTCATAGGGGTTGGCGTCCAGGGCGCGGCGAAAGCCCTGGCCGTCGGGCTCGGCATGGACCTGCAGGCCGCAGCGGGCGAGGTAGGTCTGCAACAGTTCGCGGATGTCCTGGTCGTCGTCGACCATCAGGATCGATTTGCCGGCAGTGGTCACAATGGTCAGTCCTCTTGTTTTTCGCAGATCTTAGTGTCTGCTGTGAGGGCCAATCGCCGATGCGACTTGCCCCGCGATGACGCTCAATGATCCAACGCTTGCTGCAAGGCCACCCCGGCCCCCAGCAACCCGGAAAACTCCGCCGTCACCAGCCATACCGGCACCCCGGCAAAATAACCACTCATGCAGCCCTTGTCGGCGAAACTCGCGGCGAATCCGCTGCCCAGGAACAACTCGGCGAAACGCGGAATCACCCCACCGACAATGTAGACCCCACCCCGGGCGCCCAGGGTGAGCACGTTGTTGCCCGCCACCCGCCCGAGGAAGCGGCAGAACTGCTCGATCACCGCCAGCGCCCGGGGCTCGCCGGCCAGGGCCGCGTCGGTGATCTGCGCCGGGGTCTTGTGCGTCGGCGTGGCGCCGTCGAGCGCGCAGATCGCCTGGTACAAGCGCACCAGCCCACCGCCACTGAGCACCGTCTCGGCGCTGACATGGCCGATCTGCCGGTGAATCTCCTGGTGGATCGCCGCCTCGCGGGCATTGCCCACCGGCAGGTCGACATGCCCGCCCTCCCCCGGCAGCGCCAGCCAGTGCTCGCTCAGGCGCAGCAGGCTGCCCACGCCCAGGCCGGTGCCGGGGCCGATCACCAGCGCCGGACGCGACGTGTCGGCGAGGCCTGCGCAGACCTCGCGGAACTCACCGTCGCGCAGCCGGGTCATGCCCAGGGCCATGGCGGAAAAATCGTTGATCAGCAGCAGGCGCTCGACCTGCAGCGTCTGGCAGAACGCGCTGCGGCTCAGGCGCCAGTGGTTGTTGGTGAAGCGGAATTCGTCGCCGTCCACGGGACCGGCCACCGCCAGGCACACCGCCGCCAGGCCGCCACGGGCGATGCCCTGGTCGGCGAGGTAGGCCTCGATGGCCTGCTCGGGGCTGGTGTAGTCGGCGGTGGCCAGCACCTGGACCGCCTGCAGCTCGTTGTCGCGCCACAAGGCAAAACGTGCGTTGGTGCCACCGATGTCGCCGACCAGCAAGGCCTTCATTTGAGGTTCTCCAGGGCCGAGGTGAAGGCGCTCGCGCCCTGTTCGGCGGAACTGAACGCCACGCGCATGAAGCCGAACAGCTCGCGCCCGCAGCCCAGGTCGTTGCCCGTGGGCGGCTCGGGCAGCTCACGGCTGGCCAGTTCCTCGGCCGGGACCATGATCCGCAGCGTGCCTTCGGCACCATCGACGCGCACGATATCACCATCGCGCACCCGCGCCAGCGGGCCGCCGTCGAAGGCTTCCGGGCACACGTGGATGGCCGCCGGGATCTTGCCCGAGGCGCCGGACATGCGCCCGTCGGTAACCAGCGCCACCTTGAAGCCGCGGTCCTGCAGCACGCCGAGGAACGGTGTCAGCTTGTGCAGCTCGGGCATGCCGTTGCAACGCGGTCCCTGGAAGCGCACCACGGCGACGAAGTCGCGCTCCAGTTCGCCGGCCTTGAACGCATCGGCCAGCGCCTGCTGGTCGTGGAACACCCGGGCAGGCGCCTCGACCACGCGATGCTCCGGCGCCACCGCCGACACCTTCATCACGCCGCGTCCGAGGTTGCCCTCCATGACCCGCAGGCCGCCCTCGGCGGAGAACGGCCGCGCCACCGGGCGCAGGATGCTTTCGTCGAGGCTGTCCTTCGGCCCTTCGCGCCACACCAGTTGGCCATCCTCGAGGAACGGCTCCTGGGTATAGCGGCGCAGGCCATGCCCGGCCACGGTATTGACATCCTCGTGCAGCAGGCCTGCGTCGAGCAGCTCGCGAATGAGGAACGCCATGCCGCCGGAGGCCTGGAAGTGGTTGATGTCGGCCTTGCCGTTGGGATAGACGTGGGACAGCGTCGGCACCACCTCGGACAGGTCGGCCATGTCCTGCCAGGTCAGCTGGATGCCGGCGGCCTGGGCGATGGCCGGGATGTGCAGGGTGTGGTTGGTCGAGCCGCCGGTGGCGTGCAGGGCGACGATCGAGTTGACCAGCGCCTTTTCGTCGACGATCTCGCCGATGGGCATGAAGTTGCCGCTGGCCTTGGTCATGCGCGTGACCTGGCGCGCGGCTTCGGCGGTGAGGGCATCGCGCAGCGGCGTGTACGGGTTGACGAACGAGGCGCCCGGCAAGTGCAGGCCCATCACCTCCATCACCAGCTGGTTGGTGTTGGCGGTGCCGTAGAAAGTGCAGGTGCCCGGGCCGTGGTAGCTCTTCATTTCCGATTCGAGCAGTTGCTCGCGGGTGGCCTTGCCCTCGGCGTAGCGCTGGCGCACATCAGCCTTCTCCTTGTTGGAGATGCCCGAGACCATCGGCCCGCCCGGCACGAAGATGGTCGGCAGGTGGCCGAAACGCAACGCGCCCATCATCAGGCCGGGAACGATCTTGTCGCAGATGCCCAGCATCAGGGCGGCGTCGAACATGTTGTGCGACAGGGCGATGGCGGTGGACATGGCGATCACCTCGCGGCTGGCGATGGCCAGCTCCATGCCCGGCTCGCCCTGGGTCACGCCATCGCACATGGCCGGCACGCCGCCGGCGAACTGGCCGACCGAGCCGACTTCGCGCAGGGCCTGCTTGATCTGCTCGGGGAAGTGCTGGTACGGCTGGTGCGCCGAGAGCATGTCGTTGTAGGCCGAGACGATGGCCACGTTGGCGGCGTTCATCAGGCGCAGGGTCTGCTTGTCCTCGCCGCCACAGCCGGCCACGCCATGGGCGAAGTTGGCGCACTGCAGGCTGGCGCGCATGGGTCCGTCACTGGCCGCCCCACGGATCAGCTCAAGGTAGCGTTCACGGGTACGGCGGCTGCGGGCGATCAGCCGTTCGGTGACCTCAAGGATGCGCGGATGCATGTACTGGACTCCAGGCTAACTGTGGGGCGGCCTCCACTGGCCATTTCCCCTCCAAACGATTGCGACCTAGGCTCTAGAAAAAGGTGCCTGGACCGTTCGAAATGGGGCTGACCCGACCACTCGTTGTATGTTTAAACAAAATACTGCCAGTAAAAAGGCTTGTTTTCTATCTCTCGGTGAATAATCTTGTAATTCCAACAACAAAACCGTTTCAGTGAAGCTGCTCTTTGTGCCACAGGCTTCACCCGACTGCCAGAGGTAACGCCATGACCCTACGCATCGCCATCAACGGATTCGGCCGCATCGGACGCAATGTCCTGCGCGCACTGTACACGCAGGGCTACCGCCAGGACCTGCAGGTCGTCGCCATCAACGACCTGGGCGACAGCGCGATGAACGCCCACCTGCTCAAGTACGACAGCGTCCACGGCATTTTCGACGCCAGTGTCGAGGCCGACCACGAAAGCCTCACCGTCAACGGCGACCGCATCGCCGTCAGCGCCATCCGCAACCCCGCCGAACTGCCCTGGAAGACCCTGGCCATCGACGTGGTGTTCGAGTGCACCGGGCTGTTCACCGAACGCGCCAAGGCCGCCGCCCACCTGACGGCCGGCGCCGCCAAGGTGATCGTCAGCGCGCCGGCCAAGGGCGCCGATGCCACCGTGGTATACGGGGTCAACCACGACGTGCTGCGCGCCTCGCACCAGATCATCTCCAACGCCTCGTGCACCACCAACTGCCTGGCGCCGATCGCCCAGGTGCTGCACCGCGAGTTCGGCATCGAGCAAGGCCTGATGACCACCATCCATGCCTACACCAACGACCAGGTGCTAACCGACGTCTACCACGGCGACCCGTACCGCGCCCGCTCGGCCACCCAGTCGATGATCCCGAGCAAGACCGGCGCCGCCGAGGCGGTGGGCCTGGTGCTGCCGGAACTGGCCGGCAAGCTCACCGGCATGGCCGTGCGGGTACCGGTGATCAACGTGTCGCTGGTCGACCTCACGGTCAACCTCAAGCGCGAGGCCAGCACCGACGAGGTCAACCAGCTGTTCCTCGAGGCCAGCCGCCACTCGCGGGTGCTGGGCTACAACGCCCTGCCGCTGGTGTCGTGCGACTTCAACCACAACCCGCTGTCGTCGATCTTCGACGCCAACCACACCCGCGCCAACGGGCGCATGCTCAAGGTGCTGGCGTGGTACGACAACGAATGGGGCTTCTCCAATCGCATGCTGGACAACTGCCTGGCGTTGTTCAACGCCAGGTGAAGTCTTACGCGATCCCATGTAGGAGCGGCCCTTTCGCGGCACAAGGCCGCTCCTACAGGGATCGCGTTAACCGCAATATTTACCTGTTCGTGACATTTCCGCGCTTGACCTGAAGCATGGATGATAAGCATTATCATTCACCCGAAAAGCGACCAGGTTTCCCCGTGAGTCAGTCCCGGTTCAACTCAGTGTTCCTCACCCAGCGCCTCTCCCTGCTGCGCACCCTGCAGCGCATGGTGGGCAACCCCAGCACCGCCGAGGACCTGCTGCAGGAAACCTACCTGCGGGTCACCCGCGCCCTGGGCGAGCGACCGATCGAGCACCTCGAACCCTTCGTCTTCCAGACCGCCCGCAACCTGGCCCTGGACCACCTGCGGGCACGTCGGGTGCAGGCGCGCACATTGGTGGACGATGTGCCCGAACAGGTCCTGCACAATGTCGCCGCGCCCTCGGCCAGCAGCGAGGACGCCGCCCACGCCGAGCAACTGCTCAAGCACCTGAGCGTCAGCCTCGGCCAGCTCAGCGAACGCCAGCAGCGCATCTTCATCCTCAGCCGCCTGCACGGCGCCAGCTATCTGGAAATCGCCGACCAGTTGAAGGTCTCGGCCAGCACGGTGCAGAAAGAGCTGAAGCTGATCATGGCCATCTGCATGGGCGTGGCCGATCGCCACCAGTGATGCGACCGCTCGCCGCTGACCCGCGCAAAGCCCTTGCCATGGACCGGGTCTGCACTGATCATGCGCAAAAAAAGCCCCTCGCAAGGATCCCCCGTGACCGACCGCCCCACCCCTCGCCCGTCACCCGCCGAGCCTGATGCCCGCGCCCGTGCCCGCGAGGAGGCACTGGACTGGTTGATCCGCCTGCAGTGCGCCAGCGAGGAGGATACCCGCGCCTTCGAGCACTGGCTGGGGGCCGAGCCGGAGAACGCCGAGGCCTATGTCGAGGCCGAAGCGCTGTGGAACGGCGCCTCGCTACGCCAGGCCGCCGGCCAGTTGCAACACAGGCGCAAGCGCTCGCTCGCCGGGCGCCTGCGCAGCCACTGGAAGCCGCTGGCCACCGCCGCCGTGCTGCTGGTCGGGCTGTTCACCTTCGGCAACCTGCCGGTGCGCCTGCAGGCCGACCACCTGACCGTGGTCGGCGAACGCCAGCGCCTGGAACTGGACCCGGGCGCCAAGGTGCTGCTCAACACCAACTCGGCCTTCGCCAGCGACGAGCGCGAGGGCCGCAAGGTCGCCCGCCTGCTGCAGGGCGAGGCGTACTTCCAGGTATCCAATACCAGCCAGCCGCCCCTGGAAGTCCAGGCCGGCCCGTTGCGCGCCAGCGTGCGCGACACCGACTTCGCCGTGCGCTACCTCGATGGCGAGGCCCAGGTGCGGGTGCAGCGCGGCGATGTCGACCTGCAGGCCGCGAGCGACCAGCGCATCCGCCTGAGCGCCGGCGACAGCATCAGCGTCGGCCCCAAGGGCTTCGGCCAGCGCCAGCGCCCCGACATGAGCAAGGACCTGGCCTGGATCGAAGGCCGCCTGGTGTTCGAGAACTGCCCGCTGAGCCAGGTGCTCGCGGAGGTCCGCCGCTACTACCCGGGTTGGATCATCAACCGCAACGCCCACTTGGAGCAGGTCGCGGTCACCGGCAACTACCGTCTCGACCAGCCGCTGGAAACCCTGCGCGCCCTCGCCCATATCACCTCGGCGCAACTGCACGAGTACCCAGCCGTGGTGATTCTCAACTGACCCGGTAAGTTTTTTTACGCGATCGCCCTGGCTCGCCCGTCTCGTTATAGCCAATACGATTGATTCTCGTTCGAAAGCGAGAACAAGCACCGCCTATAACTCACGCGCGACAGGGAGCGCTTTCGATGCCCACAGGTCAGACCCGCCCGTCCACTTCTTCCCGCCGTCGCGGGCAATTGTCCCTGCTGACCCTGGCCCTGCTCGCCAGCGGCGCCTGCAGCCTGCCGGCGCTGGCCGTGGAACCGGCCCAGGCCAGCAGCCCGCGCATGGGCGACTACCGCTTCGCCATCACCCAGCAGCCGCTGGTCGAGGCCATCAACGCCTTCAGCAAGGTGACTGGCTGGCAGGTCGGCTTCAGCGCCGAGCTGGCCGACGGCGTGGCCTCGCCGGGCGTGCAGGGCTCGCTGCCCCCGGAGATGGCGCTGCAACGCCTGCTGCGCGGCACCGGCCTGGGCTACCGCAAGATCGGCAACGGCAACGTGGTGCTCGAGCGCCAGTCCGCCGGCAACGCCATCGCCCTGCAACAGGTGACCGTCAGCGCCACCCGCAGCGCCCAGGATGTCAGCCAGGTGCCGAGCACCGTCAGCGTTCAGACCCGTGAGCAGCTGGATCGGCAGAACGTCAACGACATCAAGCAACTGGTGCGCTACGAGCCCGGCGTCTCGGTGTCCGGCACCGGCCAGCGCAGCGGCCTGAACGGCTACAACATCCGCGGTATCGATGGCGACCGGGTACTGACCCAGGTGGACGGCGTGTCGATTCCCGACAGTTTCTTCTATGGTCCCTATGCCCAGACCCAGCGCAACTACGTCGACCCGGAGATCGTCAAGCGCGTGGAGATTCTGCGCGGTCCGGCATCGGTGCTGTACGGCAGCAATGCCATTGGCGGCGCGGTGAGCTACTTCACCCTGGACCCGGAGGACATCATCAAGCCCGGCAAAGATGTCGGCGCGCGTCTGAAGACCGGCTACAGTTCGGCCGATGAAAGCTGGCTGACATCCGCCACCGTCGCCGGGCGCCAGGCGGACTTCGACGGTCTGTTGCACCTGAGCCAGCGCAACGGCCACGAAACCGATTCGTACGGTGGGCACGGTGGTACCGGCCTGTCACGCACCGCCGCCAACCCCGAGGACGTGCGCACCACCAACGTGCTGGCCAAGCTGGGCTGGAACTATGCCGAGGACGCTCGACTGGGGCTGACCTACGAGCGCTACAAGGACGACCGCGACCAGAATGTGCTGAGCGCCGTCGGCGGTCCATTCATTCCCGGCTTCCCTGCGATGAACTCCTATCGCGCGCGCCAGGGAAACGACACCGTTACCCGTGAGCGCTTCGGCATCAATCATCAATTTGGCCTCGACAGCCTGCTGGCCGACAACGTGAAGTGGAGCCTGAACTACCAGATCGCCAAGACCGACCAGACCACCGAAGAGCTCTACTTCGCCCGGGGCCGGCAGGTCGACCGCGATCGCCAGACCACCTACAAGGACCGCCAGTGGGTGTTCGACGCGCAACTGGACAAGGCCTTCGACATCGGCTCGACCGAGCACCTGCTGACGTACGGCACCACGCTCAAGCGCGAGAAGATCACCGGAGCACGCAGTGGCACCGGCACCTGCCTCAATGTCGGCGGCAGCTGCCGCGCCATTGGCCAAATCAGCACGGACGACACCCAGGCACGCGTAAGTGACTTCCCGGACCCGACCGTCGACACTTACAGCCTGTTCGCCCAGGACGAAATCCGCTGGAACCAGTGGACCTTCCTGCCGGGCCTTCGTTACGACTACACCCGGCTCGATCCGCACATGACCGACGAGTACCTGCTGGGACTGCAGAACGGCGCCACCACCCCTGCAAGCAACGTGGATGACTCGGCGAAAAAATGGCATCGCGTTTCGCCCAAGCTCGGCGTCACCTATGCCTTCAATGATCACTACATCTGGTACGGCCAGTATGCCGAAGGTTTCCGCACCCCGACGGCCAAGGCTCTGTACGGGCGTTTCGAGAACCTCGCGGGCGGCTATGTGGTAGAGCCCAACTCGAGCCTGGAGCCGGAAAAGAGCAAGAGCTACGAGACCGGACTGCGCGGCAATTTCGACGCTGGCAGCTTCGACGTGGCGGTGTTCTACAACAAGTATCGCGACTTCATCAACGAAGATGCCGTGCAGTCCACCAACCTGGGCTCGACGTTCCAAGCCAACAACATCAAGCACGCCACCATCAAGGGCGCGGAAGTCAAGGGCCGCCTGAACCTCGACCGTTTCGGCGCGCCCGAAGGCCTGTACTCCATCGCGTCGGTGGCCTACGCCTATGGCCGAAACAATGACACCGGCCAACCACTCAACAGCGTCAACCCCCTGACAGGCGTGTTCGGCCTGGGCTACGAGCAGATCGACTATGGCACTCAACTGAGCTGGACGGTGGTCAAGCGCAAGAACCGCGTGGACGACACCCAGTTCTTCGCGCCCGACGGCTCCAGCTCGGAGTTCCGCACACCGGGCTACGGCGTGCTCGACCTGACCGGCTTCTACCGGATTACCGACGACCTGACCATCAACGGCGGCCTGTACAACCTGACCGACAAGAAATACTGGCAGTGGGATGACGTGCGCAAGTACGCCAGCGTCGGCAACAACACCGGCGTGAGCGAAGCCGCCGTCACCCAGCCGGCCAACCTGGATCGCCTGACCGCGCCGGGACGCAACTTCGCCATCAACCTGGTGTGGGATATCTGATCGATCGAGATCGACGTCACCGCCATCGCGGGGCAGGCCCGCTCCCACAGCCCCGCGATGGCCCCGACTCTAGATCGTGAGAATGATTTCACTTCGCAGGTGAGGTTTTTTTACTGTCCCGCGTCTTCTCTTTCGTCTTGTCACTAGACAGCCCCATTTTCCAAGGATGCCTCCATGACCGCCCCTTCCACCGAACGCGCCGCCCTGCGCTCCCAGCGCCTGAACCAGGTCACCCACGCCCCGCACACCGAGCTGGACGCCCTGGTCAAATCGCACAAGCCGTTCGACAGCCGTGAAAGCTTCGCCCGCTTCGTGGTTGCCCAGTACCTGTTCCAGTCCGAGCTGCAGGCGCTGTACACCGACCCGCAACTGATCGCCATCGTGCCGGACCTCGCCGCGCGCTGCCGCGCCGAACAGGCCCGCCTGGACCTGGCCGACCTCGACACCGAAGTACCCGCGCCCTTCGCCGGCGCCCTGGGCAAGCCAAGCCTGGGCGAGGCCCTGGGCTGGATCTTCGTCTCCGAAGGCTCCAAACTGGGTGCCGCGTTCCTGATCAAGCGCGCCGTGGCCCTGGAGCTGTCCGAGACCTTCGGTGCCCGTCACCTGGGCGAGCCGGCCGGTGGCCGTGCCGAAGGCTGGAAGCAGTTCACCCGCATCCTCGACAGCCTGGAGCTGTCGCCCGAGGAAGACGCCGCCGCCGAGCGTGGCGCGGTCGCCGCCTTCGAGCGCTTCACCGAGCTGCTCAAGCATGCCTACGCCGCCGATGCAGCGCTGGCCTGACACGCTTTATCCGGCCGCCTGCGGGCGGCCACACCGTTGCAGTGAGACCATGACCCGAATCGCCCGCTCGAAACTGTCCCGCCTGCTCTACGCGATCCTGGCCTATGTCAGCCTGGGCATCGGCCTCGTGGCCATCGTCATTCCCGGACTGCCCACCACCGAGTTCATCCTCCTCGCCGCCTGGGCCGCGACCCGCAGCTCGCCGCGCCTTTCCGCGTGGCTGGAGAACCACCGTCTGTTCGGTCCGATTCTCTACAACTGGCGCAACGGCAAGGTGATCCAGCGCCGCGCCAAGGTCAGCGCGACCATCAGCATGCTGCTGTGCGCCGGCCTGATGCTGACCTTCCTCGAACACCACTGGCCGGTGTTCCTCGCCATCGCCGGCATGACCCTGGGCAACCTGTGGATCTGGTCGCGACCGGAACGTCCGACGCCACCAGGCGCCGTCGAACTGCAAGGTTGATTCATTTGCGCCACGGCGCCAAAAGACAGCGACGTTGAGACGGCGCCTGCAAGATCAAAGGCTCAACAACCCCGAATACAGGGCATATGCCGCCAACCCCGCCCCCGCCAGCACCGCTGCGAAGATCAATTTCTCCCACGCGGTGAACAGCACCTGCCCCTGCTCATGCTTGGCCCGGGCGAACAGGATCACCCCGGGCGCATACAGCAGTGCCGACAGCAGCACGTACTTGAGCCCTCCGGCATACAGCAGCCAGACCGCGTACAACAGCGCGATCGCCGCCACCAGCAGGTCCTTGCGCCGCAGCCCCGCCTGCCCCTGGTAACCTTCACCACGGCAGGCCAGCAGCACGGCATAGGCCGCCGACCAGAAGTACGGCACCAGGATCATCGATGACGCCAGGTAGATCAGGCTGGTGTAGGTCCCCGCCGAGAACAGGGTGATCAGCAGGAAACCCTGGATCATCACATTGGTCAGCCACAGCGCGTTGGCCGGCACCTGGTTGGCGTTCTCCCGCGCCAGGAAGCGCGGCATGGTCTTGTCCCGGGCGGTGGCGTAGAGGATCTCGGCGCACAGCAGCGCCCACGACAGCAGTGCACCCAGCAGCGATACCGCCAGGCCGATGCTGATCAACAGCGCCCCCCAGGGCCCGACGATATGCTCCAGCACCGACGCCAAGGAGGGGTTCTGCAAGCCAGCCAGCTCCGGCTGGGTCATCACCCCCAGCGACAGCACGTTGACCAGCACCAGCAGCGCCAGCACGCCGAGAAAACCGACCACGGTGGCCTTGCCCACGTCCGAGCGATGCAGCGCCCGCCCCGAATAGACACTCGCGCCCTCGATGCCGATGAACACGAACACCGTCACCAGCATCATGTTGCGCACCTGCTCCAGCACGCTGCCGAACTGCGGATTGCTCAGGCCCCAGATGTCGCGGGTAAAGATGTCGGCGCGAAAGGCGAAGGCGGCGATGACGATGAACATCAGCAGCGGCACGACCTTGGCCACGGTGGTCACCTGGTTGATGAAGGCGGCCTCCTTGATGCCGCGCAGCACCAGGAAATGCACCGCCCACAGCAGCAGCGAGGCGCAGCCGATGGCCACCGGCGTGTTGCCTTCGCCGAACACCGGGAAATAGAAGCCCAGGGTACTGAACAGCAACACGAAGTAGCCGACGTTACCCAGCCAGGCACTGATCCAGTAGCCCCACGCGGAAGAAAAGCCCATGTAGTCGCCGAAGCCGGCCTTGGCGTAGGCGTACACCCCGGAGTCCAGCTCCGGCTTGCGGTTGGCCAGGGTCTGGAAGACGAAGGCCAGCGCCAGCATCCCCACCGCGGTGATGCCCCAGCCGATCAGCACCGCCCCGACATCGGCGCGGGCCGCCATGTTCTGCGGCAACGAGAAGATCCCGCCACCGATCATCGAGCCGACCACCAGCGCGATCAGCGCACCTAGGCGCAGTTTCTGTCCCGGTTCGCTCATAGGACTCCTCGTGCGCGGGCGCGCGTGAACGTATTGGCCGACACTATTGTTACAAGTTTTTTATCAAATAAAGCCATTAAACCTATAACACTCATAACCATGCTGTCTATACCGACACCTTAATAAAAACCACATTAGTCGACTACTTTGCGGATCGTCTAAACCCGTCGCTATTTGCTGTGAAAAATTTGCGAAAACCGCAAAACGGACTAACTTCTCAGTTCGCAGGCGAAACGGAGCGTTTGCTCTAGAAAGGCATGGAGGTGCCAGCGCACAAGGCCTGCGTCAGAGCTGTCGGCATCCTCCAGGAGGCGCGTGAAGGATTTTTCTGATCTTCATGCGGGCATGAACTGATCTAAGTCAGCGAATGATCCAGGCGTCAGATTTATTCTGAGGTCAACTTTCTCCTGGTACGGAGTCGTTAAATGTCTGATTCTCCCGGAAAACTAAAACTAGGTGCACTCGTTGCACTTGTCGTCGGCTCGATGATCGGTGGCGGGATCTTCTCGTTGCCCCAGAACATGGCCGCCAGCGCTGGCGTCGGCGCCGTGCTGATCGGCTGGGCCATCACCGCGGTGGGCATGCTCACCCTCGCCTTCGTCTTCCAGACCCTGGCCAACCGCAAGCCCGATCTTGACGGCGGGGTGTACGCCTACGCCAAGGCCGGTTTCGGCGACTACATGGGCTTCTCTTCGGCCTGGGGCTACTGGATCAGTGCCTGGCTGGGCAACGTCGGCTACTTCGTGCTGCTGTTCAGCACCCTGGGGTATTTCTTCCCGGTATTCGGTGAAGGCAACACCCCGGCGGCGGTGATCGGTGCTTCGATCCTGCTGTGGGCCGTGCACTTCCTGGTGCTGCGCGGCATCAAGGAAGCCGCCTTCATCAACCTGGTCACCACCGTGGCCAAGGTCGTGCCGCTGGCGTTGTTCGCGCTGATCTGCCTGTTCGCCTTCAAGCTCGACGTATTCACCGCCGACATCTGGGCCGTCGGCACGCCGGAGCTGGGCAGCGTGATGAACCAGGTGCGCAACATGATGCTGGTAACCGTGTGGGTGTTCATCGGCATCGAAGGCGCGAGCATCTTCTCTTCCCGTGCAGAAAAACGCTCCGACGTCGGCAAGGCCACGGTCATCGGCTTCGTCACCGTGCTGCTGTTCCTGGTGCTGGTCAACGTGCTGTCGCTGGGCGTGATGACCCAGCCGGAGCTGGCCAAGCTGCAGAACCCGTCGATGGCCGCGGTGCTGGAACACGTGGTCGGCCACTGGGGCGCGGTGCTGATCAGCGTCGGCCTGATCATCTCGCTGCTGGGCGCCCTGCTGTCGTGGGTGCTGCTTTGCGCCGAGATCATGTTCGCCGCCGCCAAGGACCACACCATGCCGGAGTTCCTGCGCCGCGAGAACGCCAACCATGTGCCGGCCAACGCCCTGTGGCTGACCAACGCCATGGTGCAGATCTTCCTGGTCATCACCCTGTTCTCCAACAGCACCTACCTGTCGCTGATCTACCTCGCCACCTCGATGATCCTGGTGCCCTACCTGTGGTCGGCGGCCTATGCCTTCCTGCTGGCCTGGCGCAGCGAAACCTACGAACAGGCCCTGGCCGAACGCAAGAAAGACCTGATCATCGGCGGCATCGCCCTGCTCTACGCGATCTGGCTGCTGTACGCCGGCGGCGTGAAATACCTGCTGCTCTCGGCCCTGCTCTACGCCCCTGGCGCGATCCTGTTCGCCAAGGCCAAGCGCGAGGTCGGCCAACCGATCTTCACCAGCGTGGAAAAACTGATCTTCGCCGCCGTGGTCGCGGGCGCCCTGGTGGCGGCCTATGGCCTGTACGACGGCTTCCTGACTCTCTGAACCCCACGTCTTCGCTTTACAGGAGGATTCACCATGTCCACTGAGAAACAGAAATACGGCGTCCATTCCGAAGCCGGCAAGCTGCGCAAAGTGATGGTCTGCAGCCCGGGCCTGGCGCACAAGCGCCTGACCCCGAGCAACTGCGACGAACTGCTGTTCGACGACGTGATCTGGGTCGACCAGGCCAAGCGCGACCACTTCGACTTCGTCACCAAGATGCGCGAGCGCGGCGTCGATGTGCTGGAGATGCACAACCTGCTGACCGACATCGTCCAGCAGCCCGACGCACTGAAGTGGATTCTCGACCGCAAGATCACCTCCGACACCGTCGGCGTCGGCCTCACCAATGAAGTGCGCAGCTGGCTCGAAGGCCTCGAGCCACGTCACCTGGCCGAGTTCCTGATCGGCGGCGTGGCCGGCCAGGACCTGCCGGAAAGCGAAGGCGCCAGCGTGGTCAAGATGTACAACGACTACCTGGGCCACTCCAGCTTCATCCTGCCGCCGCTGCCCAACACCCAGTTCACCCGCGACACCACCTGCTGGATCTACGGCGGCGTGACGCTCAACCCGATGTACTGGCCGGCGCGACGCCAGGAAACCCTGCTGACCACCGCCATCTACAAGTTCCACAAGGAGTTCACCAACGCCGACTTCCAGGTCTGGTACGGCGATCCGGACAAGGACCATGGCAACGCCACCCTCGAAGGCGGCGACGTGATGCCGATCGGCAAGGGCGTCGTGCTCATCGGCATGGGCGAGCGCACCTCGCGCCAGGCCATCGGCCAACTGGCACAGAACCTGTTCGCCAAGGGCGCGGTGGAAAAAGTTATCGTCGCCGGCCTGCCGAAATCCCGCGCCGCGATGCACCTGGACACCGTGTTCAGCTTCTGCGACCGCGACCTGGTGACGGTCTTCCCGGAAGTGGTCAAGGAGATCGTGCCGTTCATCATCCGTCCCGACGAAAGCAAGCCGTATGGCATGGACGTGCGCCGCGAGAACAAGTCGTTCATCGAAGTGGTCGGCGAGCACCTGGGGGTCAAGCTGCGCGTGGTCGAGACCGGCGGCAACAGCTTCGCCGCCGAGCGCGAACAATGGGATGACGGCAACAACGTGGTGGCCGTGGAGCCCGGCGTGGTCATCGGCTACGACCGCAACACCTACACCAACACCCTGCTGCGCAAGGCCGGGATCGAGGTCATCACCATCAGCGCCGGCGAGCTGGGCCGGGGCCGCGGCGGCGGCCACTGCATGACCTGCCCGATCGTGCGCGACCCTATCGACTACTAACGCCCATCGAAACCGGCCGCGCCCACGAGGCAGCGGCCGGATACCTCACCGAATCCAAGGAGAACCGTCATGGCGTTCAACATCCACAACCGCAACCTGCTCAGCCTCGAACATCACAGCACCCGCGAGCTGCGCTACCTGCTGGACCTGTCCCGCGACCTCAAGCGCGCCAAGTACACCGGCACCGAGCAGCAGCACCTGAAGGGCAACAACATCGCCCTGATCTTCGAGAAGACCTCGACCCGCACCCGCTGCGCCTTCGAAGTCGCCGCCTACGACCAGGGCGCCAACGTCACCTATATCGACCCCAACTCCTCGCAGATCGGCCACAAGGAGAGCATGAAGGACACCGCCCGCGTGCTCGGGCGCATGTATGACGCCATCGAGTACCGTGGCTTCAAGCAGGAGATCGTCGAGGAACTGGCCAAGTTCGCCGGTGTTCCGGTGTTCAACGGCCTGACCGACGAATACCACCCGACCCAGATGATCGCCGACGTGCTGACCATGCGTGAGCACAGCGACAAGCCGCTGCACGACATCAGCTACGCCTACCTGGGCGATGCCCGCAACAACATGGGCAACTCGCTGCTGCTGATCGGCGCCAAGCTCGGCATGGACGTGCGCATCGCCGCGCCCAAGGCCCTGTGGCCCCATGACGACCTGGTCGAGCGCTGCCACAAGTACGCCGAGGAAAGCGGCGCGCGCATCACCCTGACCGAAGACCCGAAAGCCGCGGTCAAGGGCGTAGACTTCGTCCACACCGACGTCTGGGTGTCGATGGGTGAGCCAATCGAAGCCTGGGGCGAGCGCATCAAACTGCTCAAGCCCTACCAGGTGAACAAGGAGCTGATGAAAGCCACCGGCAATCCACGCACCAAGTTCATGCACTGCCTGCCGGCGTTCCACAACTCCGAGACCAAGGTCGGCAAGCAGATCGCCGAGCAGTATCCGGACCTGGCCAACGGCATCGAAGTGACCGATGACGTGTTCGAGTCGCCAGCGTGCATCGCCTTCGAGCAGGCGGAAAACCGCATGCACACGATCAAGGCGATCCTGGTGTCGACCCTGGCTGACCTTTGATGGCCATGTAGGGTTCCTCGGTGGGAGCGGGCTTGCCCCGCGATAGCGCCAGCCGCGATGGCATCGTTACCTGGTCCGACGCCATCGCGGGTCAAGCCCGCTCCCACGATTACAGGTTTTCCACGAAAGGACATTCCCCATGCGTATCGTTGTTGCATTGGGCGGCAACGCCCTGCTGCGCCGCGGCGAGCCGATGACCGCCGACAACCAGCGCGCCAATATCCGCACTGCCACCGAGCAGATCGCCAAGATCCATCCCGGCAACGAACTGGTCATCGCCCACGGCAACGGCCCGCAGGTCGGCCTGCTGTCGCTGCAGGGGCTGTCGTACAAGCCGGATGAAGCCTATCCGCTGGACGTGCTCGGTGCCGAGACCGAAGGCATGATCGGCTACATGATCGAACAGGAACTGGGCAACCTGCTGGCCTTCGAGGTGCCGTTCGCCACCCTGCTCACCCAGGTGGAAGTGGACGCCAACGACCCGGCGTTCAAGGATCCGACCAAGTTCATCGGCCCGGTCTACGCCAAGGACGAGGCCGAACGCCTGGCCAAGGAAAAAGGCTGGGTGGTCAAGCCCGACGGCGACAAGTACCGCCGCGTGGTGGCCAGCCCGAAACCCAAGCGCATCTTCGAGATCCGCCCGATCAAGTGGCTGCTGGAGAAGAGCAGCATCGTGATCTGCGCCGGCGGCGGCGGCATCCCCACCATGTACGACGAGAACCGCAAGCTCAAGGGCATCGAGGCGGTGATCGACAAGGACCTGTGCTCGGCGCTGCTGGCCGAACAGCTGGAAGCCGACCTGCTGATCATCGCCACCGACGTCGACGCGGCTTACATCGATTTCGGCAAGCCGACCCAGAAGGCCATCGCCCAGGCCCATCCTGACGAGCTCGAGAAGCTCGGTTTCGCTGCAGGCTCCATGGGGCCGAAGGTCCAGGCCGCCTGCGATTTCGCCCGCCACACCGGCAAGGTGGCGGTGATCAGCTCGCTGGAGAACATCGAGGACATCGTCAAGGGCACCGCCGGCACGCGGGTTTCCACCGCCAAGCCCGGTATCAGCTACCGTTGAATGCAGTTGGCGGGTGCCTGGCGCCCGCCGTTTTCAACCTTCCGGAGGACTCGCCATGGCCCAGTACGCGCCCGGTCATGTACACATTGAGCGCACCGCGCTGAACACGAACGACCACAGCTACGACCTCAATATCGAATACGAGGCGGCGACCGACCCCAAGGAAGGCAGAGGTATCCAGTTCCGCATGCACGGCCACATCGAGGGCAAGACCGTCGATGAGAAATTCTTCCTGGCCAAGGACCAGGTGTTGCCGAGCTTTCTGATGCAGTTGAGCCGCAAGGCCCAGTCGTACCTGCCAGCGCCGAAGAAGTTCGAGAACCTCGGTTCGCCGCACAAGCTGTATGACTACATGTTCGAAGACATTCGCACCAAGCTGGATGTGAAATCGGGCGACCCGATCAAGCCTGAACACCTCGAGTGACCTCTGGGGCTGCTGCGCAGCCCTTTCCGACCGGTCCGACGCCTCGGCAAGGCCGCTCCCACAGGTAAAGCACCGTATCCATAAGCGGTGAGATACCTGTGGGAGCGGCCTTGTGTCGCGAAAGGGGCGCAACGCGCCCCCGGCAATATTGGGCTAGCCCCGGCTCCCAAGGCATACTACGGCCTCCCTCGGCCATAATTGCCCCCCCATGCGCATCCACGTCAGCTTCATCGACCGCGTCGGCATCACCCAGGAAGTCCTGGCCCTGCTCGGCGCCCGCAACCTGAACCTCGATGCCGTGGAGATGGTCCCGCCGAACGTCTACATCGACGCCCCGACCCTGAGCCCCGCCGTGCTCGAAGAGCTGCACGACGCCCTGTTCGAGGTGCGTGGCGTGCAGTCGGTGGAAGTGGTCGACATCCTCCCGGGCCAGCGCCGCCACCTGCAGCTCGACGCCCTGCTCGCCGCCATGAGCGACCCGGTACTGGCAGTGGACAGCGCCGGCCTGGTCCTGCTGGCCAACCCGGCGCTGATCGCCCTGTGCGGCCGCGAGTCGGCCGGGCGCTCGGTGGGCGAACTGTTCGGTGATCCCGACCTGTTGCAAGCCCTGCAGGACAACAACTTCCACCTGCCCATGCGCGAGATGCAGCTCAACGGCCAGAGCCTGCTACTCGACGCCACGCCGATCACCCACGCCGGCGGCCTGCTGACCCTGTACCCGCCGAACCGCATGGGCGAGCGCCTGTCGGCCCTGCACCACGACCACGCCGAAGGCTTCGACGCCATGCTCGGCGACTCCCCGGCCATCCGCACCCTCAAGGCCCGCGCCCTGCGCGTGGCCGCCCTCGATGCGCCGCTGCTGGTGCACGGCGAGACCGGCACCGGCAAGGAGCTGGTGGCCCGTGCCTGCCACGCCATCAGCAGCCGCCATGGCGCGCCGTTCCTGGCGCTCAACTGCGCGGCGCTGCCCGAGAGCCTGGCCGAGAGCGAACTGTTCGGCTATGCCCCCGGCGCCTTCACCGGCGCGCAACGTGGCGGCAAGCCCGGGTTGATGGAACTGGCCAACCAGGGCACGGTGTTCCTCGACGAGATCGGCGAAATGTCGCCGTACCTGCAGGCCAAGCTCCTGCGTTTTCTCAGCGACGGCAGCTTCCGCCGGGTCGGCGGCGACCGCGAGGTCAAAGTGGACGTGCGCATCATCAGCGCCACCCACCGCGACCTGGAGCGCATGGTCGGCGAAGGTACTTTTCGCGAAGACCTGTTCTACCGCCTCAACGTGCTCAACCTGCAAGTCCCGCCCCTGCGCGAGCGCGGCCAGGACATCCTGTCGCTGGCGCAGTTCTTCATGCAGCAGGCCTGCACCCAGATCCAGCGCCCAGCCTGCCGACTGGCCCCTGCCACGCACCCCGCGCTGCTGGCCAACCCCTGGCCGGGCAACGTGCGCCAATTGCAGAACGTGATTTTCCGTGCAGCGGCTATTTGCGAAAGCAACGTCGTGGATATCGGCGACCTGGACATCGCCGGCACCTCGGTGGCACGCGGTCAGGATGGCGAGGTGGCCAGCCTGGAACAGGCGATGGGGGATTTCGAGCGCGAACTGTTGCAGCGGCTGTATGCCAGCTACCCCTCGACCCGGCAGTTGGCCGGACGCTTGCAGACTTCGCATACGGCCATTGCCCAGCGCTTGCGCAAGTACGGAATTCCAACCCGAGGTTGACTCAGCTCACACCTATCGTATCGATATCATTACGACGTAATGATATCGATACACATCCATTTGCATGCGCCTTTGCAAGGGTTTGATCCTGCAACGCTTTTGATTTCCTGCTCATCTGTATCGATTTCGTTCCAGGCGAATGGTATAAAACTTAAGAAATATAATTAACTTATTGATTAATAAGGACTTTTGTTATCTGGCCGCATTATTGCTAAGAGAATTCCAACCTTAAGAGCGCGGAGCCTACCGCGCCCAACGCCCCCTGCTTCCCGAGGAATTCCCATGAGCGAGTTGCGTTTCACCGAAGATCACGAATGGCTGCGCGTCGAAACTGACGGCAGCGTCACCGTGGGCATCACCGCCTACGCCCAGAACGCCCTCGGCGACGTGGTCTATGTGCAACTGCCGGAGCTGCAGCAGTACGACAAGGGCGCCGAAGCCTCCACCGTGGAATCGGTCAAAGCCGCCAGCGGGGTGTACATGCCGCTGGCCGGTGAAGTGGTCGCTGTCAATGAAGGCCTGAACGACAGCCCCGAGCTGGTCAACGAAGACCCGCTGGGCGAAGGCTGGTTCTTCCGCTTCATCCCCGCCGACATGAGCCAAGTGGCCGCCCTGCTCGACCAGGACGCCTACGACCGCCTGCTCAAAGCCAACGACGACGCCTGAGGTACCGCACCATGACCCTCAACCTCGGCACCGCCAACGAATTCATCGCCCGTCACATCGGCCCGCGCGCCGCTGACGAGCAGGCCATGCTCACCACCCTGGGCTTCGACTCGCTGGAAGCGATGACCGCCGCCGTCATCCCCGACAGCATCAAGGGCACCAGCGTGCTCGGCAGCGAAGACGGCCAGAGCGAGGCCGATGCCCTCGCCGCGCTGAAAGCCATTGCCGGCAAGAACCAGCTGTTCAAGAGCTACATCGGCCAGGGCTACTACAACACCCACACCCCGGCACCGATCCTGCGCAACCTCCTGGAAAACCCGGCCTGGTACACCGCCTACACCCCGTACCAGCCAGAGATCTCCCAAGGCCGCCTGGAAGCGCTGCTGAACTTCCAGACCCTGATCAGCGACCTCACCGGCCTGCCGATCGCCAACGCTTCCCTGCTCGACGAGGCCACCGCCGCCGCCGAAGCCATGACCTTCTGCAAGCGCCTGTCGAAGAACAAGGCCAGCCACGCCTTCTTCGCCTCCGTGCACTGCCACCCGCAGACCCTCGACGTGCTGCGCACCCGTGCCGAGCCGCTGGGCATCGAGGTGGTGGTGGGCGACGAGCGTGAACTGGGCGACGTCAGCGCCTTCTTCGGCGCCCTGCTGCAATACCCGGCCAGCAACGGTGACGTGTTCGACTACCGCGAAGTGGTGCAGCGCTTCCACGCCACCGGCGCCCTGGTGGCCGTGGCCGCCGACCTGCTGGCCCTGACCCTGCTCACCCCGCCGGGCGAGTTCGACGCCGACGTGGCCATTGGCAGCGCCCAACGCTTCGGTGTGCCGCTGGGCTTCGGTGGCCCGCACGCGGCCTACTTCGCCACCCGCGACGCGTTCAAGCGCGACATGCCGGGCCGCCTGGTCGGCGTGTCGATCGACCGCTTCGGCAAGAGCGCCCTGCGCCTGGCCATGCAGACCCGCGAGCAGCACATCCGCCGCGAGAAGGCCACTAGCAACATCTGCACCGCCCAGGTGCTGCTGGCCAACATCGCCAGCATGTACGCGGTGTATCACGGCCCGGCCGGCCTCAAGCGCATCGCCGAACGCACCCACGCGCTGACCGCGATCCTGGCCACCGGCCTGACCAAGCTGGGCATCAAGGTCGTCACCGGCGATTTCTTCGACACCCTGACCCTGGCCACCGGCAACGCCACCGCCGCCCTGCACGACAAGGCCCGCGCCCAGGGCATCAACCTGCGCCAGGTCGACACCGCCCAGCTGGGCCTGTCGCTGGACGAAACCAGCAGCCAGGCCGATGTCGAGGCCCTGTGGCAACTGTTCGCCGACGGCCAGGCCACCCCTGACTTCACCGCCCTGGCCAACACTGTCGCCGTGCGTCTGCCGGCCGGCCTGCTGCGCCAGTCGGCGATCCTCGAGCACCCGGTGTTCAACCGCTATCACAGCGAAACCGAGCTGATGCGCTACCTGCGCCGCCTGGCCGACAAGGACCTGGCGCTGGACCGCAGCATGATCCCGCTGGGCTCGTGCACCATGAAGCTCAACGCCGCCAGTGAGATGATCCCGGTGACCTGGGCCGAGTTCGGCAACCTGCACCCGTTCGCCCCGGCCGAGCAGAGCCAGGGCTACCTGCAGATGACCACCGAGCTGGAAGCCATGCTCTGCGCCGCCACCGGTTATGACGCCGTGTCGCTGCAGCCCAACGCCGGCTCCCAGGGCGAGTACGCAGGCCTGCTGGCGATCCGCGCCTACCACCGCAGCCGCGGTGACAGCCACCGCGACATCTGCCTGATCCCCTCCTCGGCCCACGGCACCAACCCCGCCACCGCGCACATGGCCGGCATGCGCGTGGTGGTCACCGCCTGCGATGCCCGCGGCAACGTCGACATCGACGACCTGCGCGCCAAGGCCATCGAGCACCGCGAGCGCCTGGCGGCGATCATGATCACCTACCCGTCGACCCACGGCGTGTTCGAGGAAGCCATCGGCGAGATCTGCGCGATCATCCATGACAACGGCGGTCAGGTGTACATCGACGGCGCCAACATGAACGCCATGGTCGGCCTGTGCGCCCCGGGCAAGTTCGGCGGCGACGTCTCGCACCTGAACCTGCACAAGACCTTCTGCATCCCCCACGGCGGCGGCGGCCCGGGCGTCGGCCCGATCGGCGTCAAGTCGCACCTGGCGCCGTTCCTGCCCGGCCACGCGACGCTGGAGAACACTGCAGGCGCCGTGTGCGCCGCACCGTTCGGCAGCGCCAGCATCCTGCCGATCACCTGGATGTACATTCGCATGATGGGTGGCGCGGGCCTCAAGCGCGCCTCGCAGATGGCGATCCTCAACGCCAACTACATCGCCCGTCGCCTGGAAGAGCACTATCCTGTGCTGTACACCGGCGGCAACGGCCTGGTGGCGCATGAGTGCATCCTCGACCTGCGCCCACTCAAGGACACCAGCGGCATCAGCGTCGACGACGTGGCCAAGCGCCTGATCGACTTCGGCTTCCACGCCCCGACCATGTCCTTCCCGGTGGCCGGCACGCTGATGATCGAACCGACCGAAAGCGAGTCCAAAGAGGAACTGGACCGCTTCTGCAACGCGATGATCCAGATCCGCGAGGAGATTCGCGCCGTCGAGAATGGCAGCCTGGACAAGGACGACAACCCGCTGAAGAACGCCCCGCACACCGCGGCGGAGCTGGCCGGCGAATGGACCCACGGCTACAGCCGCGAGCAGGCGGTGTACCCGCTGCCGAGCCTGGTGGAAGGCAAGTACTGGCCACCGGTGGGCCGGGTCGACAACGTGTTCGGCGACCGCAATCTGGTCTGCGCCTGCCCGTCGATCGAGAGCTATCAGGACGTCTGAGGCGGTCTTGGGAAAGCGGGGCCGCTTTGCGGCCCTTTCGCGACGCAAGGCCGCTCCCACAGGGACGTCGCCGCTCTTGTGGGAGCGGCCTTGCGTCGCGATGGGCTGCGCAGCAGCCCCAAAATCTTCAGGAGAAGTACCATGTCCCTGAGCGTCTTCGACCTGTTCAAGATCGGCATCGGCCCCTCCAGCTCGCACACGGTCGGCCCGATGCGCGCCGCCGCGCGCTTCGCCGAAGGCCTGCGCCGTGACGGCCTGCTGGCCGGCACGGTCAGCGTCAAGGCCGAGCTGTACGGCTCGCTCGGCGCCACTGGCAAGGGCCACGGCAGCGACAAGGCCGTGCTGCTGGGCCTGGAAGGCGAACATCCCGACACCGTCGACACCGAAACCATCCCCGCCCGCCTGCAGGCGATCCGCGACAGCGGCCACCTGCGCCTGCTCGGCGAACATGAAATCGCCTTCGTCGAGAAGCAGCACCTGGCGATGATCCGCAAGCCGCTGGACTACCACCCCAACGGCATGATCTTCCGCGCCTTCGACGCCGCCGGCCTGCAGATCCGCAGCCGCGAGTACTACTCGGTGGGCGGCGGCTTCGTGGTCGACGAGGACGCGGCGGGCCATGACCGCATCGTCGAGGACAGCACCGTGCTGCCCTATCCGTTCAAGACCGGCAAGGAACTGCTCGGCCATTGCACCGCGCAGCACCTGTCGTTCAGCCAGGTGATGCTGGCCAACGAAGCGGCCTGGCGCCCGGAAGCCGAGACCCGCGCCGGCCTGCTGCGCATCTGGCAGGTGATGCAGGACTGCGTCGAGGCCGGTTGCCGCCACGAGGGCATCCTGCCCGGCGGGCTCAAGGTCAAGCGCCGGGCGCCGGCACTGTACCGCCAGCTCAGCCGTCATCCGGAGGCCAGCCTGCGCGACGCGCTGTCGGTGCTCGACTGGGTCAACCTCTATGCCCTGGCGGTGAACGAGGAGAATGCCTACGGCGGGCGGGTGGTCACCGCACCGACCAACGGCGCCGCCGGCATCGTCCCGGCAGTGTTGCACTACTACATGCGCTTCGTCCCTGGCGCCAATGAGGACGGCGTGGTGCGCTTCCTGCTCACCGCGGCGGCGATTGGCATCCTCTACAAGGAAAACGCCTCGATCTCCGGCGCCGAGGTCGGCTGCCAGGGCGAGGTCGGCGTGGCCTGTTCGATGGCCGCCGGCGCCCTGTGCGAAGTGATGGGCGGCAGCCCGCAGCAGGTGGAGAACGCCGCCGAGATCGGCATGGAACACAACCTGGGCCTGACCTGCGACCCCATCGGCGGGCTGGTCCAGGTGCCCTGCATCGAGCGCAACGCCATGGGCTCGGTGAAAGCGATCAACGCGGTGCGCATGGCCCTGCGCGGTGACGGGCAGCACTACGTCTCCCTCGACAAGGTCATCCGCACCATGCGCCAGACCGGCGCCGACATGAAAAGCAAATACAAGGAGACCGCCCGCGGCGGTCTGGCCGTCAACATCATCGAATGTTGACCCGAACAAAAAACGAGGAGTCACCGATGTCCGAAACACTGCACAAGACCCCGCTGCACGCCCTGCACCTGGAACTGGGCGCGCGCATGGTGCCCTTCGCCGGCTACGACATGCCGGTACAGTACCCGCTGGGCGTGCTCAAGGAGCACCTGCACACCCGCGAGCAGGCCGGCCTGTTCGACGTCTCGCACATGGGCCAGATCATCCTGCGCGGCAGCGACGCCGCCCGTGCCCTGGAAACCCTGGTGCCGGTGGACATCGTCGACCTGCCGGTGGGCATGCAGCGCTACGCCATGTTCACCAACGCCGAAGGCGGCATCCTCGACGACCTGATGGTCGCCAACCTCGGTGACGACACCCTGTTCCTGGTGGTCAACGCCGCCTGCAAGGACCAGGACCTGGCGCACCTGCGCAAACATATCGCTGATCGCTGCGAGATCCAGCCACTGTTCGAGGAACGCGCCCTGCTCGCCCTGCAAGGTCCGGCGGCGGTCAAGGTGCTGGAACGCCTGGCCCCGGAAGTGGCCGGCATGACCTTCATGCAGTTCCGCCCGGTCAGCCTGCTCGGCAACGACTGCTTCGTCAGCCGCTCGGGCTATACCGGCGAGGACGGCTACGAGATCTCGGTGCCGGCCGCCGCCGCCGAAGCCCTGGCCCGCCGCCTGCTGGCCGAGCCCGAGGTCCAGCCGATCGGCCTGGGCGCGCGCGACTCGCTGCGCCTGGAAGCCGGCCTGTGCCTGTACGGCCACGACATGGACACCACCACTACCCCGATCGAGGCCAGCCTGCTGTGGGCCATCTCCAAGGTGCGCCGCGCCGATGGCACGCGCGCTGGTGGCTTCCCTGGGGCAGACACCGTGTTCGCCCAGCAACAGGCTGGCGTGGCGCGCAAGCGGGTCGGCCTGCTGCCCCAGGAACGCACGCCGGTGCGTGAGGGCGCGCAGATCGTCGACCAGGCTGGCAAGGTGGTCGGCGAAGTGTGCAGCGGCGGCTTCGGTCCGACGCTCGGCGCGCCCGTGGCCATGGGCTATGTCGATAGCGAACATGCGGCCCTCGACACGGCGTTGTTTGCCGTCGTCCGTGGCAAGCAAGTTGCCCTGAAGGTCAGCAAAATGCCTTTCGTGGCACAACGTTACTACCGTGGCTGAATGAGTGGATTGGACGGGTTCGACATATTCGTTTTCGAACCTGTCCAATAACTTCTGAACATAGCGCCAGCCCAGGCGCCACGCCGTTTCCGACAAATCGTTCGGTTATCGGGAAAACCCTGATTTTCACCCCCCGCAAGGGCTTGTTTTTCGCTCGGCAGTTGGCGTAGAGTCATCGCACTGTGTTTGCATGGGTCGCAACAGTTCGTGACCTGGGCCAGTAGCCGCAATCTGCTACAACCCGTTCGACGTCTCTTACTTTCCTGCAACCCAGCCCAGTAGTCTTTCACTTACAAATGCGTGAAAGAAACTGTCATCAAAATTCAAGTTTCATAGGAAATAAGACAATGGCTGAGCGTCAGAACGGTACCGTCAAGTGGTTCAATGACGAGAAAGGTTACGGCTTCATCACCCCTGAGAGCGGTGCTGATCTGT
The DNA here is from genome assembly GCF_014268865.1 of Pseudomonas sp. BW16M2. Taxonomy (NCBI): domain Bacteria; kingdom Pseudomonadati; phylum Pseudomonadota; class Gammaproteobacteria; order Pseudomonadales; family Pseudomonadaceae; genus Pseudomonas; species Pseudomonas sp. BW16M2. The sequence continues at coordinate 53,969 of NZ_JABWRI010000012.1, read as the reverse complement.
TTGTTCACTTCCGTGCCATCGAAGGCAACGGCTTCAAGAGCCTGAAAGAAGGCCAGAAAGTCACCTTCGAAGCCGTGCAAGGCCAGAAAGGCCTGCAGGCTGACAAAGTTCAGGTTGTCGCCTAAGCGATTACCCGAATTCAAAAAGCCCCTGCCAAGTGCAGGGGCTTTTTTTTGCCCGTAGAATAGCGGCTTCGCCATTCGGAGCCGTCCTGCATGTCCAAGCCCCTGCTCTCACCCCAGGGTGATTTCCCCCCCGTCGGCCTGGGTCGCCGGCTGGCGGCGATGTTCTATGACTTCCTGCTGTGCACCGCCCTGCTGATCGTCACCGCCGGCGCCTACAAGATGATCCAGATGGCGATCATCGGCGAGGCACGCATGCGCGAACTGACCGAGGCCGGCGCGCTGGATGGCGACCCGCTGCTGTCGACGATCCTGCTGTTCGCCCTGTTCGGCTTCTTCGCCAAGTTCTGGACCCATGGCGGCCAGACCCTGGGCATGCAGGTGTGGGGAGTGCGCGTGCAGAACGCCGACGGCAGTGCCATCAGCCTGTGGCAGGCGCTGCTGCGCTTCCTGGTGTCCATCGCCTCCTGGCTGTGCCTGGGGCTGGGGTTCTTCTGGTCGCTGATCGACAAGCGCCAGCGCAGCTGGCACGACATCTATTCCGAGACGCAACTGGTGCGTCTGCCCAAGCGCAAGAAGTAACCCGCTCCTACAAGAGTCCTGCTCACAAAAAAGCCGACCCAAGGGTCGGCTTCTTTGTGCAACTCAGGCCATCAACCCGCCCGACGCATCAACCACAAACCAGCCAACGCACAGATCCCCGCCGGGATCACCACCGCCAGCAGAGGCGGGAAGCCGAACACCTGGCTCGATGGCCCCAGCAGGTCCCCGGCGATGCGGAACACGAAGCCCACCAGCACGCCGGTGAACACGCGCTGACCCAGGGTCACGGAACGCAGCGGGCCGAAGATGAACGAGATCGCCATCAACACCAGCGCCGCAGTAACCAACGGCTGCAGGACCTTGGTCCAGAACGCCAGCCAGTAACGCGAGTTGTTCAGCCCCTGGTCGGCCAGGTAGTGGATGTAGTCCCACAGCCCGGTGATCGACAGCGACTCCGGCGCCAGCACCACGGTATTGAGCAGCTCCGGTGTCACCGAGACGTCCCACACTTCCTCGGGGCTCTTGACCACTTCGGTGTGGTCGCCGCGGAAGTAGGTGGTGGAGACATCGTTGAGCATCCACTTGCCTTCCACATACTGCGCCCGGCGAGCGAAGCTGGAGGTCTGGATCTTGCGCTCGGCGTCGAAACGGTAGCGGGTCACGCCCAGCAGCAGGCCATTGGGCTGCACCGAGTTGATGTGCACGAACTCCTCGCCCTGGCGGTGCCACATGCCGCGCTTGGAGCTCTGCGCCTCGCCACCGCCCTGGGCCAGCGAACGGTCGGCCTGGGCCTTGTTCTCGGTCACCGGGGCCACGTACTCGCCGATCAGCAGGCCGACCAGCATCAGCACCAGCATCGGCTTCATCACCGCCCAGACGATGCGGCCGATGGACACGCCGGCGGCACGCATGATGGTCAATTCGCTGCTGCTGGCCAGGCTGCCCAGGCCGATCAGGCAGCCGATCAGGGCCGCCATCGGCAGCATGTCGTAAAGCCGGCGCGGCGCGGTCAGCAGGACGAAGCTGCCAGCGTCCATGAAGGTGTAGGTAGCGCTCAGGTCGTTCAGTTCGTCGATCAGGGCGAACAGCGAGGCCAGGCCAAGGATGATGCCCAGCACGGCGGCGATCGCCAGCAGCACGCTCTTGCCGATGTAGCGGTCCAGTTTAACCACGGGCCACCTCCGCACGACGGGCGGCGCGCTTGAGACGCAGCGGCTCCCAGTACATCAGCGCCAGGCCGATCAGCAGGAACAGGCCATGGACCCACCACATGCCCAGCGAGATGGGCAGCTTGCCCTTCTCCAGGGCGCTACGCACGGAAATCAGCATCGTCAGATAGGCCATGTACAAAAGGATCGCCGGCAGCAGCTTGAGGAAGCGGCCCTGGCGTGGGTTGACGCGCGACAGCGGCACAGCCAGCAAGGTCACGACGAACACCAGCAGTGGCAGCGACAGGCGCCATTGCAGCTCGGCACGCTCGCGAATGCCTTCATGTCCGAACAGTTCGGACGTCGGGATCGCTTCGCGCTCGGTGACCTCCTCGGCGACTTCCGGCTTGGGCAGCAGAACGCCATAGGTGTCGTACTTGATCGCCCGGTAGTCGGCCTGGCCCGGGTTGCCGTCGTAGCGGTAGCCGTTTTCCAGCACCAGGTAGCGGTTGCCGTCGGCCTGCACCTCCTGGTGGCCCTTCTCGGCGACCAGCACCGAAGGCGCGCGGTCCTTGGTCTTGTCCTGGTTGAAGCGTTTCTCGGAGATGAACACCCCGCCGAGCTTGATGCGGTCATCGGACAGCTGCTCGGTGTAGGTCACCCGGGAGCCGTCGCGCAGGGTCTGGAAACGGCCCGGCACCAGGGTGTCGAACTCGGTCAGGGCATCCTGCTGGGCGATGATCTTCTGCACCTGGGCAACGCCCAGCGGCGCCAGGCTCAGGCTCAGCCAGGCGACCAGCAGGGCCACCAGCGCCGCCGGCACCATGGTCACGGTCAGCAGGCGTTGCTGGCTCATGCCGGTGGCCGACAGCACGGTCATCTCGCTTTCGAGATACAACCGGCCATAGGCGAGCAAGATGCCGAGGAACAGCCCCAGCGGCAGGATCAATTGCAGGAAGCCCGGCAGGCGGAACCCCATGATCATGAACAGCACGCTAGGATCGAGCGCGCCCTGGGCCGCCTGGGCCAGGTACTTGATGAAGCGCCCGCTCATGATGATCACCAGCAGCACGGCGCTGACGGCGCTCAAGGTCACCAGGACCTCGCGGGACAGATAACGAAAGACGATCAAACCAGACACTCCTGGGTTGTCAGGGGCGGACAGCCAAACGAACGATTCGGACAGCCAAGACCAATGCCGGTTCGCCAAGGCGAACCTCCATGTAAAAGTGCGCGCATTATCCTGTGATTGACGGCGCCTGTCACTTGGCCACGCAGCATGGCGCATATCGGGGTTGTCATCGTGGTCGCGGCAGGCTCAAACTGGCAGCTTTTCCGCTGGCAGGCATCGCCCGCCAGCCGCGTGTTCCGAGCGCTTGCGAAAGACAGCGCCCACTGACAGACAGATCATTCGGGGACCCCAGACATGGAATTGGTTGTAAAGAGCGTAGCCGCTGTATCCGTCAAGACCGCGACCTTGGTCGTACCCGTCGGTGAAGGGCGCAAGCTCGGCGCCACCGCCAAGGCCGTCGACCAGGCCAGCGAAGGCGCGATCAGCGCGCTGCTCAAGCGTGGCGACCTGGCCGGCAAGCCAGGCCAGACCCTGCTGCTGCACAACCTGCCGGGCCTGAAGGCCGAGCGCGTGCTGCTGGTCGGCAGCGGCAAGGACGAAGCCCTCGGCGATCGCGCCTGGCGCAAGCTGGTCGCCAGCGTCGCAGGCGTGCTTAAAGGCCTGGGCGGCAGCGACGCCGTGCTGGCCCTGGACGACATCGCCGTCACCGGCCGCGACGGCCACTACGGCAAGTACCGCCTGCTGGCCGAGACCCTGCTCGACGGCAACTACGTGTTCGACCGCTACAAGAGCCAGAAGGCCGAGCCCCGTGCCATCAAGAAGGTCACCCTGCTCACCGCCAAGGCCGGCCAGGCCGAGGCCGAGCGCGCCGTGAAGCACGCCAGCGCCATCGCCACCGGCATGGCCTTCACCCGCGACCTGGGCAACCTGCCGCCGAACGTCTGCCACCCGAGCTTCCTCGCCGAGCAGGCCAAGGACCTGGGCAAGGCGCACAAGGGCCTCAAGGTCGAGGTGCTGGACGAGAAGAAGATCAAGGACCTGGGCATGGGCGCGTTCTACGCCGTGGGCCAGGGCAGCGACCAGCCACCGCGGCTGATCGTGCTCAACTACCAGGGCGGCAAGAAGAGCGAGAAACCGTTCGTGCTGGTCGGCAAGGGCATCACCTTCGACACCGGCGGCATCAGCCTCAAGCCCGGCGCCGGCATGGATGAGATGAAATACGACATGTGCGGCGCCGCCAGCGTGTTCGGCACCCTGCGCGCCGTGCTCGAGCTGCAGCTGCCGATCAACCTGGTGTGCCTGCTGGCCTGCGCCGAGAACATGCCGAGCGGCGGCGCCACCCGCCCGGGCGACATCGTCACCACCATGAGCGGGCAGACCGTCGAGATCCTCAACACCGACGCCGAAGGCCGCCTGGTGCTGTGCGACACCCTCACCTACGCCGAGCGCTTCAAGCCGCAGGCGGTGATCGACATCGCCACCCTGACCGGCGCCTGCATCGTCGCCCTGGGCAGCCACACCTCGGGCCTGATGGGCAACGACGACGCACTGGTCGGCCAACTGCTGGACGCCGGCAAGCGCGCCGACGACCGCGCCTGGCAGCTGCCGCTGTTCGACGAGTACCAGGAGCAACTGGACAGCCCGTTCGCCGACATCGCCAACATCGGTGGCCCGAAGGCCGGCACCATCACCGCCGGCTGCTTCCTGTCGCGCTTCGCCAAGGCCTACCACTGGGCGCACCTGGACATCGCCGGCACCGCCTGGATCAGCGGCGGCAAGGACAAGGGCGCCTCGGGCCGTCCGGTGCCGCTGCTCACCCAGTACCTGCTGGACCGCGCCGGCGCCTGATGGCGCACGACCGGTGGCGCCCTGCGCGCCACCGGCCGGCACTGAACGATCATGAGCAAAGTCGATTTCTACATCCTGCCCAGCGACTCACTGTCGGTGCGGCTGGATTTTGCCTGCAAGCTGTGCGAAAAGGCCTGGCGCCTCGGCCACCGGGTCTACCTGCATTGCCAGGACGAGGCGCAACGCGGCGAGCTCGACCTGCGCCTGTGGCAGTTCAAGGGCGAGGCCTTCGTGCCCCACGACCACGCCGAACAGCACCCGGACGCCATTGTCGCGCTGGGCGTCGGCACTGATGCCGGCGAACACCGTGACCTGCTGATCAACCTGGGCGGCGATGTTCCCGCCTTCGTCGGCCAGTTCGAACGGGTCGCCGAGATCGTCGTCGAGGAACCGGCCATCCGCCTGGCCGCCCGCGAGCGATTCCGTTTCTACCGCGAACAGGGCTATGCTCTGCAAGATCACCGCTTACAGCGACTCTGACGACGATGGACAAGCAGCTGAACTCCCTGACCCATTCCGCCCACCTGCTCGACGACCTCGAGTCGATCCGCGAGCTGCTGGGCGACGCCGACCTGCAACCGCCGCTGCTGACCGAGACGGTGGAGCAGATTCCCCTGCTACTCGACGAACCGGCCCCCGCGCCGCCCGTCGCCGAGGCAGCGCCGGTAGCGGCCCCGGCACCTGAAGAGGATGCCCAGACCCGCCGCCAGGACACCCTGCTGCACCTGGACGCCGAACTGCGCGCCGCCGCGCAACTGATCATGCAGGACGTGATCAACGATTTCACCCCGCACATCGAGACCGAGATCAAGCGTCGCCTCGATGCGCGGCTGGAGCGGTTGCTCAAGCGTTCCGAGTAACCATTCGTCCGGATCGCGGGGCAAGCCCGCTCCCACGACCACACGTGGGAGCGGGCTTGCCCCGCGATGGGCGCTACACCTGTCTTGAAGCGCGCAGCTTGGTTATACTTCCCGGCTTTCCCGAATTAATGCCTAAGGGTCCCGCCGCGCATGGATAAGACCTACCAGCCGCACGCCATCGAAACTTCCTGGTACAACACCTGGGAGTCCGAGAACTATTTCGCTCCACAAGGTGCAGGCGAGTCCTACACCATCATGATCCCGCCGCCGAACGTGACCGGCAGCCTGCACATGGGCCACGGCTTCAACAACGCGATCATGGACGCGCTGATCCGCTTCCGCCGCATGCAGGGTCGCGACACCCTGTGGCAGCCGGGCACCGACCACGCCGGTATCGCCACCCAGATGCTGGTGGAGCGCCAGCTCGAGGCCAAGGGCCAGAACCGTCACGACCTGGGTCGTGAGAAGTTCCTGGAGAAGGTCTGGGAGTGGAAGGATCAATCGGGCGGCAACATCAGCCGCCAGATCCGCCGCCTGGGCTCGTCGGTGGACTGGAGCCGCGAGCGCTTCACCATGGACGACGGCCTGTCCGAAGCGGTCAAGGAGGCTTTCGTGCGCCTGCACGAAGACGGCTTGATCTACCGCGGCAAGCGCCTGGTCAACTGGGACACCAAGCTGCACACGGCGATTTCCGACCTCGAAGTGGAAAACCACGACGAGAAGGGCCACCTGTGGAACCTGCGCTACCCGCTGGCCGACGGCGCCAAGACCGCCGAAGGCAAGGACCACCTGGTGGTCGCCACCACCCGTCCGGAAACCCTGCTGGGTGACGTCGCCGTCGCGGTCAACCCGACCGACGAGCGCTACCAGGCACTGATCGGCAAGTTCGTCGAACTGCCGCTGGTCGGCCGTCGCATCCCGATCGTCGCCGACGACTACTGCGACCCGGAGTTCGGCACCGGCTGCGTGAAGATCACCCCGGCCCACGACTTCAACGACTATGAAGTCGGCAAGCGCCACAACCTGCCGCTGCTCAATATCTTCGACAAGAACGCCACCGTGCTGGCCGCCGTGCAGGCGTTCAACCTCGACGGCAGCGTCAACGAAGGTATCGACACCTCGCTGCCGGCCCAGTACGCCGGCCTCGACCGCTTTGTCGCGCGCAAGCAGATGGTCGCCGACCTGGACGCCCAGGGCCTGCTGGTCAGCATTGACGACCACGCCCTGAAGGTACCGAAGGGCGACCGTTCCGGCACCGTCATCGAGCCGTGGCTGACCGACCAGTGGTATGTCTCCACCAAGCCGCTGGCCGAGCCTGCCATCGCCGCCGTGGAAGACGGCCGCATCCAGTTCGTGCCCAAGCAGTACGAGAACATGTACTTCTCCTGGATGCGCGACATCCAGGACTGGTGCATCAGCCGCCAGCTGTGGTGGGGCCACCGCATCCCGGCCTGGTACGACGAGGCCGGCCAGGTCTACGTCGGCCGTGACGAGGCCGAAGTGCGCGCCAAGCACAACCTGGGCGCCGATGTGAAACTGCGCCAGGACGACGACGTGCTCGACACCTGGTTCAGCTCGGGCCTGTGGACCTTCTCCACCCTGGGCTGGCCGGAGCAGACCGAGTTCCTGAAGAAATTCCACTCCACCGACGTGCTGGTCACGGGCTTTGACATCATCTTCTTCTGGGTCGCCCGGATGATCATGCTGACGATGCACCTGATCAAGAACGAGGACGGCACCCCGCAGGTCCCGTTCAAGACCGTCTACGTGCACGGCCTGGTCCGCGACGGCCAGGGCCAGAAGATGTCCAAGTCCAAGGGCAACGTCCTCGACCCGCTGGACATCGTCGACGGCATCACCCTCGACGCCCTGCTGGAAAAACGCACCAGCGGCATGATGCAGCCGAAACTTGCCGAGAAGATCGCCAAGCAGACCAAGGCCGAGTTCCCCGAAGGCATCGCCAGCTACGGCACCGACGCCCTGCGCTTCACCTTCTGTTCGCTGGCCTCCACCGGTCGTGACATCAAGTTCGACATGGGCCGCGTCGAAGGCTACCGCAACTTCTGCAACAAGATCTGGAACGCCGCCCGCTACGTGCTGGACAAGGGCGAGGACTGCGGCCAGAACGGCGAGGCCTACGAGTTGTCGCTGGCCGACCGCTGGATCATCTCGCAGCTGCAGCGCACCGAAGCCGAGGTTACCCGCCAGCTCGAGCAGTTCCGCTTCGACCTGGCCAGCCAGGCCCTGTACGAGTTCATCTGGAACCAGTACTGCGACTGGTACCTGGAGCTGTCCAAGCCAGTACTGTGGGACGAGAACGCCCCGGTCGAGCGCGCCCGCGGCACCCGTCGCACCCTGGTGCGCGTGCTGGAAGTCGCCCTGCGCCTGGCGCACCCGTTCATGCCGTTCATCACCGAAGAGATCTGGCAGCGCATCGCGCCGCTGGCCGGCATCGAAGGCAAGACCATCATGCTGCAGCCGTGGCCTGAAGCGAACGAAAGCCGCATCGACGCTGCCGCCGAAGGCGACATCGAGTGGCTCAAGGAGCTGATGGTGGGCCTGCGCAACATCCGCGCCGAGATGAACATCGGCCCGGGCAAGCCGCTGCCGTTGTTCCTGAAGAACGCCAACGCCGACGACCAGCGTCGCCTGCAGGAAAACGAAGCCCTGCTGAAGAAGCTGGCCAAGGTCGAGTCGTTCACCGTGCTCGGCGAGCAGGACGAAGCGCCGCTGTCGGCCACCGCGCTGGTGGGTGACCTGCAGGTGCTGGTGCCGATGGCCGGCCTGATCGACAAGGACGCGGAGCTTGCGCGCCTGAGCAAGGAGATCCAGCGCCTGCAGGGCGAGGTCCAGCGCGTCGGCGGCAAGCTGTCCAACGCCGCCTTCGTCGACAAGGCACCGCCTGCGGTGATCGAGAAGGAACGCGCCAAGCTGGCCGAGTCGGAGCAGGCCCTGGCCAACTTCACCGAGCAGCATGCGCGGATTGCTGCGCTGTAATATTCAGTGAAGCCATCGCGGGGCAAGCCCGCTCCCACGCCATCCCCCACTACAGGGGCGAGAACGTGGGAGCGGGCTTGCCCCGCGATGCTTTCCGGGACCAAACCATGACTCAGAAACCTACCCTGCACCCACGCAACCGCCACCAGGGCCGCTACGACTTCCCCGCCCTGATCAAGGCACACCCTGACCTGGCCCGCTTCACCATCACCAACCCCTACGGCAAGCCCAGCATCGACTTCGCCAACCCCGAGGCCGTGCGGGTGTTCAACCGCGCCCTGCTCAAGGCCCAGTACGGCATCCAGCACTGGGATATCCCGACCGACTACCTGTGCCCGCCAATCCCTGGCCGCGCCGACTACATCCACGTGCTGGCCGACCTGCTGGCCGAGGACAATGCCGGCGAGATCCCCCGTGGCGCCCAGGTGCGCGCCCTGGATATCGGCGTCGGCGCCAACTGCATCTACCCCCTGCTCGGCCACAGCGACTACCGCTGGCGCTTCACCGGCTCCGACATCGACGGCGTGGCCCTGGCCTCGGCCAAGGCCATCGTCCAGGCCAACAAGCTCGACAAGGCCATCAGCCTGCGCCAGCAAGCGCAGCCCAGGCATATTCTCAGTGGCTTGCTGCAGGCCGACGAACGCTTCGACGTCACCCTGTGCAACCCGCCGTTCCACGCCTCCCGCGAGGAAGCCACCCGCGGCAGCCAGCGCAAGTGGAAGAACCTCGGCAAGCAGGACCCCAAGCGCAAGCTGCCGGTGCTGAACTTTGGCGGGCAGAACAACGAACTGTGGTGCGAAGGTGGCGAGATCCGCTTCGTCAGCCAACTGGTCGCCGAAAGCGTACAGTACGCGGCCCAGGTGCTGTGGTTCACCAGCCTGGTGTCCAAGGCCAGCAACCTGCCGGGTATCGAGACGGCCTTGAAGAAGGCCGGGGTGAAGGCCCTGCGCATCGTCGAGATGGGCCAGGGGCAGAAGCAGAGCCGCATGGTCGCCTGGAGCTTCCAGGACGACAGCGCACGCCAGCAGTGGCATGCCGCGCGCAAATCACAGGCATGAAAAAACCGCGCCCGGGCAAGCCGGGCGCGGTTTCGTCAACGCATCAACAATTACTTGTTGATCGAGTCGGTCAGCACTTTGGCTGGAACGAACTTGACGACTTTCTTGGCAGCGATTTCGATGGCGGCGCCAGTCGAAGGGTTGCGGCCGGTACGGGCAGGACGCTCGGAGACTTTCAGCTTGCCGATGCCTGGCAGGGTGATTTCGGCGCCGTTTTCCAGTTGGTCGGCAACGATCTGGCCCAGTTGCTCCAGAGCAGCGCGCGCGGTGGTTTTCGGCGCGTCGATGGATTCAGCGATGTCGGCAATCAGTTGGTCTTTGGTCAGTGCCATGGTGGTGTTCCTTCCCTATCAAATCAGAGGTTGTGCAGCATGCTTGGTCGGTGGTCGGGCCAGCCCGGGACAATCCAGAGGCCGCGTCGATCGCGTATGTAGATACGCAAATCGGCGTTTGGTTCGACACCGCGCAAGCGATCTGCCAGCAATGCGCCACCCAAGGGGCGCAAGACCGCGCAAAGCTACCACAGGAATCGAGAAATATCCGCTGTCGACATTGATTTTGTGCAGGTTTTTCGGGGGTTTTCGGAAAAATCGCAAAAAAATGCGCAAAAAACGAACAACCGGCATTTGTGCCAATATCTGGCCACTGCATCACCCCCACCCTGAGGTAAACTGAGCGACTTTTGCAGCGCGGCTTTTCACCGCTCAGACCACCGAGAATTCCATGCCAATCCGTCATTGCATCGTTCACCTGATCGACAAGAAGCCCGATGGCAGCCCCGCCGTGCTCCATGCGCGCGACAGCGAACTGGCAGCCTCCGACGCCATCGAGAACCTGCTGGCCGACCTCAACGACAGCTACAACGCCAAGCAAGGCAAAGCCTGGGGCTTTTTCCACGGCGAGTCCGGCGCCTACCCGTTCAGTGGCTGGCTCAAGCAGTACCTGGATGAGGAAAAGGACTTCGCCGCCTTCAGCCGCGTCGCCGTCGAGCACCTGCAGAAGCTGATGGAAGAGTCCAACCTGTCCACCGGCGGCCACGTGCTGTTCGCCCATTACCAGCAAGGTATGACCGAGTACCTGGCCATCGCCCTGCTGCACCACAGCGAAGGCGTGGCGGTGAACGCCGAACTCGACGTCACCCCGTCGCGCCACCTGGACCTGGGCCAGCTGCACCTGGCTGCGCGGGTCAACCTGTCCGAGTGGAAGAACAACCAGAACTCCAAGCAGTACATCTCGTTCATCAAGGGCAAGAACGGCAAGAAGGTCTCGGATTATTTCCGCGACTTCATTGGCTGCCAGGAAGGCGTCGACGGCCCGGGCGAAACCCGCACCCTGCTCAAGGCCTTCAGCGACTTCGTCGAGAAAGAAGACCTGCCGGAAGAGTCCGCCCGGGAGAAGACCCAGACCCTGGTCGACTACGCCACCACCCAGACCAAGCTGGGCGAGCCGGTGACGCTGGAGGAGCTCTCCAGCCTGATCGACGAGGACCGCCCCGAGGCGTTCTACGACCATATCCGCAACAGCGACTACGGACTGTCGCCGGAGATTCCGGCCGACAAGCGCACCCTCAACCAGTTCCGCCGCTTTACCGGGCGTGCCGAGGGGTTGTCGATCAGCTTCGAGGCGCATTTGCTCGGGTCGAAGGTGGAGTATGACGAGGAAGCCGGGACGCTGGTTATCAAGGGCTTGCCGACGCAGCTGATCGATCAGTTGAAGCGGCGCAAGGACTGAGTTCAAGCATACGTGAGAGCGGGCTTGCCCAGCGACGGCGCCCGCTCAGACGAACCGCTCCCTGAGGGCAAGCCCGCTCCCGCGCGGTTCAAGCCTTGCTGACCGCATAGGACGCCACCAACGCCTCCTTCGCCGCCTTGCGCAGCTTCTTCACCAACCGCTCCTGGCGCAAGGCCTCGCCCTTGTCCGGCCATTGCTCCACATACACCAGCGCCTGCGCCGGGCTGGTCTTGAAATAGCGCGCGCCCTGCCCTTTCTGATGCTTGATGAACCGTCGTTGCGGATCATCGCTGATACCGCAGTACAACGAGCCGTTGGCGGCACGCACCAGGTAGACGTACCAGGGTTTGCAATCGGGGGAAGGCGCTGTTTCGCTCACGGCTCGGTTCGGTGCAACGGAAGAAGGCCGCCAGCTTAACGCCTCAGCGCGCCTGCTGGAATGCGCGAAGCCCCTTGAACGCCTGCTGGCGCACCTTGTTCTGCAGCATCGGCGTCCAGCCCAGCAGCACGCCCGGCATGCCCAGCGCCTGACGCGCCCAGCGCCACAGGTCGAAGGTGTCGTCGTGCTGGCAGATCAGCCCGTCGCGGATCACGAAGCGCGCCTGGATATCGTTGACCACCACCCGCCCGGTCTGGCTGAACAGGTAGGTCGCCACCCAGTGCGCGCCATCGCTGCGCACGTCGTCGAAGGTCAGGGTGAAGTCCTTGGCGCGGGCGGTGAGCATCCGCCACATGTCACCCGCGTCACGCCCGCGCAGGGTGCCGAAGACCGGGTCGCTGAAGACGATGTCTTCGCTGTAGCAGGCCACCATGGCCTCGGCGTCCAGGCGCTGGAAGGCCTGGTAGAAACGGGTGATCAGGGCGCTGCTGGCATCGCTCATGGACTGTTCCTGCGCAAGGTGCGAAACCCGCAAGATACTGCCTGGATGCCAGCAACACCATGCCCATTCGCGTCGTGAATGACGATCGCGGGACAAGCCAGTTCCTTAAACGTGCTCGCTGCTGACCTGCACATGCAGCGCCCGCCCGGCGCCGAGACCGAACAGGATCGCCCCGACGCCCAGCACCGCGAAAATCCAGCCCACCGCGCTCCAGCCACCGGTCAGATCATGCACCAGGCCCACCGCGAACGGCCCCATGGATGCCAGCGTGTAGCCCACGCCCTGGGCCATGCTGGACAGGTTCGCCGCCACATGGGCGTCCTTGGAGCGCAGCACGATCAGGGTCAGTGCCAGGGCGAAGGTACCGCCCTGCCCCAGGCCGAGCAGGATCGCCCAGCCCCACAGCCCCTCGATCGGCGCATACAGGCAGCCGAACAGCCCACCCAGGGTCACCAGCATCACCACCACGATGGCCAGGCGCTGGTCCTTGCCCCGCGTGGCCAGCCAAGGCGCGCTCAGGGAGCTGATCAGTTGCACGATCACCGAACCGGACAGCACCAGCCCCGCCTCGGTCGGGCTCAGCCCACGGCCGATCAGGATCGAAGGCAGCCAGCCGAACACGATGTAGGCCAGCGACGACTGCAGGCCCATGTACAGCGTCACCTGCCAGGCCAGCGGGTCGCGCCACAGCCCGCGCACGCGGTAGGCGACCTTGTGCACGCCATGGCCCTGTCGGGACTGGGGCAGCCAGACCAGCATCGCCAGCAAGGCAGGCAGCAGCCAGAAGCCCAGCCCCAGCGCCCAGCTGTCATCGAAGTGGCGGGTCAAGGGCACCGTGGCCCCGGCGGCCATCGCGGCGCCCAGGCACAGCGCCATGGTGTAGACGCCGGTCAGGGTACCGGCGTGCTGGGGGAAGTCACGCTTGACGATACCTGGCAACAGTACGCCGATGATGCCAATACTCGCCCCCGCCATCAGGCTGCCGAGGAACACGCCAGTGGCGCCCAGAGTGCTGCGCACCAGGATGCCCAGCGCCAGGGTCAGCAGAATGCCGAAGATCACCCGCTCGCTGCCGAAACGTCGCGCCAGGATCGGCGCCAGCGGCGCGAACAGCCCCAGGCACAGTACCGGCAAGGTGGTCAGCAGCCCGGCTTGCGATGCGCTGAGCCCCAGGCCTTCAGAGACCTGACCGAGCACCGGCGACATGCTCGACAGCGCCGGGCGCAGGTTCAGCGCTACCAACACCAGTCCCAGCAGCAACAGCCAGGGCCTGCGCAGCACCACGGGCTGTTGCTGGACCTGCTCGTCGTCGGCTTCGGCGTCGATCAGCAGTTCATCGAGCTCCGCCTCGCGGGGAGCGGTGTTGCGGGTCAGTTGTTCGGCCATGGCCTTCTCGTTGTCAGGATTCGATGAGGGTCCGGCTCAGGTACTTGGCCCGCTCCGGATCGCGTTGTTCGAGGGCGTCGAGGATCTGCCCGTGCAGGTCGAACACGGCCTGGCAACGGGGGACGGTGGTCATGTTGTGCTGCAGGGCGGCGCGGACCACGCTGGAGAAATAGCGGTACAGCTCGCTCAGGGCGGGGTTGTGGGCGGCGTCCACCAGGCGCTGGTGGAACACCAGGTCGCATTCGACGTAGGCGTCGACATCGCCATGGAAGTGCTCCGCGCTGTGCTGCAGGGCCTCGCGCAGGGCCTGCAGGTCGGCGTCGGTGCGGCGCACGGCGGCCAGGCCGATGGCTTCTGCTTCGAGGATATGGCGGGTTTCGCGGGCGTGTTCGACTGCGCAGCGGGACATGACCTGCACGGCCTGCAAGGGGTCCACGGCGGTACGTAGGTAGCTGCCGTCGCCCTGGCGGATTTCCACCAGGCCGCTGAAGGCCAGGACGCGCATGGCCTCGCGGACGGTGTTGCGGCTGATGCCCAGGTCGCTGGCCAGCTCCGGTTCGGTGGGCAGGCGTTGGCCTATCGACCAGGTGCCCTTGGCGATGCGGTCGCGGAGCTGGTCTACGGCTTGTTCTACCAGGGAGCGTTTGATGAGCGGGGTCACGGGGTGGGTACGTCCAGTCATCGGATGAATTTTCTTGGGGTTGGACGATAGCGGTTGGGGGGGGGATTGGGCAAGGGGGTCGGGGTCGGGGATGATTGTTTTGGTTTTTTTATGCGCATTCATTGGCGATGGTGACGCATAGTCACCTTTCCGCCCTTACGGCGGGTCCCTTTTTGAAGGATCAAAAAGGAACCAAAAAATCCTCGCTCCATTCATCCGGCCCCTACGCTTCGCTCCGGGGTTCCCTCGCTCCGTTCTTGCTCCCGGGAGGACCGCGCTGAACGCCCCATCCTGGGGCGCAGCGCTTGACGGGCATCCATGCCCGTCACCTCCCTCCGCAAGAACTCCGCTCGGCCTCCTGAAGTCGCAATTGGCGGCGCCTGGACTATTGTGCGCTTAGAAGCAAGAGCAAGAAATTCGAAGTTAGCTGATTGACAGTTAGTTATATATTGGCCGTTCCGAGCTATCGCGGGACAAGCCCGCTCCCACGCTATTCTCGCACCAAGCTGAATCATCTGCGTGGGAGCGGGCTTGCCCCGCGATACGATCGAGAGATTATTGAATTTCTAACTAGCGACAGCTGCGCCAGCCCAGGCGCCGCCCGTAATTTGCGCGACTTCAGGAGGCCGAACGCAGGTCTTGCGGAGGGAGGTGACGGGCATGGATGCCCGTCAAGCGCTGGGGCCCAGGATGGGCCCTGCAGCGCGGTCCTCCCGGGAGCAAGGCCGGAGTGAGGGAACCCCGGAGCGAAGCGCAGGGGCCGGATGAGTGAGCGCGCGGTTTTGCTTACTTTTGACAAGACAAAAGTAAGTCGCCGCAAGGCGAAACAGCGATATAAGCGTCGCCGCTTGAAAAAGCCAAAACAGAACTATTAAAACAACAAGGGGCGAGTCAGAAGTCATAATAAAAACTTCAAACCCGCCCCCAGTCAAACCCCTGAAATCAATTCAAAGCATCAAGCAAAGCCTGGTTCATCTCCGGCGTCCCAACGGTAATCCGCAGGAACTGCGCAATCCGCTCCTGCTTGAAGTGCCGAACAATCACCCCCTGCTCCCGAAGCCGCGCCGCGATCCCCGCAGCATCCTCCCCGGGATGCCGGGCAAAGATGAAGTTCGCCGCCGAAGGCAACACCTCGAACCCCCGCGCCACCAACTCGGCAACCAGCACCTCTCGGCTATCGATAACCTTGCGACAGGTCTCATCGAAATATTCACGGTCGTCAAACGCCGCCGCCGCCCCGACAATCGCCATGCGATCCAACGGATACGAGTTGAAGCTGTTCTTGATCCGCTCCAACGCCTCGATCAGGTCCGGATGACCAACCGCCAACCCAACCCGAAGCCCCGCCAGCGAACGCGACTTGGACAAGGTCTGGGTCACCAGCAGGTTGTCATAGCGATCGACCAGGCTGATAGCCGTCTCGCCACCGAAATCGATGTAGGCCTCGTCAACCACCACCACCGAATCCCGGTTGGCCTGCAGCAGTTGCTCGACCGCCTCAAGCGGCAACAGGCAACCGGTCGGCGCATTGGGGTTGGGGAAGATGACCCCGGCATTGGGCTTGCTGTAGTCCGAAACCCGGATCTGGAACTGCTCATCCAGCGCCACCTGCTCGAACGCGATACCGTACAGGCCGCAATACACCGGGTAGAAGCTGTAGCTCACGTCCGGGAACAGCAGCGGCCCACGGTCATGCTGGAACAGGCCGTGGAAGATGTGCGCCAGCACCTCGTCCGAGCCGTTGCCGACGAACACCTGCGCCGGCGTCACGCCGTAATACTCGGCCACCGCCTGCTTGAGCCGGTCACCGTTCGGGTCGGGATACAGGCGCAGGTTGTCGTTGAGCTCGCCACGCATGGCCTCCAGCGCCTTGGGCGACGGGCCATAGGGGTTCTCGTTGGTGTTCAGCTTGACCAGCCGCGCCAGCTTCGGCTGCTCGCCCGGCACGTAAGGCACCAGGTCCTTGACGAAGGGACTCCAGAATCGACTCATGCTCAGTTCCCCTTCTCGTTGAGGATGCGGTATTCGGCGCTGCGCGCGTGGGCGGTCAGCGATTCGCCCCGGGCCAGCACGGAAGCGGTGTGACCCAGCTCGGACGCGCCCTGCTCGGAGCAGAAGATGATCGACGAACGCTTCTGGAAGTCATACACGCCCAAGGGCGAAGAGAAGCGCGCGGTGCCGGAAGTCGGCAGCACGTGGTTAGGGCCGGCGCAGTAGTCGCCCAGCGCCTCGCTGGTGTGACGACCCATGAAGATCGCGCCGGCGTGGCGAATCTGCGGCAACCAGGCCTGCGGGTCGGCCACCGACAGTTCCAGGTGCTCGGGAGCGATGCGGTTGGCCACCTCGATGGCCTGCTGCATGTCACGCACCTGGATCAGCGCGCCACGTCCGTTGATCGACTTCTCGATGATCTCGGCACGCTCCATGGTCGGCAGCAGCTTGTCGATGCTCGCGGCCACGCGATCGAGGAACTCGGCGTCCGGGCTGACCAGGATGGCCTGGGCGTCTTCGTCGTGCTCGGCCTGGGAGAACAGGTCCATGGCGATCCAGTCCGGATCGGTCTGGCCGTCGCACACCACCAGGATCTCCGAAGGGCCGGCAATCATGTCGATGCCGACCTGGCCGAACACATGGCGTTTGGCAGTGGCCACGTAGATGTTGCCCGGGCCGACGATCTTGTCCACCTGCGGCACGCTTTCGGTGCCGTAGGCCAGGGCCGCGACTGCCTGGGCGCCACCGATGGTGAACACCCGGTCGACACCGGCGATGCAGGCGGCGGCCAGCACCAGCTCGTTGACCTCGCCACGCGGGGTCGGCACCACCATCACCACCTCGGCCACACCAGCCACCTTGGCCGGAATCGCGTTCATCAGCACCGACGACGGGTACGATGCCTTGCCACCCGGCACGTACAGGCCGGCGCGGTCCAGCGGGGTGACCTTCTGGCCAAGCACGGTGCCGTCGGCCTCGGTGTACTGCCAGGAGTCCTGCTTCTGCCGTTCGTGGTAGATGCGCACACGGTTGGCGGCTTTTTCCAGGGCTTCGCGCTGCACCGGAGTGATGCGGGTCAGGGCCAGTTCCAGGCGCGCGCGATCCAGGATCAGATCATGGATCGATGTGGCATCGACACCGTCGAAGCGTTGGGTGAACTCCACCAGCGCCGCATCGCCACGCTCGCGCACGGCCTTGATGATGTCGAGCACGCGCTGGTTGACCGCGTCATCGGACACGCTTTCCCAGCTCAGCAGATGATCCAGATGTCGGGCGAAATCCTGGTCAGCGGCGTTGAGACGGGCAATTGCAGTGGACACGGTCATGGCGAGGGCCTCGTTATTAGCGGATGTTCAGGCGCCCTAAAGCTACCACTCCATCCGCGCGGGCACCTGAGAAAATTGGCTATGACGCGGATAGACGGGCGCGACAGCGGAGGTCGCGCGCAGAGGTCAGCCGCGGTGTCGCGATTCGACGGCGTTGCGCAGGGTGTCGATCAGGCTCTGGATACGGGCGTGCTGCATTTTCATGGAGGCCTTGTTGACCACCAGGCGCGAGCTGATCGTGGCGATCAGTTCCTGGGGCTCGAGGCCGTTGGCGCGCAGGGTGTTGCCGGTGTCGACCACGTCGATGATCTTGTCGGCGAGGTTGATCAGCGGCGCCAGCTCCATGGAGCCATACAGCTTGATGATGTCGACCTGGCGGCCCTGCTCGGCGTAGTAGCGCTTGGCTACGTTGACGAACTTGGTGGCCACGCGCAGCCGGCCCTTGGGCTCGGGCGCGCCGGTCACGCCGGCGGTCATCAGCTTGCACTGGGCGATCTGCAGGTCCAGGGGCTCGTACAGGCCCTGGCCGCCGTATTCCATCAGCACGTCCTTGCCGGCCACACCGAGGTCGGCGGCGCCATGCTCGACATAGGTCGGCACGTCGGTGGCACGCACGATGAGCAGGCGGACATCATCCTGGGTGGTCGGGATGATCAGCTTGCGGCTCTTGTCCGGATTCTCGGTCGGCACGATACCGGCTTCAGCCAGCAGTGGCAGGGTATCGTCGAGAATACGGCCTTTGGATAGCGCGATGGTCAACATTGGAACGTCGGTCCTTAAGCAGCTATAGCCGGCCGGGCACAGGGCCCGACCGCAAAAGATTCAGGGCGCGTCCCTGCGCCGTACAGACGACTAGCCCGGTACGCGACGGATCTTCGCGCCCAGCATCTGCAGTTTTTCCTCGATGCACTCGTAGCCACGGTCGATGTGGTAGATGCGATCGATCAGGGTGTCACCTTCGGCGACCAGCGCCGACAGCACCAGGCTGGCGGAAGCGCGCAGGTCGGTGGCCATTACCGGAGCACCTTTGAGCGCCTTGACGCCAGTGACGATGGCGGTGTTGCCCTCGACCTGGATCTGCGCGCCCATGCGGTGCATCTCGTAGACGTGCATGAAGCGGTTTTCGAAGATGGTCTCGATCACCGCGCCAGTGCCTTCGGCGATGGCGTTGAGCGAGATGAACTGCGCCTGCATGTCGGTCGGGAATGCCGGGTACGGGGCGGTACGCAGGTTCACGGCCTTCGGACGCTTGCCGTGCATGTCCAGCTCGATCCAGTCTTCACCGGTGGTGATGTCGGCGCCGGCTTCCTTGAGTTTCTCGAGGACGGCTTCGAGGATGGTCGGATCGGTGTCCTTGACCTTGACGCGGCCACCGGTCACGGCAGCGGCGACCAGGTAGGTGCCGGTCTCGATGCGGTCAGGCATGACGCGATAGGTGGTCGGCTGCAGACGCTCGACGCCATCGATGGTGATGGTGTCGGTGCCGGCGCCCTGGATCTTCGCACCCATGGCGATCAGGAAGTTGGCCAGGTCGACCACCTCCGGCTCGCGAGCGGCGTTCTGCAGCACGCTGCGGCCCTTGGCCAGGGCGGCGGCCATCATGATGTTCTCGGTGCCGGTGACGCTCACGGTATCGAAGAAGAAGTGAGCGCCGCGCAGGCCGCCTTCTGGCGCCTTGGCCTTGATGTAGCCACCTTCGACGTCGATTTTCGCACCCATGGCCTCCAGGCCGCGGATGTGCAGGTCGACCGGACGCGAACCGATGGCGCAACCGCCCGGCAGGGCGACTTCAGCCTCACCGAAGCGGGCGACCATCGGGCCGAGCACCAGGATCGAGGCGCGCATGGTCTTGACCAGCTCGTAGGGAGCGACCAGGGTCTTGATGGTGCGCGGATCGATTTCCACCGAGAGTTTCTCGTCGATCACAGGCTCGATGCCCATGCGGCCGAACAGCTCGATCATGGTGGTGATGTCGTGCAGGTGCGGCAGGTTGCCGACCGTGACCGGACCATCGCACAGCAGGGTGGCCGAGAGGATCGGCAGCGCCGAGTTCTTCGCGCCGGAAATGCGGATCTCGCCGTCAAGGCGCGCGCCGCCAGTAATAATCAGTTTGTCCATACGTATCTCGCCGCCAAGTTGGCTCAGGTGCGCTCAGCCCAGGCTGCGCTGCTGAAGAATTTCATGGTTACCGCGTGAATGCTGCCGTTGGCGATCCACGGATTGAGGTGAGCATAGATCGCCTGCTGACGCTTGACCGGGCTCTGGCCGGCCAGCTCGTCGCTGATCACGTTCAACTGGAAGTTGCAGCCTTCGCCTTCAACTTCGACCCGGGTTCCCGGCAATTTCTCTTCCAGAAAGCTTTTGACTTCTACGGCCTGCATGCTCAACCTCGATCGGCGCCCAACGCGCGCGGGTCGGCCATCATACAAAAAAGCCCCTCGCCTGCGAAGCCCATGAGAGGGCGCGCTGACCGAGGGGCCTTTCCCGAACGGCAGGGCATCAGCCTGCCAGGACTTCATCGAGGTCATAGACCCCGGCGATTTCCCGCATATCCTCGGGAATACCGCGCAGTTCCCAGGTCTTGCCGGCCGCCTGGGCATCGCGCATGAAGCCCAGCAACAACGACAGGCCGACACTGCTCGACTTCACCACCGCGGAGCAATCGAGCACCAGGCGCGGTTCGCGGCACGCCTCGACCAGCGTCTTGCCCTGCTTGCGCAGGGCCGGGCCACTGCGGTAGTCCAGCACGCCGGCCAGGGCGAGGACGCCCGGCTCGGCCATGCTCACGGCGGCATCGCTCATTTGACTTCCTTATCCGGCGAAGTATCGGCGGTCGCCTTGGCCTTGGCCACTTCGCCGGCCCAGCCGTCGATGGTCTTGTCCAGGTTGTTGCCGTTGCGCTGCATGGCGTCCTGGAACTGGTCGCGGAACAGCTTGCCGATGTTGATGCCGTTGACGATGACGTTGCGCACCTTCCACTCGCCATCGAGCTTCTGCATGGTGTACTGCACCGGATAGACCGCGCCGTTGGTGCCGGTGATCTTCATGCCGACACTGGTACGGTCGCCGTCCTCGGCCTTGGCCGGGTCGACGGTGATCCCTTGGTTGTTGTACTCCAGCAGGGCGTTACCGTAGAACTGCATCAGGCTGCGCTTGAAGTTCTCCTGGAAGCGCTGCATCTGCGCAGGCGTGGCCTTGCGCGAGTACTTGACGGTCATGATGCTCTTGGAGATGCCGTCGGCATCGACCACCGGGCCAAGGTTGCTGTTGAGTGCGTTGTAAAACGCCTCGGGGTTGGCCTTGTACTGCTCCTTGTTGGCCTTCAGGTCGCTGAGCAGCTGCGTGGTGGTGCCCTGGATCACATCACGGGCGGATTGCCCCGGCGCCGCCAGGGCCAGCAAGGGGAAGGCCGCCAGCAGAACCAGCAGGCCACGTCGCAGGATCGAAATCATGGAAACTCCTTAATTAGCCGGTTGCGCTTCTTTCGGTTCCTTGCCCACCGAGTTGAGCAGGAACTTGCCGATCAGGTCTTCCAGCACCAGCGCCGACTGGGTGTCGTGGATGGTGCTGCCGTCCTTGAGTACCGCGTCCTCGCCACCCACGCTGATGCCGATGTACTTCTCGCCCAGCAGGCCGGCGGTCAGGATCGAGGCAGTGGAGTCGGTCGGCAGGTTGTCGACATGCTTGTCCAGCTGCAGCGTGACCCGACCGGTGTAGGAATCGCGGTCCAGATCGATGGCCGTGACCTTGCCGATGGTCACACCGGCCATGGTCACTTTAGCTCTGACCGTCAAACCGGCGATATTGTCGAAGTACGCATAAACTTTGTACGTGTCGCTGCTCGGGCTGGCCGACAGCCCGCTGACACGCAGGGCCAGCAGCAGCAGCGCCAGGATCCCGGCCAGGAGGAACAGGCCGACACCGATTTCCAGGGTGCGGTTTTGCATCAGAAATCTCCAAACATCAAGGCGGTCAGAATAAAGTCCAGACCCAGGACTGCCAACGAGGCATAGACCACGGTCTTGGTGGTGGCACGGCTGATCCCTTCTGAAGTGGGCTCACAGTCGTACCCCTGGAATACGGCGATCCAGGTGACGACGAAGGCGAACACCAGGCTCTTGATCAGCCCGTTGATCACGTCGTCGCTGAACGAAACGCTGTTCTGCATGTTGGCCCAGAACGAACCCTCATAGACGCCCAGCCAGTCCACGGCGACCCATGAGCCGCCCCAGATGCCGACCACGCTGAAGATCAGCGCCAGCAGCGGCAGCGAGATGAAGCCGGCCCACAGGCGCGGGGCGACGATGTACTTGAGCGGGTCGACGCCGATCATCTCCAGGCTCGACAGCTGCTCGGTGGACTTCATGTTGCCGATCTCGGCGGTCAGCGCGGAGCCCGCGCGGCCGGCGAACAGCAAGCCGGTGACCACCGGCCCCAGCTCGCGCAGCAGGGTCAGGGCAACCATCTGCCCCACGGCCTGCTCCGAGCCGTACCTGGCGAGGATGCTGTAGCCCTGCAGGGCCAGCACCATACCAATGAACACGCCGGACACGACGATGATCGCCAGCGACAGCACGCCCACCGAATACAGTTGCCTGACCAGCAGCTGGAAGCCACCGACGCCGCTGCGCCCGCCCAGCGAATGGCCGAGGAACAGGCACGAGCGTCCCAGCACGGCCAGCACATCGATGGCCGAACGGCCGAACAGACGGATACGTTCGAGTAAGGATTTTCTGCGCATCAACGCGTCCCCAGCAGATCGGCGCGGTAGTCAGGCGCAGGGAAGTGGAAGGGTACCGGGCCGTCCGGGTCGCCTTTCATGAACTGGCGGATGCGCGGATTGTCCGAGCCCATCAGTTCGTCCGGCGTGCCCTGCCCCAGCACCTGGCCGTCGCCGACCACATAGATGTAGTCGGCGATGCTCGCGGTTTCCGCGAGATCGTGGGAAACCACTATGCTGGTGATGCCCAGGGCATCGTTGAGCAGGCGGATCAGGCGCACCAGCACGCCCATGGCGATCGGGTCCTGGCCGACGAACGGTTCGTCGTACATGAGGATCTGCGGATCCAGGGCGATCGCCCGGGCCAGTGCCACGCGGCGCTTCATGCCGCCGGACAGCTCGTCGGGCATCAGGTCGATGGCGCCGCGCAGACCCACGGCCTGCAGCTTCATCAGCACGATGTCACGGATCATCTCGTCCGACAGCTGCGTATGCACCCGCAGCGGGAAGGCCACGTTCTCGAACACATCCAGGTCGGTGAACAGCGCGCCGCTCTGGAACAGCACGCCCATCTGCTTGCGCGCATCGAACAGGTCGCTGCGCGACAGCGCGGGCAGGTTCTGCCCGTTGACCCAGACCTCGCCACCGGACGGGCGCAACTGCGCGCCCATCAGGCGCAGCAAGGTGGTCTTGCCGCACCCCGAAGGCCCCATGATGCCGGTGACCTTGCCGCGGGGAATGCGTATGTCCACATTGCTGAAAATGCTGCGCGAACCGCGCTTGAAGGTGACGCCCTTCAACTCGACCGCGTAGGCGCTATCCACACTCATCTAGACTCCTTGCTAGTGCAGCCTCGTCATGTGGACGCCTGCCTTCATCTTGAAGGCACACAGGTCCCCTGCGGGCTGAATAGCGGCGAACTATAGCACCGCTGATAGGCCCGCCCCAAGGGCGTCCCCCCACTCGTTCAGGGCACAGACAGGCTGGCGCGGCATCCATATGACATTCGAAGGATGAGCCTTTCACACATTGCGGCTATAATCGCCGCCTTTTCATCAGGCATTGCGTTTCGACATGACCCAATCCAGCGAGCTGATCCAATCCGCCCAGCGCACCCTGCGCCTCGAACTCGAGGCCGTGGAGGCCCTGCTGGCCCGCATCGACGGTGACTTCGTCAAGGCCTGCGAACTGATCCTGGCCAGCAAGGGACGGGTCGTGGTGGTGGGCATGGGCAAGTCGGGACACATCGGCAACAAGATCGCCGCCACCCTGGCCAGCACCGGCACCCCGGCGTTCTTCGTGCACCCGGCCGAGGCCAGCCACGGCGACATGGGCATGATCACCCGGGACGATGTCATTCTTGCCCTGTCCAACTCCGGCAGCACCGCCGAGATCGTCACCCTGCTGCCGCTGATCAAGCGCCTGGGCATCCAGATGATCAGCCTGACCGGCAATCCGGGCTCGCCCCTGGCCCAGGCCGCCGAGGTCAACCTCGACGCCAGCGTCGCCCAGGAAGCCTGCCCGCTCAACCTGGCGCCGACCTCCTCCACCACTGCCGCGCTGGCGCTGGGCGACGCCCTGGCCATCGCCCTGCTCGAGGCCCGTGGCTTCACCGCCGAGGATTTCGCCTTCTCCCACCCCGGTGGCGCGCTGGGTCGTCGCCTGCTGCTGAAGGTCGAGAACGTCATGCACTCCGGCGAGGAGCTGCCCCAGGTCAAACGCGGCACCCTGCTCAAGGACGCGCTGCTTGAAATGTCCCGCAAAGGCCTGGGCATGACCGTGGTCCTGGGTGACGACGGCAAGCTCGCCGGCGTGTTCACCGACGGTGACCTGCGCCGCAGCCTGGACCGCAACATCGACGTGCACAAGACCCTCATCGACGAGGTCATGACCGTCCACGGCAAGACCGCCCGCGCCGAGATGCTCGCCGCCGAGGCACTGAAGATCATGGAAGACCACAAGATCAGCGCGCTGGTGGTCGTCGATCAGGACGACCGCCCCACCGGCGCCCTGAACATGCACGACCTGCTGCGCGCCGGAGTGATGTAAATGAACCAGGACCTGATGCAACGCGCCAAGGCCATCAAGCTGGCGGTGTTCGACGTCGATGGCGTGCTCACCGACGGCCGCCTGTACTTCCTCGAGGACGGCAGCGAGTTCAAGACCTTCAACACCCTCGATGGCCACGGCATCAAGATGCTCATGGCCGCGGGCGTGACCACCGCGATCATCAGCGGGCGCAAGACCCCGGTGGTCGAGCGCCGGGCGAAGAACCTCGGCATCCCGCACCTGTTCCAGGGCCGCGAGGACAAACTGGTGGTGCTGGACGGCCTGCTCGCCGAACTCAATCTAAGCTATGAACAGGTCGCCTACCTCGGCGACGACCTGCCCGACCTGCCGGTGATCCGCCGCGTCGGCCTGGGCATGGCGGTGCACAACGCCGCGGCATTCGTTCGCCAGCACGCCCACGGCGTCACCCAGGCTCGCGGCGGCGAAGGCGCCGCCCGCGAGTTCTGCGAACTGATCATGCAGGCCCAGGGCACCCTGGACGCTGCCAACGCCCATTACCTGTAAGGCTGCCCATGCTCAGCAAGAAGATCAGAAATGTCGCGCTGCTAGGCGGGATCGCCGCCGTGCTGGTTGCGGTAGGCTATTGGAACATCAGCCCGGAGAGCTTCCTCGACCAGCCGCAGGCCCAGGTCGACCAGAGCGCCATCGACTACTACGCGATCAACGCCCACAGCCTGCAGTTCCTGCCCGACGGCAAGCTGCAGTACGAGATGACCGCCGCCAAGGTCGAGCACCTCAAGGCCAGCGAGGTTACCCTGGTGACCACGCCCGACCTGCACATGTACCGCGGCACCGAGTACCCCTGGCACGTGCAGAGCAAGCGCGCCGAAGTCAACCCGGACGGCACCGAGGTCGAACTGATCGACGATGTGCGCGTGGCGCGCACCGACGAGAAGCAACGTGAAACCATCATCACCAGCACACGCATGACCGTGTTCCCGCAGAAGCAATATGCGCAGACCGAGCAAGCCGTTAGAATCGACGGCGCCGGTGGCACGACTACGGGCAAAGGAATGAAAGCGTATTTGAAAGAAGGCAGGATGGACCTGCTCTCTAACGTAAGAGGACAGTATGAGGCTCGTTAAAACCATCCCCCTTCTGCTCAGCCTGGGCGTAGCACTGGGAAGCGCGAGCGCCTTCGCCCTGCCGAACGACCGTGACCAGCCGATCCGCATCCAGGCGGACAACGCCCACCTGGACGACAAGCAGGGCGTTGCCACCTACACCGGCGACGTGATCATCACCCAAGGTTCGATGATGATCAAAGGCAACACCGTGACCATGACCCGCGCCGCCTCCGGCGACATCGACGTGGTCACCTCGGTGGGCAACCTGGCCTACTTCGAGCAGCAGCAGAGCGCCGCCAAGCCCGACAAGATGAAAGGCTGGGCCGTGACCATCCAGTACCAGGCGCAGAAAGACATGGTGATCCTCACCGATCGCGCCAAGGTCGAGAACGAAGGCAACACCACCGAAGGCGAGAAGATCGTCTACAACACCAAGACCCAGGTGGCTACCGCCGGTCGCGGTGGCAACGTGACTGCACCACGTCAGCGCATCGACATGGTCATTCAACCGAAGAAAAAGGCCGAGTAAATGGCAACCCTCAAAGCCCAGCACCTGGCCAAGAGCTACAAGGGCAGGCAGGTCGTTCGCGACGTCAGCCTGTCCATCGACAGCGGCCAGATCGTCGGCCTGCTCGGCCCCAACGGCGCCGGCAAGACCACCTGCTTCTACATGATCGTCGGCCTGGTCCAGGCCGACCAGGGGCGCGTGCTGATCGACAGCCTCGACGTCAGCCACCAGCCCATGCATGGGCGCGCCCAGGCCGGCATCGGCTACCTGCCGCAGGAAGCCTCGATCTTCCGCAAGCTGTCGGTGGCCGACAACATCATGGCCATCCTCGAGACCCGCAAGGACCTCGACCGCGACGGCCGGCGCAAGGAGCTGGAAAGCCTGCTGCAGGAATTCCACATCAGCCACATCCGCGACAACCTCGGCATGAGCCTCTCCGGCGGCGAACGCCGCCGCGTCGAGATCGCCCGCGCCCTGGCCACCGCGCCCAAGTTCATCCTGCTGGACGAACCCTTTGCCGGTGTCGACCCGATCTCCGTCGGCGACATCAAGCAGATCATCCACCACCTCAAGAACAAGGGCATCGGCGTACTGATCACCGACCACAACGTTCGCGAGACCCTGGATATCTGCGAGACCGCCTACATCGTCAACGATGGCCAGCTGATCGCCGAAGGCGACGCCGAGACCATCCTGGCCAACCAGTTGGTCAAGGAAGTGTACCTGGGGCACGAGTTCCGACTCTGACCCGGCCTGCCCGGAGCACTGGCGCAGGCGCCTGTTCGAGGCTTTAGTTGTTACAGTGCTCTAGGCAAACGCTGCAATTTCAGGCATATAACTTGCTTAAAATCGGCGCCCAGGCGCCCTCCGTGTAGTGGATGGCGCATGCGCGCCGGCAACAAGGTATCAAGCCCCAGCCATGAAACCATCGCTCGTCCTAAAAATGGGCCAGCAACTGACGATGACCCCGCAGTTGCAACAGGCCATCCGTCTGCTTCAGCTCTCCACCCTGGACCTCCAGCAGGAAATCCAGGAAGCGCTGGAGTCCAATCCGATGCTCGAACGTCAGGAAGACGGCGAGGACTTCGACAACAGCGACCCGATGGCGGACAACGCCGAGAACAAGCCGGCCGCCGAAGTCCAGGACAACAGTTTCCAGGAAACCAGTACCAGCAGCACCGCGGAAAACCTCGAAGACGGCGAATGGGCCGAGCGCATCCCCAACGAACTGCCGGTCGACACCGCCTGGGAAGACATCTACCAGACCAGCGCCAGCAGCCTGCCGAGCAACGATGACGACGAGTGGGACTTCACCACCCGCACCTCGGTCGGCGAGAGCCTGCAGAGCCACCTGCTGTGGCAGCTCAACCTGGCGCCGATGTCCGACACCGACCGCCTGATCGCCGTCACCCTGATCGACAGCATCAACGGCCAGGGCTACCTGGAAGACACCCTCGAGGAGATCTGCGCAGGCTTCGACCCGGAGCTCGACATCGAGCTGGACGAGGTCGAGGCGGTGCTGCATCGCATCCAACAATTCGAGCCCGCCGGCATCGGCGCCCGCTCCCTCGGTGAATGCCTGCTGTTGCAACTGCGCCAGCTGCCTGCCTCGACACCGTGGATGAGCGAGGCCCAGCGCCTGGTCACCGACTTCATCGATCTGCTCGGCAGCCGCGACTACAGCCAGCTGATGCGCCGCATGAAGCTCAAGGAAGACGAGCTGCGCCAGGTCATCGAACTGGTGCAGACCCTCAACCCGCGCCCCGGCTCGCAGATCGAGTCCAGCGAGCCCGAGTACGTCGTGCCCGACGTCATCGTGCGCAAGGACAGCGAGCGCTGGCTGGTCGAGCTCAACCAGGAAGCGGTACCGCGCCTGCGGGTCAACCCGCAGTACGCCGGCTTCGTCCGCCGCGCCGACACCAGCGCCGACAACACCTTCATGCGCAACCAGCTGCAGGAAGCGCGCTGGTTCATCAAGAGCCTGCAGAGCCGCAACGAGACACTGATGAAGGTGGCGACGCAGATCGTCGAGCACCAGCGCGGCTTCCTCGACCATGGCGACGAGGCCATGAAACCGCTGGTGCTGCACGATATCGCCGAGGCGGTGGGCATGCACGAGTCGACCATTTCCCGGGTGACCACGCAGAAATACATGCACACCCCACGCGGTATCTACGAACTGAAATACTTTTTCTCAAGCCACGTAAGCACCGCCGAAGGCGGCGAATGCTCGTCCACGGCAATCCGCGCGATCATCAAGAAACTGGTGGCGGCGGAAAATCAGAAAAAGCCATTGAGTGACAGCAAGATCGCTGGTTTACTGGAGGCACAAGGCATCCAGGTAGCCCGTCGCACCGTCGCCAAGTACCGCGAATCGTTGGGCATCGCCCCGTCGAGCGAGCGCAAGCGACTGATGTAGCCCCGGGATGTGCCACAGCGTTTCAGTGGCAGGTGCAATACCTGCCTCTTTATGCACGGGCAACAAAGGAGAAGCTGTATGCAAGTCAACATCAGTGGACAGCATGTAGAAGTCACCCAACCACTGCGCGATTACGTGCTCGAGAAGCTCGCCCGCGTCGAGGGTCATTTCGACAAGATCACCAATGCGACGGTGATCATGAAGGTCGAGAAGCTGCAGCAGAAGGTGGAAGCCACACTCCAGATTCCCGGTGGCGAAGTCGTCGCCAACGCCGAACATCAAGACATGTACGCGGCGATCGACGCCCTGGCCGACAAACTCGATCGCCAACTGAAAAAACACAAGGAAAAACAGCAAAGCCTGCTGCAAGGCGCAGCCGCCCGCTGATCCCCCTCATCCATGATCCGACTTGAAACCATCCTGACCCCCGGCCGTTCCCTCGTGAACGTGCCGGGCGGCAGCAAGAAGCGCGCCCTGGAAAAGGTCGCCACCCTGATCGCCGAGCAAGTACCCGAGCTGGAGATGCAAGACGTCTTCGACAAGCTCATCGCTCGGGAAAAACTGGGCTCCACCGGTTTTGGCAATGGCATCGCCATTCCCCACTGCCGGCTTGTGGGCTGCACCGCGCCAGTGAGCGCCCTGCTGCACCTGGACGCCCCCATCGATTACGATGCCATCGATGGCGCCCCGGTCGACCTGCTGTTCGTCCTGCTGGTCCCGGAAGCCGCCACCGATGCCCACCTTGAACTGCTGCGCCAGATCGCCAGCATGCTCGATCGCAAGGAGGTCCGCGATCGCCTGCGTGCCGCCGACAGCAGCGAGACCCTGTACCAGGTCGTCCTGGACGTACAGAACGAGCACTGAACATGCGCCTGATCATCGTCAGCGGCCGCTCCGGCTCCGGTAAGAGTACCGCCCTCGACGTGCTGGAAGACAACGGCTACTACTGTATCGACAACCTGCCCGCCGGGTTGTTGCCGCAGCTGGCTGAAAACGCGCTGATCAACACCGAGCTGCTGCAACCGAAGGTGGCGGTGTCCATCGACGCGCGCAACCTGCCCAGCCACCTGTCGCGCTTCCCCGAGCTGCTCGAAGAGGCCCGTTCACGGCATATCCAATGCGACGTGCTGTACCTGGACGCCGACGAAGACACCCTGCTCAAGCGCTTCTCGGAAACCCGCCGCCGCCACCCGCTGACCAACGACAGTCGTTCGCTGGCCGAGGCGATCCGTGTGGAAAGCGAGCTGCTCGGGCCGATCGCCGACCTCGCCGACCTGAAGATCGACACCACCAGCCTGAACCTCTACCAGCTGCGCGATTCAATCAAGCTGCGCCTGCTCAACCAGCCCGAGCCAGGCACCGCGTTCCTGGTCGAGTCGTTCGGCTTCAAGCGCGGCATGCCGGTGGACGCCGATGTGGTGTTCGACGTGCGCTGCCTGCCCAATCCTTACTGGAAGCCGGAACTTCGCGAGCATTCCGGCCTCGAACAGCCGGTGATCGACTACCTGACCGCCCAGCCGGACGTCGAGGAAATGTTCCAGGACATCTCCGGTTACCTGCTCAAATGGCTGCCGCGCTTCGCCGCCAGCAACCGCGCCTATGTCACCATCGCCATCGGCTGTACCGGCGGCCACCACCGCTCGGTGTACATCACCGAACGGCTTGGCCAACTGCTCCAGCAATCCCTGAAAAACGTCCAGGTCCGCCACCGCGACCTCTAGCCCACAGGATCCGCCCCACGATGCCCGCCCGCGAAATCACCATCATCAACAAGCTGGGCCTGCATGCGCGGGCGGCCGCCAAGTTCGTCGGCGTGGCCGGTCGCTTCCCCTGCCAGGTGCGGGTCGGCCGCGCGCCGGACAAGCTGGTGGACGGCAAGAGCATCATGGCGGTGATGATGCTCGCCGCCGGCAAGGGCACGCCAGTGCACCTGCACACCGAGGGCGAGCAGGACGCTGAAGCCATGGATGCGCTGGTCGCGTTGATCGAGAACTTCTTCGACGAAGGCGAGTAACGCTTTCTCCTCCCGCAACATCCTCTTCCAATTGTCCGGATGCAGCTTCGCCAGATTGAATTTATACCTATATAGGTATAAATTCAGCAGGTGATTTCATGGAATCGGACAGGCAACCCAAGCCGCTTTACTGGGTCGCAAGCAGCAAAAAGGATCTGCTGTGCCTCCCCGAAGACGTCCAGCAAACCGTCGGCTTTGCTCTGCATCTGGCTCAGACGGGAAGCAGGCACCTCCAGGCGAAAGTCCTCAGAGGGTTTTCAGGCGCTGGCGTGCTCGAGGTCGTGGAGGACCATGACGGTAATACCTATCGCGCGGTCTATACCGTACGTCTTGGCGCTGCGGTGTATGTCTTGCATTGCTTCCAGAAGAAGTCCAAGGCGGGCATCAGGACGCCCGAAACAGACATCGCCCTGGTGCGCAAGCGATTGAAGCTTGCACAGGCCCACTCAGAAGGAATCCAGACATGAGCGAAATCGAACAGGGCAGCGGCAATGTCTACGCAGACCTCAACTGCCCGGATGCAGACGAGATGCTGGTCAAGGCACGCCTGGCGAGCAAGATCTGCAGCATCATCAAGGCCCGTCATCTGACCCAGATGCAAGCCGCGCAAATCCTTGGCCTGCCTCAGCCAAAAGTATCGGAAATGATTCGCGGAAAATTCCGTGGCATCAGCGAAAGCAAGATGATCGACTGCCTGGCACGCCTTGGCCGAGACGTGCAGATCGTGGTCAAGGCCGCACCGCGCTCACGGCCTCAAGGGCGGGTGGAAGTCATCTTCGCCTGAGCAACGCTCAAAGCAAGCGCAACGAGAAGGTCGACCCACCCTCCTGCTCTTTTCACGACAGCGCCGTGTCCATCACCATCATCAGGCAGAACCCGACACACAGCCCCAGGCTCGCCAGGCGGTGATGCCCGTTGCTGCGCGATTCGGGAATAATCTCCTGGGTCACCACCAGCAGCATCGCCCCCGCCGCGCAGGCCAGGCCCAGCGGCAACAGCAGTTCGGCGATGTTCACCAGCCAGGCGCAGATCACCGCGGCCAGCGGCTCGACCAGCCCGGATGCCGCGCCGATCAGGAACGCCTTGAACCGCGGCATGCCGGCCCCGGCCAGCACCAGCGCGATCACCAGGCCCTCCGGTACATCCTGCAGCGCGATGCCCATGGCCAGGCTGTCGGCATCGGGCATGCCACCGCCGGCGGACACACCGATGGCCATGCCTTCGGGGATGTTGTGGGCGATGATGGCAATGACGAACAACCAGATCCGCGCCGCGATCACCGGCTGCTGATCGCTGCCGACCAGGGCCTCTGGCGAGGCACCGGAGACCTTTAGGTCGACCAGGAACAGGCACAGCGCACCGAACAGCAAGCCGCCGCTGATCAGGCCACCGGCGCCCCATGGGCTGAAACCGATGGATTGGGCCGCATCCAGCCCCGGCATGATCAGCGAAAACGCGGTGGCCGCCAGCATCACGCCGGCACCGAAGCCAAGCAAGGTGTCGGCCACGGCCACCGGCATGTTGCGAATCACCAATACCGGTACCGCGCCCAACGCCGTCCCCAGTGCGCACAATGCGCCGCCCTCGAGGGCACGCAACATGCGCGGCTCCAGGTCCAGCCAGGCGATGCCGCGTGCCACCAGCAACGCGGTGCCAACCAGCAACAGCATGGTCCCAAGCGCCAGGCGGAACAGGCGCACACTGCTGACAGACATCACCTCGGCACGCATACCGGTCAGGCTCACTTCAGGGCTTCAAGGTAGCGACGTTCCACTTCGGCCCAGTCGACCACGTTGTAGAAGGCGCCAATGTATTCCGGACGACGGTTCTGGTACTTCAGGTAGTAGGCGTGCTCCCACACGTCCAGGCCGAGGATCGGCGTGTTGCCGTGCATCAGCGGACTGTCCTGGTTGCCGCTGCTCTCAACGACCAGCGTGTTCTGCGGGGTCACGCTCAACCAGGCCCAGCCGCTGCCGAAACGGGTCAGCGCGGCCTTGGTAAAAGCCTCCTTGAACGCCTCGAAGCCGCCGAGCTGCGCATCGATGGCCTTGGCCACCTGCCCTGCCGGCTGGCCGCCGCCCTTGGGCGACATGACGGTCCAGAACAGGGTGTGGTTGGCATGCCCACCGCCCTGGTTGATCACCGCGCCCTGGAGCTTCTCGGGCAGTTGCTTGACCGCGCCCACCAGCCGTTCCACCGGCCATTCGGCCCACTCGGTGCCCTCGATGGCGGCGTTGAGGTTGTTGATGTAGGTCTGGTGATGCTTGCTGTGGTGGATCTCCATGGTCTGGGTGTCGATGTGCGGTTCCAGCGCATCGTAGGCATAGGGCAACGCAGGCAAAGTATGCGGCATGTCAGTGGATTCCGTAGGCAGGTGTGCGATCAGTGATATCCGTATGTGCGACCAGCTCGCCGGCCACCGGGGCCTGTCGATTGAGCAGGCGCTCGGTACGCGGGTATTGGCCGTATTCGGCGATGAAGCTCAGCAACTCGGTGTAGGTGCGCCCGCTGTGGCGCAACGCAGCGTCGCGCAGGGCCTGGGGCAGGCGCTGATCCTGGCTGGCCTGGAGCAGCCGCTGGTGCGCCGCACACAGGTAGTCGGCGCTTTCCTGCGGCTGGTTCAGGCGCAGGTGCAGGTCGGCCAGGTTGTGATGGGCGATGACCAGTGCGGCCACCGCCTCGTCGACGTCATGCCAGCGCTCGAACAGCACCTGGGCCAGGGCCAGGGCTTGCAGGTAGTGTTCCCGGGCATCGACCAGCTCGCCCTGCTCGAACAGGCGGTTGGCGTCTTGCGTGGTGCGTTTCCAGTGCTGCATGACGTGTCTCCTGGGCGGCCCGGGCTCAGATGCCGCCGGCGGTGAGTTTTTCCGGATCCAGCAGCGCCTCGAGCTGGTCACGCGACAGGTCGGTGTGCTCCAGCGCCACGTCGATGATCGGGCGACCCTGCTTGTAGGCGGTCTTGGCGATCTCGGCGGCCTTGAGGTAGCCGATGATCGGGTTCAACGCGGTGACCAGGATCGGGTTGCGCGACAGCGCTTCCTTGAGCTTGGTTTCGTTGACCTTGAAGCTGGCGATGGCCTTGTCGGCCAGCAGGCGGCTGACGTTGGCCATCAGCTCGATGCTTTCCAGCAGGTTGCGGGCGATCACCGGCAGCATCACGTTGAGCTCGAAGTTGCCCGACTGCCCGGCCACGGCGATGGTGGCATCGTTGCCGATCACCTGGGCAGCGACCATGGCGGTGGCTTCCGGGATCACCGGATTGACCTTGCCCGGCATGATCGACGAGCCCGGCTGCAGGCCCTGCAGCTCGATTTCACCGAGACCGGCCAGCGGGCCGGAGTTCATCCAGCGCAGGTCGTTGGCGATCTTCATCAGCGCCACGGCGGCGGTCTTGAGCTGGCCGGACAGGGCCACGGCGGTGTCCTGGGAGCCGATCAGGGCGAACAGGTTCTCACCGGGGGTGAACTTGACCTGGGTCAGGCCGCTCAACTGATGGGCAAAGCCTGCGGCGAACTGCGGGTGGGCGTTGATGCCGGTGCCCACGGCGGTGCCGCCCTGGGCCAGCGCCTGCAGGCTCGGCAACGTGGCTTCGATATGCGCCTGGGCGCCCTTGACCTGCGCGGCCCAGCCGCCAAGCACCTGGCTCATGCGCACCGGCATGGCATCCATCAGGTGGGTGCGGCCGGTCTTCACATGCTTGTGCACCTCGACCGCCTTGGCCTCGATCACCTGGGTGAGGTGGCGCAGGGCCGGCAGCAACTGCTCGTGCAGGGCCAGGGCGGCGCTGACATGGATGGTGGTGGGGATGATGTCGTTGCTGCTCTGGCCACAGTTGACGTGGTCGTTGGCATTGACCGGCTCGCCCAGCACGCGGCTGGCCAGGGTGGCGATGACCTCGTTGGCGTTCATGTTCGAGCTGGTGCCGGAACCGGTCTGGAACACATCCACCGGGAAGTGCTGGATGAAGTCGCCGGCCAGCAGTTGCTCCACGGCCTTGACGATGGCCTCGCCCTGCCCCGCGCTCAGCTGGGACAGCTCGACGTTGGCCTTGGCCGCCGCCGCCTTGGCCAGCAGCAGGGCACGGATGAACTGGGCCGGCATCGGCTTGCCGCTGACCGGGAAGTTGTCGACCGCGCGCTGGGTCTGGGCACCGTACAGGGCCTGGGCCGGCACCTGCAGTTCGCCCATGCTGTCACGCTCGATACGGGTATCACTCATCTTCAAGTCCTTGCATCAGTTCTTCGGGAGAAATCGACGGCAGCAGCACGCTGTTGGCGAGCTGCATCGCGTAGGGCTGCCAACGCTGGTTCTGTT
The DNA here is from genome assembly GCF_014268865.1 of Pseudomonas sp. BW16M2. Lineage (NCBI taxonomy): Bacteria > Pseudomonadati > Pseudomonadota > Gammaproteobacteria > Pseudomonadales > Pseudomonadaceae > Pseudomonas > Pseudomonas sp. BW16M2. Next base: position 19,233 of record NZ_JABWRI010000012.1, on the reverse strand, counting down.
CGCAGCGATCGAGGTTGCGCAGGTCGAGCAAGGGCCGCCAGGCCTGGTCCAGGCACAGGCAGCGCCAATGCCACGGCAGCATGCGATCGTTGGCGGTATCCAGCAGCAGGCGGAAGGCGGTCAGCGCCACGGTCCAGGGCGAGGTTTCGGTGCAGCACACCAGGTAGCGACCTTCGGCCAGGTAATGCTCGATCAGACGCGGCTCGTCGGGTTCGAGCGCGCAGCGGATGCGCCGGCTGAGCCAGCGCCAGTTTTCCAGGTAGGGCAGTTCGTGGAGGACGGATTTCATGAACATCATCGCCGGGTTACTGGATAATGATATTCATTATTATGTGATAAATAGAATCAGTTCAAGCTGAGCAATGGACAAAAGAAACCCGGCGCGATGGCCGGGTCCTTTACAAGACATGAGCAGGGCAGCGTGGGAGCGAGCTTGCCTCGCGATTGCAGGTGAGATTATCGCGGGGCAAGCCCGCTCCCACCCTCCCCAGCCAATAGAGCGCCGATCAGCTGCCCGCCACCGTCATCCGCTCGATCAGCACCGAGCCACTGTGGATATTGCTGCGGGTCTCGATATCGCTGCCGATCGCCACGATCTGCTGGAACATGTCCTTCATATTGCCGGCGATGGTCACTTCCTGGACCGGGAACTGGATCTCGCCGTTTTCAACCCAGAAGCCCGCCGCGCCACGGGAATAGTCACCGGTCACCATGTTCAGGCCATGCCCCATCAGCTCAGTCACCAGCAGGCCGCGGCCCATGCGGCGAATCAATGCCGCCTGGTCCTCAACGCCATGGGTGACGAACAGGTTGTGCACGCCCCCGGCGTTGGCGGTGCTCGGCAGGCTCAGCTTGCGCCCGGAATAGGTGCCCAGGATGTAGGACACCAGCTCGCCCTTGTCGACGAACGGCTTGGCGTAGGTGGCCAGGCCATCGCCGTCGAACGCCGCGCTGCCCAGCGCACGCGGGATGTGCGGACGCTCGTCGAGGGTCAGCCAGGTGGGGAACAGGCGCTGGCCGATGGTGCCTTCGAGGAACGATGACTTGCGGTACAGGTTGCCGCCGGAAATCGCCGACAGGAAGCTGCCGAACAGGCCGCCGGCAAGCTCCGCCGAGAACAGCACCGGCACCTCGCAGGTCGGCACCGGACGCGCGCCCAGGCGGCTGGCGGCGCGTTGCGCGGCGCGCTGGCCGATGCTGCGCGGGTCGGCCAGCAGGTTGCCCTGGCGATTGACGTCGTACCAGTAGTCGCGCTGCATCTGCCCTTCGGCCTCGGCGATCATCACGCAGCTCAGGCTGTGCCGGGTGGACGCGTAGCCGCCAATGAAACCGTGGCTGTTGCCATAGACCCGCACGCCCTGGTGGGTATTGAGGGTGGTGCCGTCGGCGTTGAGGATGCGCTTGTCGGCATCGAACGCCGCCGCCTCGCAGGCCAGCGCCATCTCGATGGCCTTCTCCGGCTCGATGTCCCAGTCGTGGTACAGGTCCAGGTCAGGGATCTCGCGGGCCATCAAGGCGGCATCGGCCAGCCCCGAACACTCGTCCTCGGAGGTGTGCCTGGCGATTGCCAGGGCCGCCGCGACGGTCTCGCGGATCGCCTCAGGGCCGCTGGCCGAGGTGCTGGCCGAACCCTTGCGCTGGCCAACGTAGAGGGTGATGCCGAAGCCCTGGTCGCGGTTGAACTCGACCGTCTCGACTTCGCGCTGGCGCACCGTGGTGGACAGGCCCTGCTCCAGCGACACCGCCACTTCGCAGGCGCTGGCGCCCTGGCGGCGCGCCTCGGCAACGATCGCCTCGACCTGCTCCTGCAACGCCGGCAGGTCCTTGGGGCCTACGCTCTGGACTGCACTCATGGTTCTCTCCACTGAAAATTCTGCGTACGGCGTGGGTCATTCTACGACCGGGCCGGACAAGCGGCCCCCGACTGGTTATCATGGCGGCGATTTCCTGCGGACTGCCCCCATGGTTGATTCTTACGACGACGCCTTCGACGGCGAAAAAAGCAAAACCCAGATCAAGCGCGAGCTGCATGCGCTGGTCGAGCTCGGTGAGCGCCTCACCACCCTCAAGGCCGACACCCTGGCCCGCCTGCCGTTGACCGACGAGCTGCGCAAGGCGCTGGAAGAAGCCAGCAAGCACACCGCCCACGGCGCCCGCAAACGCCACATGTCGTTCGTCGGCAAGCTGATGCGCGTGCAGGACCTGGACGCCATCCATGCCGTGCTCGAGCAGGTCGACAGCTCGACTCGCCAGTACAACGAGCGCTTTCACGGCCTCGAGCGCTGGCGCGACCGTCTGATCGACGGCAACGACGAGGACCTCGAACGCTTCGTCAACGAGTTCCCCGACACCGATCGCCAGCACCTGCGCTCGCTGATCCGCCATGCCCAGCACGAGAAGGCGCGGAACAAGCCGCCTGCGGCTGCGCGTAAAGTGTTCAAGTACATCCGCGACCTCGACGAGGTCCAGCGCGGCCTGCGTTGAGGCCATCGCGGGGCAAGCCTGCTCCCACAGATGCCTGGAAAGGCTGCGTGGGAGCGGGCTTGCCCCGCGATTGATCATCAAGCCCCTGTACCACCGACAGTGATCGCATCCAGCTTCAGGGTCGGCTGGCCAACGCCTACCGGCACAGACTGCCCATCCTTCCCGCACGTACCCACGCCGCTGTCCAGCGCCAGGTCGTTGCCGACCATCGACACACCCCGCATCGCCTCCGGGCCATTGCCGATCAAGGTCGCGCCCTTCACCGGCGCGGTGATCTTGCCGTCCTCGATCAGGTAGGCCTCGCTGGTGGAGAACACGAACTTGCCGCTGGTGATATCCACCTGGCCACCGCCGAGGTTGGCGCAGTAGATGCCCTTCTTCACCGACTTGATGATTTCCTCGGGGTCGCTGTCGCCGGCGCGCATGTAGGTGTTGGTCATGCGCGGCATCGGCAGGTGGGCGTAGGATTCACGCCGGCCGTTGCCGGTCACCGCCATGCCCATCAGGCGGGCGTTGAGCTTGTCCTGCATGTAGCCCTTGAGGATGCCGTTCTCGATCAGCGTGGTGCACTCGGTCGGCGTGCCTTCATCATCGATGCTGAGCGAGCCGCGGCGGCCTTCCAGGGTACCGTCGTCGACGATGGTGCACAGTTTCGAGGCCACTTGCTCGCCGATACGCCCACTGAACGCCGAGCTGCCCTTGCGGTTGAAATCGCCTTCCAGCCCGTGACCGACTGCCTCGTGCAACAGCACGCCGGACCAACCCGGGCCGAGTACCACCGGCAACGTGCCAGCCGGCGCCGGGATCGCCTCGAGGTTGACCAGGGCCTGACGCAGCGCCTCGCGGGCATAGCCCATCACCCGCTCCTCGGTGAAGAAGCGATAGTCGGTACGACCGCCACCGCCCTGCCCACCGCGCTCGCGACGACCGTTCTGCTCGACGATCACACTGACGTTGAAACGCACCAGCGGACGCACATCGGCGGCCAGGCTGCCATCGGCTGCGGCGACCAGGATCCGCTCCCAGACCCCAGCCATGCTCACGCTGACCTGCTGGATGCGCGGGTCGAGGGCGCGGGTGGCGGCATCGACGCGCTTGAGCAGCTCGACCTTCTCGGCGCGGCTCAGCACATCCAGTGGATTGTCAGACGCGTACAGGGCAGTCACATCCTGGCTGCGGAACGCCTGCACCTTGCCATCCTGCCCGGCACGGGAGATCGAGCGGGCGGCGCGGGCCGCCGAGGTCAGGGCTTCGAGGTTGATCGCGTTGCTGTAGGCGAAGCCGGTCTTCTCGCCGGACTGGGCGCGCACGCCCACGCCCTGATCGAGGTTGAAGCTGCCCTCTTTGACGATGCCGTCCTCCAGCGCCCAGGTTTCCGAGATCTGGCCCTGGAAATACAGGTCGGCGGCATCGATGCCGGGGCCGGCCAGCTCGCCCAGCACCGTCTGCAGGCTGTCGAGGGTCAGGCCGCCCGGGGCCAGGAGCTGCTCGCTGACGGTGGATAAAATCTCGCTCATAGTCACTCCGAGGTGTGCGCAGGCCGCAAGGCGTCCTGCGAGAAAAAGCGCCGGTGCGTGACCACCGGCATGCGCGCCCGGATGGACGCCTGTTCTTCACTGTCGCGCGTGGCGAGCAATACCGCTTCGCCCCGCGCCTGTTGCGCGACGATCCGCCCCCAGGGGTCGACGATCGCCGCCTGGCCGTGGGTTTCCCGCGGCCCCGGATGCAGGCCGCCCTGGGCGGCCGCCAATACATAGCACTGGGTCTCGATGGCCCGTGCGCGAATCAGTACTTCCCAATGCGCCGCGCCGGTCACCGCGGTGAACGCCGCCGGCGCGCTGATCAGCTCGGCCCCGGCGGCGCGCAAGGCGCTGTACAGCTCGGGGAAGCGCAGGTCGTAGCACACCGACAGGCCCAGCCGGCCAACGGGCGTGTCGGCCACCACCACCTGGCTGCCGTGGGCGTAGTCGTCCGACTCGCGGTAGCGGCCACGGTTGTCGGCCACGTCCACATCGAACAGGTGCAGCTTGTCGTAGCGGGCGGCGATCTCGCCGTGCTCATCGACCAGCAACGAGCAGGCGTGGGCCTTGGCATGCGGCTGGCCAACCGGCGGCAGCGGCAAGGTACCGGCGACTATCCATAACCTGAGGTCGCGGGCGGTGCGTTTCAACCATGGCAGGATCGGCCCCTCGCCCAGCGCCTCGGCCCGACCGATGGCCGCGGCATCGCGCCGGCCCATGGCGGCAAAGTTCTCCGGCAGCACCGCCAGGCGCGCGCCACTGGCGGCGGCCTGCTCCAGCAGTGCCGTGGCACGTTGCAGGTTGGCCAGCACATCGTCCTGGCTGACCATCTGGATCACAGCTGACGTCATGACCACCCCGGGTTATTTGTCGAAAGGTTTCACAAAGGTGATTTTAGGCTCTTTGACCGGACCTTCGACGCGATAGTGCACACTGGCGAAGCGCGCCACCCGGTCCCCGATCAGCCGATCGACCAGGAACAACGCGCCGCCGATCGCCGGCGCGCCGACGATCAGCGCGGCCAGCGGCAGGTTGTTGGTCACCGGCAGCGTCACCAGCAGCTTGGCATCGACCCGGTCACGGACGAAGTCCATGGTGCCGTCGAGCTCGAAATTGCTCGACGGCCCGGTGACAGTGATCGGCTCACGGGTCACGTAGACCCCTTCGCTGGCCACCAGCAGCCCCTTGACCCGGTCATAGGCCAGGCCCTTGCTGAACAGGTCGGAGAAGTCCAGGCGCAGGCGCCGGCCGATGGAGTTGAAGTTGAGCAGCCCGAACACCCGCAAGGCCTGGGCGCTGCCCTCGACCTCGACGAACTGGCCGCTGCGCAAGGCCGCGTCGAGGCTGCCAGAATAACGGTTGAGGCTGACCCAGGCCGGCGAGCCCGGCCAGCGGCCGTCCACGTCCATGCGGAAGTCGCGGCTGGTGACCGTGGGCGCAAAGCCCCAGGCCTTGAGCACATCACCCAGGTTCTTGCCATCCAGCCGGCCCTTGTACCAGCTCGAACTGCTGCCCGGCTCGCCTTCCCAGCCACCGCTGCCATCAATGTGCAGCCCCTTGAGGTCCAGGTCTACATCGCTCATGGCCATGCCTTTGGCGGTCTGGCGCAGCTTCAGGTTGACGCTGCCGAACAGGTCGTCGCCGCGGTACAGCTTGTCGATGGTCAGGTCCAGCGGCGGCACCTTGCGCGGGTCGACCCCGGCCAATGGGTCCGGCGCGTTCTCGTCCTGGGCTTCATTCGGGTCCGCCGGCGGCAGGCGCAGGCTCTGCAGGCGGACGGTCATGGGCGTGGCCTTGGCATCGGGAATACGGGCATTGCCGATGACTTCCTGGCTGTCCAGGCGCAGGTCCCAGGCCGGGCCCCCGCGCATCAGGCGGATCACCGCCTGGTTGAGGTCCATGCCGAAGGCCTTGAGCTGGCCGATGCTCAGGTCCACGCTCTGCAGGTTCTGCCGGGCGCTGCCGCCCGGATCCTTGCCGGCCAGGCGCTCCATCTGTTGCTGCCAGGGGGCCAGGTCCAGGGTCTCAAGCCGGCCACGCACACGCAGGCCCTGGCCGCTGGGGAGGCTGGCTTCACCCGTGCCCAGCAGCAGCTCGCCACGCCCCTGGGCCAGCTTGTCGGCGGGCGCGGCGTAGGCGAAGCGGGCAAGGTCGGCGTAGCTGGCATCGATGCGCCGCTCGGGGCCTTGCAGGGTCAGGCCGAAGCGACTGTCGCGGGTTTCCCCGGCGGCCTTGCCGAAAGGCGCCGGCAAGTCGATGGCCAATCCCTTGAGCGAAGAACTGACGCTCAAGCGGTTGTCGCGACTGCCGAGTGTCACTTGCAACTGATAAGGCAGCTCGCCCGAGACCGGTAGCGGCTGCTGGTACTGCAACCAGTCGGTCAGGGCCTTGAGGCCGACCTGGCCATTGGCATTGATGCGGGTCTGGATCTGCCCGCCCTGCCCTTCGGCGGTAATCTGCGCGGTCACCGGTTTGCCGAAGGCGTGCAGGCTGATGTCCTTGCCGCTCAGGCCCTTGTCGAAATCGAAGGTGAAGTCGCCTTTGAGCTGGGTCAGTTCCAGGCTCGGCGGCGCCACTTTCAGGGTCGCGTCGTGGGTCGCGAAGTCCACCAGCACCTTGGGCCGTTGCCCATGGGCCAGGGGTATATCGAGCTTGACCTTCCCCTTGAGCGGGCCTTCACCGTCCCAGCCAGCAAAGATCTCGCCTGTGCCGATGGGCGCTTCCTTGAGGATCTTCAGACCATCACTAAGGCTGCCGTCGAAGTCGCCATCGAGGAACAGGTGGCTGTGCTGGTCGCCCTCTACATGGGGAATGTTGACGCTGACATCGCTGACCTGGGTGTCCAGCAGCAGCCCTTTGCGGGCCTGGATGCGCACGCCGGTGTCCTCGATGTAGACATTGCCGTCGACCTGCTGCACCTGCGGCCAGCCCGGCTGGAAATCCAGCGCGGCGTCGTGGACCTTGAAGAACAGGCTGATATCGCGGGCATGGGGCGGCGCGTTGTGATGCAGCGAGCCCTGGTACTGGAAGTAACCCTCGTCGACATTGCCCTTGACGATGGCGCTGCGCAGCCATTCGTCCAGGGCCGGGCTGAGCACCTCGGGCAGGTACTTGGCGGTGTAGCGACCGTCGCCCTCGGTGAGGCCGACGCGCAGGTCCATGTAGTCTTCATGGCCCGGTTGCAGGTGGATGCGAATCAGGAAGTCCGCGGCGATCTTGCCCTCGTCGCCCAGCACCTTGATATAGGGGGCGACCAGGGTGAAGGCTTCCTTGTCCAGGGTCCAGGTCAGCCGTGCGTTGGCTTTCGGGTAATGCCAGGGTTTGCCGAAGATCGGATACAGATGCAGCATGAAGGCCTGGGTGTCCAGGCGCAGTTCGCCGTGCCCGAGGTCACCGCTGATGGCGCCGCTGACGTTGCCGGCGGCCGGCGCGCCGTGATAGGCGTCGAAGCCGACTTTCTCCAGGTTGGCGGCGAACTGCAGGCGCCGGTCGCCCTCGGCCTTGGGCCGGATGTCCAGGCGCACGTTGCGCAGGGCGCCGGTCACCTTGAGCGCGTCGACCACCGTCATCAGTTTGTCCGGCAACGGCGCCAGGGCGTCGATCACCGGGGTCAGCGGGGTCAGGTCGAGGCGGTCGGCCTGCACCTGCCAGCTTTCCTCGGCCGGGCTCTGACCAGGACGCTGCGCCAGTTGCAGGTGCGACTCCCAGCGATTCTTGCCCAGGCTCATGGCCAGGGAGTCGACGACGACGTCGAAGCCCTGATCCTGACGCTGGAACCAGGCCGACAGGGCCAGGTTGTCCAGGGTAATGGCCTTGCGCCCGGTGTAGGCGCCCTTGAGCTGCGGGGCGTTGAGACGAACCATCGCCTGCTGCAACTGCCCCTTGCTCCAGTCGATCCAGAACTCGCCACCGGCACGCAGGGTGTCGGCCTGCCACTGGCCCAGCAGCTGCGGCGGCAGCCAGCGCGCCCAATCGCTTTGCGGCAGGCTCAGGTAGGCCTGCACGCGACCGTCGCGCCAGGCCTTGGCGGTGGCGCGACTGTTCAGGTTCAGGGCCAGGGGCTGGCCGTCGGGCAGCGTGGCGCGCAGGTCGACGCTCTGGCGCGACGCCCCGGCCTGCAATCCCAGGCTGACATAGGTGAGGGTCAGGGGATCACGTTGCCAGGGATGCAGGGTGACCTGGCTGTCGAACACATCGATCCGCCCCAGTTGGCGCAGGCGCTTGAGCGTATCGGCCGGATCGAGCGGCGCATCATCCTTCTGCGGCAGGCCTTCGAGGGTCCAGGCGCCCTGCTCGCTCTCGCGCAGGATCAGTTGCAGCCCGCTGAGCTGGATGCGCGCCAGGCGCACTTCGCGGGCCTTGAGGCTGGCCCACAGGTCGGGCACCAGCTTGACGTCGTCCAGGCGCAAGGCTGCCTTGCCTTCGCCCAGCTGCAGGTCGCGCACGCGCAACACCGGCGCCAGTCCACTCCAGCGCCCTTCCAGGGCACCGACGTGCACGGGCATGCCCAAGGCCTGTTCGGCCTTGAGTTCGGCGTCGGCACGGTATTCGGCGACCAGCGGTACCAGTTGCCGACCGAGGCTGACATACAGCGCCACCAGCACCGCCAGCAGGGCGCAGATTCCCAGCCCCCAGCGGGTCAAGGCGCCCAGAACGCGGGTCAGACGTTCCATGGCCATGGCCCTCCAAGTCGTCCCTTAACTATGGCCGGTGAATAGCGCTTTGCCAGCCCGTCCATGGGGCGACCGCCATTAGCGAAGGTCAGAGCAGCACCACATCGTATTGTTCCTGGGAATACATGGACTCCACCTGGAAGCGGATGGTTCGCCCGATGAACGTCTCCAGTTCGGCGACGTTGCCCGATTCTTCATCGAGCAGGCGGTCAACCACCTTCTGGTTGGCCAGTACCCGATAGCCCTCGGCCTGATAGGCGCGGGCCTCGCGCAGGATCTCGCGGAAAATTTCGTAACAGATCGTCTCGGGGGTTTTCAGCTTGCCGCGCCCCTGGCACGCCGCGCAGGGCTCGCACAGCACCTGCTCGAGGCTTTCGCGGGTGCGCTTGCGGGTCATCTGCACCAGGCCCAGCTCGGTGATGCCGATAATGTTGGTCTTGGCATGATCACGCTCGAGCTGCTTCTCCAGGGTCCGCAGGACCTGGCGCTGGTGCTCCTCGTCCTCCATGTCGATGAAGTCGATGATGATGATCCCGCCGATGTTGCGCAGGCGCAGTTGCCGGGCAATGGCGGTGGCGGCCTCGAGATTGGTCTTGAAAATGGTCTCTTCGAGGTTGCGATGGCCGACGAACGCCCCAGTGTTGACGTCGATGGTGGTCATCGCCTCGGCCGGGTCGACCACCAGGTAGCCACCGGATTTGAGCGGCACCTTGCGTTCGAGGGCGCGCTGGATCTCATCCTCCACGCCATACAGGTCGAAGATCGGCCGCTCGCCGGGGTAATGCTCCAGGCGATCGGCGATCTCCGGCATCAGCTCGGCGACGAACTGCGTGGTCTTCTGGAAGGTTTCCCGCGAGTCGATGCGGATCTTCTCGATCTTGGGGTTGACCAGGTCACGCAGGGTGCGCAGGGCCAGGCCAAGGTCCTCGTAGATGACCATGGGGGCCCCGCAGGTCTTGATCTGCGAGCCGATCTGCTCCCACAGGCGGCGCAGGTAGCGGATGTCCTGGAGAATGTCCTCGGCGCGGGCGCCCTCGGCGGCGGTGCGCAGGATGAATCCGCCGGCGTCCTTCATGTCTTCCTGGGCCATGCAGTCGGTGACCACCTGCTTGAGGCGCTCGCGTTCGGCTTCTTCCTCGATCTTCAGGGAAATGCCGACATGGCTGCTGCGCGGCATGTACACCAGGTAGCGCGACGGAATCGACAGCTGGGTGGTCAGGCGCGCGCCCTTGCTGCCGATGGGGTCCTTGGTGACCTGCACCACCAGCGCCTGGCCTTCGTGCACCAGCGCGGTGATGTTCTCCACTGCCGAGCCTTCGCGCTGGGAGATCTCCGAGGCGTGGATGAACGCCGCCCGCTCCAGGCCGATGTCGACGAACGCCGCCTGCATGCCCGGCAGGACCCGCACCACTTTGCCCTTGTAGATGTTGCCGACGATGCCACGGCGCTGGGTGCGCTCCACGTGCACTTCCTGCAGGACGCCGTTCTCCACCACCGCCACGCGTGACTCCATCGGGGTGATGTTGATCAGGATCTCTTCACTCATGGCGCGCTCTCGTCAGGGGTCTGGGGTAATGATGGATTGCTGCGGCGTGGCTGGCTAGCGCTGTGCGGAACCCTCTTGCAGTTGCCAACATGGCACGCCGAATTGCTCGAGGAGTTCGGCGGTTTCACTCAGGGGCAGCCCGACCACGGCCGAGTAGCTGCCCTCTATGCCGCTGACGAACACCGCGCCCAGGCCCTGGATGGCATAGCCGCCGGCCTTGTCGACCGGTTCGCCACTGTCCCAGTAGCGCAGCGCTTCCTCGAAGGAGATGGTGCGAAAACGCACGGTGGTGCTGACGCAGCGGCTGATGCTGCGCTGGCCGTCGGTCAGCGCCACGGCGGTGAGCACCTGGTGCTCGCGCTTGGACAGGTCGCCGAGCATGGCCAGCGCCTGCTCGCGGTTCTCCGGCTTGCCGAGGATCTGGCCATCGAGCACCACGGTGGTGTCGGCGCCCAGTACCACCCCGGCGCCGTCGGTGTGGGCGAAGCCCGCCACGGCCTTGGCCTGGGCCAGGCGCTCGACATAGGCCGCCGGGGCTTCGCCCGGCAGCGGGGTTTCATCGATGGGTGCGCTGACGACGGTGAACGGCACGCCGATCTGGGTCAGCAGTTCACGCCGGCGCGGCGAGCCGGAGGCCAGGTACAGCTGAGTCATATGGACATCTCCCTGTCAGTGGCGGCGGGTCGTCAGTGAATGTGCAGGCGAACGCGCAGGCCGCGCAGGGCGAAACTCACCCAGGGCCAGAGCAAGGCGCTGATCACCGCCGACCAGACCAGGGCCAGGGTCGGCAGGCGATTGCCGGTGAGCGCGCTGAGCCACAGCTGGATCAGCTGGGCGATGCCGAAGATCACCAGGATCACCAGACTCTGCTGCCACATGGGGAACATGCGCAGGCGCTGCTGCAGCGACAGCACCAGGAAGGTGATCAGGGTGAGGATCAGGGCATTCTGGCCGAGCAGGGTGCCGTACAGCACGTCCTCGGCCAGGCCGAGCAGGAATGCCGTGGTCATGCCGACCTTGCCGGGCACGGCGAGGGTCCAGAAGGCCAGCAGCAGGGCCAGCCACATAGGCCGGAACACTTCCATGAACTGCGGCATGGGCGAGACGCTGAGCAACAGGCCGATGGCGAAGGTCAGCCAGATGGCCCAGCCGTTTCTGCTACGGGTGCTGGCCATTATTGTCTCCGGGGTTGAGCGGGCGCGGCGGCCGGTTGAGCCGGCACCGGGCTGGGCGTCGTTGGCGCAGCCGCGGGAGTGGTGCCAGGCGCGGGCTGCGCGGCATGGGCCGGCGCGGGTGTCGCGGGCGTGGCCGCTGGCGGAGTGTGGCCAGCGCCCTGACGGTCGGCCTCTTCCTGGGCGATCGCCGCCTCGGTGGCGCGCTCTTCCGGGGTACGCCGGTCGCTGAACACCAGCAGCATGTAGCGGCTGCGGTTGAGCGCGGCGGTCGGAATGGCACGGACGATGGCGAACGGCTGGCCGGAGTCGTGGATCACTTCATTGACCGTGGCCACCGGATAACCGGCCGGGAAGCGCTGACCCATGCCGGAGCTGACCAGCAGGTCGCCTTCCTTGATGTCGGCGGTGTCGGCCACATGGCGCAGTTCGAGGCGCTCCGGATTGCCGGTGCCGCTGGCAATGGCGCGCAGGCCGTTGCGGTTGACCTGCACCGGAATACTGTGGGTGGTGTCGGTGAGCAGCAGCACCCGCGAGGTGTACGGCATCAGCTCGACCACCTGGCCCATCAGGCCACGGGCATCGAGCACCGGCTGGCCGAGAAACACGCCGTCGCGCTCGCCCTTGTTGATCAGGATGCGGTGGGTGAAGGGATTGGGGTCGACACCGATCAGCTCGGCGACCTCGACCTTCTCGTTGACCAGCGCCGAGGAGTTGAGCAACTCGCGTAGGCGCACGTTCTGCTCGGTCAGGGCCGCCAGCTTCTGCAGGCGCCCCTGCAACAGCAGGGCCTCGGTCTTGAGTTTCTCGTTCTCGGCGATCAGCTCGGTGCGGCTGCCGAACTGGCCGGCCACGCCCTGCCACATGCGCTGTGGCAGATCGGTGATCCAGTAGGATTCCATCAGCACCAGGCCCATCTGGCTGCGCACCGGCTTGAGCAGGTCGAAGCGCGAGTCGACCACCATCAGCGCGACCGACATCACCACCAGCACGAGCAGGCGAACGCCCAGCGAGGGGCCCTTGGAGAAAAGCGGTTTAATAGGCCGTTCCTCGTGGACGACTCAGAAGGTCATGGGACATGGGGCAATGCACCGGCCTGCTGCGGATTGACGGAAACGGCGCCCAGGCGGGCGCCAGCACAGCGCATACAGGTAGCACTGTGCGTGCCACCTGTAAACCTGAGGATGCTACTGCGCAGCGATCACTCGCTGGAGAGTAGGTCCATGGCGTGCTTGTCCATCATTTCCAGGGCACGACCACCGCCGCGGGCGACACAGGTCAGCGGGTCTTCGGCGACGATCACCGGCAGGCCGGTTTCCTGGGCCAGCAGCTTGTCGAGGTCACGCAGCAGCGCGCCACCGCCGGTCAGCACCAGGCCGCGCTCGGCGATGTCCGAGGCCAGCTCGGGCGGCGACTGCTCCAGGGCGCTCTTGACCGCCTGGACGATGGTCGCCAGCGACTCCTGCAGCGCTTCGAGCACTTCGTTGGAGTTCAGGGTGAAGGCACGCGGCACGCCTTCGGCCAGGTTGCGGCCACGGACGTCGACTTCGCGCACTTCGCCGCCCGGGTAGGCGGTACCGATTTCCTGCTTGATGCGCTCGGCGGTGGATTCGCCGATCAGGCTGCCGTAGTTGCGGCGCACGTAGGTGACGATGGCTTCGTCGAAGCGGTCGCCGCCGACGCGCACGGATTCGGCGTAGACCACGCCGTTGAGCGAGATCAGGGCGATTTCGGTGGTACCACCACCAATGTCGACGACCATCGAGCCGCGGGCCTCTTCGACCGGCAGGCCGGCACCGATGGCAGCGGCCATTGGCTCTTCGATCAGGAACACTTCGCGGGCACCGGCGCCAAGGGCCGATTCACGGATGGCGCGGCGCTCGACCTGGGTCGACTTGCACGGCACGCAGATCAGCACGCGAGGGCTGGGCTGCAGGAAGCTGTTTTCGTGCACTTTGTTGATGAAGTACTGCAACATTTTTTCACAAACGCTGAAGTCGGCGATCACGCCGTCCTTCATCGGGCGAATGGCTGCAATGTTGCCAGGCGTACGGCCCAGCATGCGCTTGGCTTCGGTACCGACTGCGACGACGCTTTTCTGGTTGCCGTGGGTGCGGATGGCAACCACCGAGGGCTCATTCAGGACGATACCGCGCTCACGCACGTAAATAAGGGTGTTGGCAGTACCCAGGTCGATGGACAGATCGCTGGAAAACATGCCACGCAGTTTCTTGAACATGGGAAAGTGACCCTGGGGAAAGCGTGGGTAAAAAAGTGCGGCAAACTCTAACAATGGCAGGGATTTTGGGCAAGGAGCCAATATGTTAAATTGGCTGTTTTTCCGAGCATGCCTGCCGATGATCGCGGCCCTTTGACCGCCAGAATCCCAGCATGTTCCTCATTTGCGGACTCATTCCGTCTGTCGTTTTCCTGGAGATCCCCATGGCGCTTCAACGCTCCGACGTGGAAAAGATCGCCCATCTGGCCCGCCTGGGCCTGAATGAAGGCGAATTGCCACGCACCACCGATGCCTTGAACAGTATTCTCGGGCTGGTCGACCAGATGCAAGCCGTCGACACCACCGGCGTGGAACCCCTCGCCCACCCGCTGGAGACCACCCAGCGCCTGCGTCCCGACCAGGTCACCGAAAGCAACCAGCGCGACCGCTACCAGGCCGTCGCTCCGTCGACCGAGAACGGTCTGTACCTGGTTCCGAAAGTCATCGATTAAGGGATAGCGCCTGCCATGCATCAACTCACTCTGGCCGAGATCGCCCGTGGCCTCGCCGACAAGTCGTTCTCCTCGGAAGAACTGACCGGCGCCCTGCTGTCGCGCATCAAGCAGCTCGACCCGCAGCTCAACAGCTTCATCACCGTCACCGAAACCCAGGCCCTGGAGCAGGCGCGCGCCGCCGACGCCCGTCGCGCCGCCGGCGAGACCGGCGCGCTGCTGGGCGCGCCGATCGCCCACAAAGACCTGTTCTGCACCAACGGCGTGCGTACCAGCTGCGGCTCGAAGATGCTCGACAACTTCACCGCCCCGTACGACGCCACCGTGGTCGCCAAGCTGGCCGAGGCCGGCATGGTCACCCTGGGCAAGACCAACATGGACGAATTCGCCATGGGCTCGGCCAACGAGTCCAGCCACTACGGCGCGGTGAAGAACCCGTGGAACCTCGAGCACGTGCCGGGCGGCTCGTCAGGCGGCTCGGCCGCCGCCGTGGCCGCGCGCCTGCTGCCGGCCACCACCGGCACCGACACCGGCGGCTCGATCCGCCAGCCGGCGGCGCTGACCAACCTCACCGGCCTGAAGCCAACCTACGGCCGCGTGTCGCGCTGGGGCATGATCGCCTACGCCTCGAGCCTCGACCAGGGCGGCCCGCTGGCCCGCACCGCCGAGGACTGCGCCCTGCTGCTGCAAGGCATGGCCGGCTTCGACGCCAAGGACTCGACCTCGGTCGACGAGCCGGTGCCAGACTTCAGCGCCAACCTCAACGCCTCGCTGCAAGGCCTGCGCATCGGCCTGCCGAAGGAATACTTCGGCGCCGGCCTCGACCCGCGCATCGCCGACCTGGTCCAGGCCAGCGTCAAGGAGCTGGAAAAGCTCGGCGCGGTGGTCAAGGAAATCAGCCTGCCGAACATGCAGCACGCCATTCCGGCGTACTACGTGATCGCCCCGGCGGAGGCCTCCTCCAACCTGTCGCGTTTCGACGGCGTGCGCTTTGGCTACCGTTGCGAGGATCCCAAGGACCTCACCGACCTGTACAAGCGTTCCCGTGGCGAAGGCTTCGGTGCCGAAGTGCAGCGCCGCATCATGGTCGGCACCTACGCCCTGTCGGCCGGCTACTACGACGCCTACTACGTCAAGGCGCAGCAGATCCGCCGCCTGATCAAGAACGACTTCATGGCCGCCTTCGAAGAGGTCGACGTGATCATCGGCCCGACCACGCCGAACCCGGCCTGGAAGATCGGTGCCAAGGCCGGCGACCCGGTCGCCGAGTACCTTGAAGACCTCTACACCATCACCGCCAACCTGGCGGGCCTGCCGGGCCTGTCGATGCCGGCCGGCTTCGTCGACGGCCTGCCGGTGGGCGTGCAACTGCTGGCCCCGTACTTCCAGGAAGGCCGCCTGCTCAACATCGCGCACCGTTACCAGCAAGTCACCGACTGGCACACCCGCGCCCCCAACGGCTTCTGAGGAGTTCACACATGCAATGGGAAGTTGTGATCGGGCTGGAGATTCATACCCAGCTCGCCACCCAGTCGAAGATCTTCTCCGGCAGCGCCACCACCTTCGGCTCCGAGCCGAACACCCAGGCCAGCCTGGTCGACCTGGGCATGCCCGGCGTGCTGCCGGTGCTCAACCAGGAAGCCGTGCGCATGGCGTGCATGTTCGGCCTGGCGATCGATGCCGAAATCGGCCCGCGCAACGTGTTCGCGCGCAAGAACTATTTCTACCCCGACCTGCCCAAGGGCTACCAGATCAGCCAGATGGACCTGCCGATCGTCGGCAAGGGCCACCTGGACATCGCCCTGGAAGACGGCACCATCAAGCGCATCGGCGTGACCCGCGCGCACCTTGAAGAAGATGCCGGCAAGAGCCTGCACGAAGACTTCAACGGCGCCACCGGTATCGACCTGAACCGCGCCGGCACGCCGCTGCTGGAGATCGTCTCCGAACCGGACATGCGCAGCGCCAAAGAGGCGGTGGCCTACGTCAAGGCCATCCACGCCCTGGTGCGCTACCTGGGCATCTGCGACGGCAACATGGCCGAAGGCTCGCTGCGTTGCGACTGCAACGTCTCGATCCGCCCGAAAGGCCAGACCGAGTTCGGCACCCGCTGCGAGATCAAGAACGTCAACTCGTTCCGCTTCATCGAGCGGGCGATCAACAGCGAGATCCAGCGCCAGATCGACCTGATCGAGGACGGTGGCAAGGTGGTGCAGGAAACCCGCCTGTACGACCCGAACAAGGACGAGACCCGCTCCATGCGCAGCAAGGAGGAAGCCAACGACTACCGTTACTTCCCCGACCCGGACCTGCTGCCGGTGGTCATCGAACCGAGCTTCCTCGACAGCGTGCGCGCCGCCCTGCCGGAGCTGCCACCGCAGAAGGTCGAGCGCTTCCAGAGCCAGTACGGCCTGTCGGCCTACGACGCCAACGTGCTGGCCTCCAGCCGCGAGCAGGCCGACTACTTCGAGCAGGTGGTGAAGATCGGCGGCGACGCCAAGCTGGCCGCCAACTGGGTCATGGTCGAGCTGGGCAGCCTGCTGAACAAGCTGGGTGTCGAGATCGACCAGTCGCCGGTCAGCGCCGAGCACCTCGGCGGCATGCTGCTGCGCATCCGCGACAACACCATCAGCGGCAAGATCGCCAAGACCGTGTTCGAGGCCATGGCCGCCGGTGAAGGCGATGCCGACGGCATCATCGAAAGCAAAGGTCTCAAGCAGGTCACCGACACCGGCGCGATCGACAAGATGCTCGACGAGATGCTCGCCGCCAACGCCGAACAGGTCGAACAGTACCGCGCCGCCGACGAGGCCAAGCGCGGCAAGATGTTCGGTTTCTTCGTCGGCCAGGCGATGAAGGCGTCCAAAGGCAAGGCCAACCCGGGGCAAGTGAACCAATTGCTCAAGGCCAAGCTCGAAGGGTGATCCCGATCGCGGGGCAAGCCCGCTCCCACTGGCGTGGGAGCGGGCTTGCCCCGCGATGATCAGCGGCAACAGCGGAGCATCCGACTTGCTAAGACGCGCCATCACCTCCCTCACCCTCTTCTCGCTCCTGGCCGGCTGCGCCAGCCATGACATCGACCCACGCGGCTACGACCAGACCGGCACCGCCTCCTACTACGGCGCCCGCCACCACGGCAAACGCACCGCCAGCGGCGAACCCTTCAACCAGCACGGCCTCACCGCCGCCCACCGCAGCCTGCCTTTCGGCAGCCGGGTGCTGGTCACCAACCTGTCCAACCAGCGCAGCGTCGTGGTGCGCATCAACGACCGCGGCCCGCATACCCGTGGCCGGCTGATCGACCTGTCACGCGCCGCCGCAGAAAAAATCGGCATGCTCCGTAGCGGAACCGCGCGAGTCCGGGTACAAGGTCTGAGCGATTGACCTGACTGGAGCCCTCGCCATTTTCGACCTGGCCACCCTCCCCGCCTTCAGCCTGCTGCAACTGGGCCTGGGCCTCGTGCTGCTGATCATCGGCGCCGAACTGCTGGTGCGCGCCGCCCTGCGCCTGGCCAGCCGCCTGCACGTGCGCCCGCTGATCATCGGCCTGAGCCTGGTGGCCTTCGGCAGCACCGCGCCACAGCTGACCGTGAGCCTGCAGGCCGCCTACCAGGGCGCGCCGGACGTGGCGCTGGGCAGTGTCGTGGGCAGCAACATCTTCAACGTGCTGGTGATCCTCGGCCTGGCGGCACTGATCATTCCGCTGCGCGTGTCGCGCCAGCTGGTGCGCCTGGACATTCCGCTGATGATCCTGGCCAGTGCCCTGGTGTACCTGCTCGCGCTCAACGGCCAGTTGGGGCGCCTGGAAGGTGGCCTGCTGCTGCTCGGCCTGCTGGCTTACCTGGCCATGCTCTGGCATCAGTCACGCCACTACGCCCGCACCTACCCCGCGCCGAGCACCCTGCATGCCAGCCCGCTGCGCTTCTGGAGCGCTGCGCTGTTGCAGATCGTCGTGGGCCTGGGTCTTCTGAGCCTGGCCGGGCACCTGCTGCTCGAGGCGGTGGTGGAAGTGGCCACCGACCTGGGCCTGTCCGAACGCATCATCGGCCTGACCGTGGTGGCTGTGTGCACTTCGTTGCCGGAGCTGGCCGCCGCGCTGATCGCGGCCCTGCGCGGCGAACGGGAGATCGCCGTGGGCACGGTGATCGGCAGCAACCTGTTCAACCTGCTGGCGGTGCTGGGGCTTACTGCGGTGATCACCCCCGAGCCCTTGTCGATCTCACCCAACGCCCTGGACTTCGACCTGCCGGTGATGCTCGGTGTCGCCGCCCTGTGCCTGCCGGTGTTCTATTCCAGCTACCGGGTCACCCGCGCCGAAGGCCTGGTGTTCCTGTGCCTGTACCTGGCCTACGGCCTGCATGTGGTGGCCTTCACCACCGGGATGCCGCTGGCCGGACGCCTTGAACGATTGATGCTGTTCTATGTGATGCCCGTGCTCGGGATCGTGCTGCTGTACACCACGGCTCGGGCCTGGCGCCGCCAACACTAAGGAAAACAACATGGCTGACACGAAACAGACTGGTGAGAGCATTCGTCGCCAGGTGATGGGCGATGCCTTCGTCGATCGCGCCCTGGGCAATGCGACCGCGTTCACCCAACCGCTGCAGGACTTCGTCAACGAACATGCCTGGGGGAGTGTCTGGGCCCGTGACGGGCTGCCGCTGAAGACCCGCAGCCTGATCACCCTGGCCACCCTGACCGCGCTCAAGTGCCCGCAGGAGCTCAAGGGGCACGTACGCGGGGCGCTTAACAACGGTTGCACCGTTGAGGAGATCCGCGAGGCGCTGCTGCATTGTGCGGTGTATGCCGGGGTGCCGGCGGCGATTGATGCGTTTCGGGCGGCGCAGGAAGTGATTGATAGTTATCAGGCGAGTTCTAGCGATTAAGGGCGGGGCCCTGGCCTCATGACTGTTACCTATGTGAGTGAACTGCTGTGTAACCCATGTGGGTGAGCCATACAGCTTGGTGGCCGGAAGATTAGCCAGACCGTCAGCTAGCGACAGCTACGTCAGTCCAGGCGCCGCCCGTGCCTTCGCGACTTCAGGAGGCCGAACGCAGGCCTTGCGGAGGGAGGTGACGGGCATGGATGCCCGTCAAGCGCTGGGGCC
>NZ_JABWRI010000111.1:0-203 GCF_014268865.1 Pseudomonas sp. BW16M2 | reverse complement strand
GTGGTGAGGCCCTTGACCGTGTCGTAGACCTTGCTCAGGTCCTGGCTGGTCAAGGCCTCCAGCAGTTGCCGGAGCAGGCCCTGGTGCTTGGCGACTAGGGCCTGGTACAGCAGGCTGTCGGGGTTTTCCAGTTCCTGTTGCCACAGCCGTTGGCTCGCGCCGAGCGCGGCGCCGTCCTGCGGTTGGGTTTCGCTGGGGCCGCC
>NZ_JABWRI010000110.1:0-204 GCF_014268865.1 Pseudomonas sp. BW16M2 | reverse complement strand
ACAGTTGTAAGCGCATTCATTAGCTATACTGACGCATAGTCACCTTTTCGCCCTTACGGCGAGTCACTTTTTGTCAAGCGCGACAAAAAGTAACCAAAAAACGCTGCGCTCCATTCATCCGGCCCTGCGCTGCGCTCCGGGTCCCCTCACTCCGGCCTTGCTCCCGGGAGGACCGCGCTGCAGGGCCCATCCTGGGCCCCAGCG
>NZ_JABWRI010000011.1:0-186375 GCF_014268865.1 Pseudomonas sp. BW16M2 | reverse complement strand
GGGAGGACCGCGCTGCAGGGCCCATCCTGGGCCCCAGCGCTTGACGGGCATCCATGCCCGTCACCTCCCTCCGCAAGGCCTGCGTTCGGCCTCCTGAAGTCGCGAAAGTACGGGCGGCGCCTGGGCTGACGCAGCTGTCGCTAGTGGGCTGTGGTGTTAATCTTCTGATCGCCAAAGCAAAGCCAAGCAAAGCCAAAGCCGGAGGCAGCACGCGTCAAAGGGCGTCGTGGCGAGCCAGCGCCCACTCCACGTGCTCGCGTACCAGCTCCGAAGGATCATCCCGCCGCGCGTTGAGCGCTTCCAACACGGGAATGGTCGAAGGCGCATTCCCCAGCCCCACCGCCAGGTTACGCAAAAACCGCTCATACCCCGCCCGCCGCAAGGGCGAACCCTCGGTGCAGCCGAGAAAACGCTTTTCATCCCACAGGAACAGCTCGGCCAGCTCGATATTGTCCAGCCCCCGGCGGGGCATGAAGTCGTCTTCGGTAGTGGTCTTGGCGAAACGGTTCCAAGGACAGACGATCTGGCAATCGTCGCAACCGAACACCCGGTTACCGATCAACGGCCGCAGTTCCAGTGGAATGGCACCGCGCAATTCGATGGTCAGGTACGAGATGCAGCGTCGGGCATCAAGCTGGTAGGCCCCGACGAACGCCTGGGTCGGGCAGATGTCCAGGCACGCCTGGCAGCGGCCGCAATGATCGCTGCCCTGCACGCCGTCGATCGGCAGCGGCAGGTCGACGAACAGCTCGGCCAGGAAGAAATAGCTGCCGGCCTTGCGGTTGAGCAACAGGGTGTTCTTGCCGATCCAGCCCAGGCCGGCCTCCTGCGCCAGGGCCTTCTCCAGCACCGGGGCGCTGTCGACGAAGGCACGGTAGCCAAAGGGGCCGATGGCCTCCTGGATGCGGTCGGCGAAGTGCTGCACGCGCTTGCGCACCAGCTTGTGGTAATCGCGGCCCAGGGCGTAGCGCGAGATGTAGGCCTTTTCCGGCTCCGCCAGGCGCTTGGCCATCTGCGTGTCGCCGGGCAGGTAGTCCATGCGCAACGAAATCACCCGCAGCGTGCCGGGGATCAGCTCGGCCGGGCGCGAGCGCTTGTGGCCATGGTCACCCATGTACTCCATCTCGCCGTTGTAGCCGGCGGCCAGCCAGCGCTGCAGGTGCTGTTCGTGTTCGCCAAGGTCGACGCCGGCGATGCCGACATGGGCAAAACCGAGTTCGCGGCCCCAATCCTTGATCGATTGGGCCAGTGAGGCGATGTCTGGGAGGTTGGCGGACATGGATGAACAAGCATTACAAGCGGAGGTGCGTATAATTCTGCCAGACATCGGAGCCTTTGACCCCATGCCTCAGACCAAACACCCCCCATTGCTGCTCAGCAGCCTGACCTTGGCCGGGCTGCCACCCCGCGCCGCCGACGCCCACAAGGGCGATTTTGGCCATGTGCTGGTGATCGGCGGTGACCTGGGCACCGGCGGCGCAGTCATGCTCAGCAGCGAGGCGGCGCTGCGTTGCGGCGCCGGCCTGGTCAGCGTCGCGACCCGTGACGAGCACGTCGGCGCAGGGCTGGCCCGCCTGCCGGAGGTGATGTGGCAGGGCGTGAGCTCGGCCAACCAGTTGCTCGGCCCGCTCGCACGGGCCACGGTGCTGGTGGTCGGCCCCGGCTTGGGCCAGGCGGCCTGGGGCCGCAGCCTGCTGTCGGCGGTGACCCCTGCGCATCTGCCGCAGGTATGGGACGCCGATGCCCTCAACCTGCTGGCCGCTGCGCCACTGGCGTTGCCCAGCGGCAGCATCCTCACCCCGCACCCGGGCGAGGCGGCGCGGCTGCTGGGCATCTCCACCGAGGCGGTGCAGGCCGACCGGCCGGGCGCCGCGCGCAAGCTGGCGCGGCGCTATGCCAGCGTCTGCGTGCTCAAGGGCGCGGGCACGCTGGTGGCCGACCCGGCCGGGCAGCTGGCGCAGTGCGGGCGAGGGCATCCGGCCATGGCCGGTGCCGGGCTGGGCGATGTGCTCAGCGGCGTGCTGGCGGCGTTGCTGGCCCAGGGGCTGGACGCCTGGCAGGCTGCGTGCCTGGGCGTATGGCTGCATGCCTGCGCGGGCGAGCGCCTGGGTGTCAAAGGCAGAGGACTGGCGGCCAGCGATCTGGTCCCGGTCATTAGAGCATTATTGGAGGAGCATTCAGCGTGTCAGGTGTAACCCTGTTTCTGGCCGACGAGCCAGCCACCGTCGCCTTTGGCGCCAAGCTGGCCGAAGTGACCCAAGGTCATGGCGTGATCTTTCTCGAAGGCGACCTGGGCGCCGGTAAGACCACGCTGTCCCGTGGCCTGATCCGTGGCCTGGGCCATGAAGGCCCGGTGAAAAGCCCGACCTTCACCGTGGTCGAACCCTACGAAATTGGCGACATTCGCGCCTTCCATTTCGACCTCTATCGCCTGGTCGATCCGGAGGAACTGGAGTACCTGGGCATTCGCGACTATTTCGAGGGTGATGCGCTGTGCCTGTTCGAATGGCCCGACAAAGGCGCGGGCGTTTTGCCAAAGCCCGACCTGACCATTACCATAAGCCCGCAAGCGGGCGGACGTTCGCTGAACCTGTCGCCGCAGGGGGCACGCGGCGAAGCCTGGTGTGCCGTTCTGGCCAAAGAATTCAAACAGTAAGTGGGGAAAGGTATGCGCATACGCGCACTGGTCGCCGTCGTTGGGCTGCTGCTGACCGCGGTGACCGTTGACGCTCTGGCCGTCACTCAAGTCAAGAGCATGCGCCTGTGGCGCGCTCCGGACAACACGCGGCTGGTCTTCGACCTGTCCGGGCCTGTGCAGCACAGCGTCTTCACCCTGACCGCACCCGATCGCCTGGTGATCGACATCAACGGCGCCACCCTGGGCGCGCCGCTGAACGTCTCCACCTCGAACACACCGATCACCAGCGTGCGCTCGGCCCAGCGCACGCCCACCGACCTGCGCGTGGTGGTCGACCTGAAGAAGGCCGTCTCGCCCAAAAGCTTCGTCCTGGCGCCGAACGCCCAGTACGGCAACCGTCTGGTGGTCGACCTGTACGACCAGGAAGCCGACGCCGTCGCCGCCAGCAACCCGACCCCGCCACCGACGCCGCAGCCACCGGCCACCACGCCGGCGGTGCCGGTCACCCCGGCGCAGCCGGCGATCAAGCTGCCGCCAGCCCCGGCCGGCAAGCGTGACATCGTGGTCGCCATCGACGCCGGTCACGGCGGCGAAGACCCGGGTGCGTCCGGCTCGCGCGGCCAGCACGAAAAAGACATCGTGCTGGATATCGCCAAGGAGCTGCAGCGCCAGATCAACTCCGAGAAGGGCTACCGCGCGGAGCTGACCCGGACCGGCGACTACTTCATCCCGCTGCGCAAGCGCACCGAGATCGCTCGCAAGAAGGGCGCCGACCTGTTCGTCTCGATCCACGCCGACGCCGCGCCGTCGAAGGCCGCCTTTGGCGCCTCGGTGTTTGCCCTGTCCGACCGTGGCGCCACCTCCGAGACCGCTCGCTGGCTGGCCGACACGGAAAACCGCTCCGACCTGATCGGCGGTGCCGGCAACGTAAGCCTCGACGACAAGGACCGCATGCTCGCCGGCGTGCTGCTCGACCTGTCGATGACCGCCACCCTCAGCTCCAGCCTCAACGTCGGGCAGAAGGTGCTGGGCAACATGGGACGGGTCACGCCGCTGCACAAGCAGCGTGTGGAGCAGGCCGGGTTCATGGTGCTGAAATCGCCGGACATTCCGTCGATCCTGGTCGAGACCGGGTTCATCTCCAATGCCAACGAGGCCGCCAAGCTGGCGACCCGCAGCCACCAGCAGGCGCTGGCGCGTTCGATCCACACCGGCGTGCGCCAGTTCTTCCAGCAGAACCCGCCACCAGGCACCTACATCGCCTGGCTGCGTGACAGTGGCAAGATCGCCCAGGGGCCGCGTGAGCACACTGTGCGACCCGGCGAGACCCTGGCGATGATCGCGGTGCGCTACCAGGTCAGCGTTGCCAGCCTGCGCAGCAGCAACAGCCTGAAGACCGACGAGCTCAAGGTCGGCCAGCACCTGGACATCCCCACCACCGCCCTGGCGTCCCAGCAATGAGTGGCGGCTCGCGTATCCAGCTGCTCAGCCCGCGGCTGGCCAACCAGATCGCCGCCGGCGAGGTGGTCGAGCGCCCCGCGTCGGTAGCCAAGGAGCTGCTGGAAAACAGCCTCGACTCCGGTGCCCGGCGCATCGAGGTCGAGGTCGAGCAGGGTGGCGTGAAGCTGCTGCGGGTGCGCGACAACGGCAGCGGCATCGCCCCGGACGATCTGCCGCTGGCCCTGGCGCGTCACGCCACCAGCAAGATCCGCGAGCTGGAAGACCTCGAAGGTGTGCTCAGCCTCGGTTTTCGCGGTGAGGCCCTGGCCTCGATCAGCTCGGTGGCACGCCTGACCCTGACCTCGCGCACCGCCGACGCCAGCGAAGCCTGGCAGGTGGAAACCGAAGGGCGCGAGATGACGCCACGGGTGCAGCCCGCCGCGCATCCGGTCGGCACCTCGGTCGAAGTGCGCGACCTGTTTTTCAACACCCCGGCCCGGCGCAAGTTCCTCAAGGCCGAGAAGACCGAGTTCGATCACCTGCAGGAAGTGATCCGGCGCCTGGCGTTGGCGCGCTTCGACGTCGGCTTCCACCTGCGCCACAACGGCAAGACCATCTTCAGCCTGCACGAAGCAGCCGACGAGATGGCCCGGGCCCGGCGCGTGGGCGCCATCTGTGGTCCGGGCTTCCTCGAACAGGCGCTGCCCATCGACGTCGAGCGCAACGGCCTGCGGCTGTGGGGCTGGGTCGGTCTGCCGACCTTCTCGCGCAGCCAGGCCGACCTGCAGTACTTCTTCGTCAATGGCCGCGCCGTGCGCGACAAGCTGGTCGCCCACGCGGTTCGCCAGGCCTATCGCGACGTGCTGTTCAATGGCCGCCACCCGACCTTCGTGCTGTTCCTCGAGTGCGACCCGACCGGGGTGGATGTCAACGTGCACCCGACCAAGCACGAAGTGCGCTTCCGCGAAGGGCGCACGGTCCACGACTTCCTTTATGGCACCCTGCACCGCGCCCTGGCCGACGTGCGCCCGGAAGACCAGCTCGCCGCGCCTGCCGCTACCAGCGAGATGCTTCGCCCGAGCGGCCTGCAGGCCGGCGAGTTCGGCCCGCAAGGCGAAATGCGCCTGGCGTCACCTGTGCTCGAGCAACCCCAGGGCGAGGCGCGTCCGGTCTTTTCCTCCGGCGGTTCTGGTGCCGGCTATCAGTACCAGTACAGCCCGCGCCCCGCACAGCCGGTCAATGTCGGCGAGGCCCAGGCGGTCTACCGCGAGTTCTACGCGCCGCTGGACAACGCCGCCGCCACGCCGAGCACGCTGCCGGAAAGCCAGGGCGACATCCCGCCGCTGGGCTACGCCCTGGCGCAGCTCAAGGGTATCTATATCCTCGCCGAGAACGCCGTGGGCCTGGTGCTGGTGGACATGCACGCCGCCCATGAGCGGATCATGTACGAGCGCCTGAAGGTGGCCATGGCCAGCGAAGGTCTGAGCGGCCAGCCGCTGCTGGTGCCCGAGTCGCTGGCGCTGAGCCAGCGTGAGGCCGATTGCGCCGAGGAGCACGCCCAGTGGTTCCAGCGCCTGGGCTTCGAACTGCAGCGCCTGGGTCCGGAAACCCTGGCGATCCGCCAGATCCCGGCGCTGCTCAAGCAGGCTGAGGCCAACCGTCTGGTCCAGGACGTGCTAGCTGACCTCATGGAATACGGCACCAGCGACCGGATCCAGGCGCACCTGAACGAGCTGCTCGGGACCATGGCCTGCCACGGCGCGGTGCGCGCCAACCGACGCCTGGCCATCCCGGAGATGAACGCGCTGCTGCGCGACATGGAAAACACCGAGCGCAGCGGCCAGTGCAACCATGGCCGGCCGACCTGGACCCAGATGGGCCTGGACGACCTGGACAAGCTGTTCCTGCGGGGCCGATGAGATGAGTGCGAAACCCCCGGCGATATTCCTCATGGGGCCGACGGCGGCCGGCAAGACCGATCTTGCAATCGAACTGACCAAGGTGCTGCCCTGCGAGCTGATCAGCGTCGACTCGGCGCTGGTCTATCGCGGCATGGACATTGGCACCGCGAAGCCCTCCAAAGCGCTGCTGGCGGCCCACCCGCACCGGTTGATCGATATCCTCGATCCCGCCGAAAGCTACTCGGCCAAGCGGTTCTGCACCGATGCCCTCGAGGCCATGGCCGAGATCACCGCGCGCGGCAAGATCCCGCTGCTGGTCGGCGGCACCATGCTTTATTACAAGGCGCTGATCGAGGGCCTGGCCGACATGCCGGCGGCGGACCCTGCGGTACGCGCCGAACTCGAGGCCCAGGCCGCCACACTGGGCCTGGCCGAACTGCACCGACAGCTGGCCGAGGTGGACCCGGAATCGGCGGCGCGCATCCATCCGAATGACCCGCAGCGACTGATCCGTGCGCTCGAAGTGTATCGGGTCAGCGGCCAGACCATGACCGCCCACCGTCAGCGTCAATTCGCGGAAAGTAGCGCTGCAGACGCAGGCGCGGGCGGGCATTTGCCCTATACTGTCGCGAGTTTGGCGATTGCTCCTACAGATCGTCACATTTTGCATCAGCGAATTGCGTTACGATTTTCGCAGATGCTGGAACAGGGCTTCGTCGACGAGGTCCGAACGCTGCGGGCCAGAAGTGACTTGCACGCGGAACTGCCGTCTATACGGGCAGTGGGCTATCGACAGGTCTGGGATTATCTCGACGGTCAGCTGACTGAGAATGAGATGCGAGAACGCGGTATCATTGCCACGCGCCAGCTGGCCAAGCGGCAGTTCACCTGGTTGCGCGGCTGGGAAGGCGTGCACTGGCTGGATAGCCTGGCCTGCGACAATCTGTCCCGCACCTTGAAATACCTGGGGACCGTCTCCATATTGAGCTGAGTCCCTGCCAAATGCCGTCTATTCTTGCGGACGGGCGGCATAATTTATCGATTTTCTTGATTTTCTACTATTGATCCTTACAGGAGTGCGGCATATGTCAAAAGGGCATTCGCTACAAGACCCTTACTTGAACACCTTGAGAAAAGAAAAAGTCCCGGTTTCGATCTATCTGGTCAACGGGATCAAGCTGCAGGGCCAGATCGAATCCTTCGACCAGTTCGTTGTGCTGCTGAAGAACACCGTCAGCCAGATGGTCTACAAGCACGCCATTTCGACTGTCGTACCTGCCCGTCCGGTTCGCCTGCCAAGCCCGTCCGATGCCGATCACGGCGACAGCGAGCAAGGCAACGCTTGAAAAAAGTAGGAGCCTGCATTGTTCTTTGAGCGCCACGGTGGTGGTGAGCGAGCGCTGCTCGTTCACTTGGAAGGTCAGAACCCTGAGGCGCGCGAAGACCCGCAGGAGTTTCAGGAGCTGGCGCTGTCGGCCGGCGCCGATATCGTCTCGCTGGTAACAGTGGCGCGGCATCAGCCCACCGCCAAGTTTCTGATCGGCAGCGGCAAGGTCGAGGAATTGCGCGACCTGGTCCAATCGGCCGAAGCCGACCTGGTGATTTTCAATCACACCCTCACGCCCAGCCAGGAACGCAACCTCGAACGTGTCTTCGAGTGTCGCGTGCTGGACCGTACCGGGCTGATTCTCGATATCTTCGCCCAACGGGCGCGTACTCACGAAGGCAAGCTGCAGGTCGAACTGGCCCAGCTCGAGCACATGAGCACGCGGCTGGTGCGCGGTTGGACCCACCTTGAGCGGCAGAAGGGCGGTATCGGTCTGCGCGGCCCGGGTGAGACCCAGCTGGAAACCGACCGCCGTCTGCTGCGGGTGCGCCTGCGTCAGATCAAGGCACGCCTGGAGAAGGTGCGCAGCCAGCGCGAGCAGGCTCGTCGCGGGCGCAAGCGCGCGGACATCCCGTCGGTGTCGCTGGTGGGCTACACCAACGCCGGCAAGTCGACCCTGTTCAACGCCCTGACCCAATCCGAGGTGTACGCCGCGGACCAGTTGTTCGCCACCCTCGACCCGACCTTGCGCCGGCTCGAACTGGCCGACCTGGGGCCGATCGTGCTGGCCGACACCGTGGGCTTCATTCGCCACCTGCCGCACAAGCTGGTCGAGGCATTTCGGGCTACGCTCGAAGAGTCGAGCAACTCCGACCTGCTGCTGCACGTGATCGACGCCCATGAGCCCGAGCGCATGGAGCAGATCGAGCAGGTGCTGGCGGTGCTGGGCGAGATCGGGGCCGAGAGCTTGCCGATCCTCGAGGTCTATAACAAACTCGACCTGCTTGAAGATGTCGAGCCGCAGATCCAGCGCGATGCCGATGGCAAGCCGCAGCGGGTCTGGGTATCGGCACGTGATGGACGCGGCCTGGAGCTGGTTGGCCAGGCAGTCGCCGAGTTGCTGGGGGACGATCTGTATGTCGGAACCCTGTGCCTGGAGCAACGGTTTGCCCGCCTGCGCGCGCAATTCTTTGCCCTGGGTGCCGTGCAGAGTGAAGAGCATGATGAAGAAGGGCGCAGCCTGCTGAGCGTGCGACTGCCCAGGGTCGAGTTGAATCGCCTGGTCAGCCGCGAAGGCATGGAGCCGCAAGTGTTTGTCGAGCAACACACTTTGCAATAAATGCCCGTCGAGGTCGTCGGGCAGCGGTGACAGGCATTCTGTAGCATTGGACGGCGCGCCGTGGGCGCGTCTTTGCTTTATCAGATGGAGAGCGCTATGGCTTGGAACGAGCCGGGTGGCAACTCGAACAATCAGGATCCCTGGGGCGGTCGCCGTAACGGCGGCGGCGGTGGTGGCGACAAGAAAGGTCCACCGGATCTGGACGAGGCCTTCCGCAAGCTGCAGGACAGCCTGAACGGCATGTTCGGCAGTGGCAAGAAACGCGGTGGCAGTGGCGACCGTAATATCGGCAAGGGCGGCAGCTACGGCTTGCTGGGCATCGGCCTGGCGGTGCTTGCGGCCATCTGGCTGTACAACGCCGTGTACGTGGTGGACGAGCAGGAGCAGGCCGTGGTGCTGCGCTTCGGCAAGTACTACGAGACCGTCGGTCCCGGCCTGAACATCTACTTCCCGCCGATCGACCGCAAGTACATGGAAAACGTGACCCGCGAGCGGGCCTACACCAAGCAGGGCCAGATGCTCACCGAAGACGAGAATATCGTCGAGGTGCCGCTGACCGTGCAGTACCGCATCAGCAACCTGCAGGACTTCGTGCTCAACGTCGACCAGCCGGAAGTCAGTCTGCAGCATGCCACCGACAGCGCCCTGCGCCACGTGGTGGGTTCCACCTCGATGGACCAGGTGCTGACCGAAGGCCGCGAGCAGATGGCCGTGGACATCCGCGAGCGTCTGCAACGATTCCTCGACACCTACCGCACCGGTATCACCGTCACCCAGGTCAACGTGCAGAGCGCGGCAGCCCCGCGTGAAGTGCAGGAAGCCTTCGACGACGTGATCCGCGCCCGTGAAGACGAGCAGCGTGCGCGCAACCAGGCCGAGTCCTACGCCAACGGCGTGGTGCCCGAGGCCCGTGGCCAGGCGCAGCGCATCATCGAGGACGCCAACGGCTACCGCGATGAAGTCATCGCCCGCGCCAAGGGTGAGGCCGACCGCTTCAGCAAGATGGTCGTCGAGTACCGCAAGGCGCCGGAAGTCACTCGCCAGCGTCTGTACATCGATACCATGCAGGAGGTGTACAGCAACTCCAGCAAGGTCATGGTGGCCACCAAGGACGGGCAGAACAACCTGCTCTACCTGCCACTGGACAAGATGGTCGAAGGCAGCCGCAACAGCGCGTCGGCACCGGTCAGCAGCGTTTCGCCGTCGGTCAACGACGCCGCCGCGCGCGCCGCGCAGGACCTGCAACAACAACCGCCGCTGCGTTCCAGGGAGAGCCGCTGATGAGCAATAAATCGCTGTTCGCCCTGATTGGTGCCGTGGTCGTGGCGATCGCCGCCTGGAACTGCTTCTACATCGTCTCGCAGACCGAGCGCGCGGTATTGCTGCAGTTCGGTCGCGTGGTCAAGGCCGATGTCCAGCCGGGCCTGCACGTGAAGGTGCCGTACGTGAACCAGGTGCGCAAGTTCGACGCCCGCCTGATGACCCTCGACGCCCCGACCCAGCGTTTCCTGACGCTGGAGAAGAAGGCGGTGATGGTCGATGCCTACGCCAAGTGGCGGGTCAAGGACGCCGAGCGCTTCTACACCGCGACCTCGGGCATGAAGCAGATCGCCGACGAGCGCCTGTCGCGTCGTTTGGAAAGCGGCCTGCGTGACCAGTTCGGTAAACGCACCTTGCACGAAGTGGTGTCCGGTGAGCGTGACGCGCTGATGGCCGATATCACCGCCTCGCTGAACCGCATGGCCAGTAAGGAGCTGGGTATCGAGGTTGTCGACGTTCGCGTCAAGGCCATCGACCTGCCGAAGGAAGTCAACCGCAGCGTGTTCGACCGCATGAGCACCGAGCGTGAGCGTGAGGCCCGCGAGCACCGCGCCAAGGGTAACGAGCTGGCCGAAGGTATTCGTGCCGACGCCGACCGTCAGCGCCGCGTGCTGCTGGCCGAGGCGTATCGCGAAGCGGAAGAGACCCGCGGTGATGGTGACGCCCAGGCGGCTGCCATCTATTCCAAGGCCTACAGCCAGGACGCCGATTTCTACGCGTTCTACCGTAGCCTGCAGGCCTACCGCGAGAGCTTCTCGAGCAAGAGCGACGTACTGGTCCTGGACCCGAAGAACGAGTTCTTCCGTTACCTGGACAAGAGCAAGCCCTGAGGTTGCTCTCATGACGGGGCGCCCCGTCTGGCAGCTAAAATGCCAGGCGGGGTGCATCCTGAATGAAAAGGGGTGTATGATGCGGCAGCCGGGAAATTCCCGGCTTTTTTGCGTCTGCAAGGTTGATCGGCCCATGGCTTGTTGACGGTTTGGTCAGGACGCAAGGCAATTCGAGGGTATTGGGTACGGTGGTTGCGCTGGGATCAGTGCTGCCCGCTATTGTGCGCCAATGCCTGCTTCACTCACGGCTCGCCTGCGGGCAGGCCGCCCGGACCAGAGGGGAAATGGCGTAATGGCAACGGTAGACCGCTGGCTGCTGCCAGATGGCATCGAGGAAGTACTGCCACCTGAGGCGGCGCGCATCGAGATCGCGCGGCGTCAGGTGTTGGACCTGTTCCAGAGTTGGGGTTACGAACTGGTCGTCACGCCGCATATCGAGTACCTGGAGTCGCTGCTCACCGGCGCCGGCCAGGACCTGGACCAGCGCACCTTCAAGGTCGTCGACCCGCAGTCCGGCCGCCTGATGGGCTTCCGTGCCGACTTCACCCCGCAGGTGGCGCGCATCGACGCCCACACCCTGCGCCGTGAGGGCCCGAGCCGCCTGTGCTACGCCGGCAGCGTGCTGCACGCGCAACCGCGTGCCCTGTCCACCTCGCGCAGCCCGATCCAGCTGGGCGCCGAGTTGTATGGCGACGCCAGCCCCACCAGCGATGTCGAGGTCATCAGCCTGATGCTCGCCACGCTGCAGCTGACCGATGTGCCGGATGTGCACATGGACCTTGGCCATGTCGGTATCTACCGCGGCCTGGCCCGTGCCGCCAACCTGTCCGGCGATGTGGAGCAGCAGCTGTTCGACGCCCTGCAGCGCAAGGCGGTCGACGAAGTGCAGGCGCTCACCGCCGATCTGCCGAAGGACCTGGGCAACATGCTGCGGGCCCTGGTCGAGCTGTGCGGCGGCCGTGAAGTGCTGGCCGAAGCCCGTGTGCGCCTGGGCCGCGCCCCGTCCAGCGTGCTGGCGGCGCTGGACGACCTGCTGGCAATCGCCGATCGCCTGGCATCGCGTTACCCGGATCTGCCGTTGTACTTCGACCTCGGCGAGCTGCGCGGCTACAACTATCACACCGGCGTGGTATTCGCGGTGTTCGTGCCGGGCGAAGGTCAGTCGATCGCCCAGGGCGGTCGCTACGACGACATCGGCGCCGATTTTGGCCGGGCGCGCCCGGCCACCGGATTCTCCACGGATTTGAAGACCCTGGTCACACTGGGGCGAGCGGAGGTCGTATTGCCTGCTGGCGGCATCTGGATGCCCGACAGCAGCGATGCGGCCCTCTGGCAGCAAGTCTGCCAGTTGCGCAACGAAGGCCAGCGTGTGGTCCAGGCCCTGCCTGGCCAGCCGTTGAGTGCTGCCTTCGAAGCGGATTGTGATCGGCAATTGATTCAGCAAGACGGGCGCTGGCAGGTTCTGCCGCTGACCCATTGAGATTCTTCGCCGGCAGTGGGCCGGCAACCAAGTTGCGTGAATGAGGACAAGTGTTATGGGTAAGAATGTCGTCGTCCTGGGCACCCAGTGGGGTGATGAGGGCAAAGGCAAGATCGTCGATCTGCTGACCGAACATGCTGCCGCCGTAGTGCGCTACCAAGGTGGCCACAACGCGGGCCACACCCTGGTGATCAACGGTGAGAAGACCGTTCTGCACCTGATTCCCTCGGGCATCCTGCGTGAAGGCGTGCAGTGCCTGATCGGCAACGGCGTGGTCGTTGCTCCCGACGCCCTGATGCGTGAAATCACCAAGCTGGAAGAGAAGGGCGTGCCAGTGCGCGAGCGCCTGCGCATCAGCCCGGCCGCCCCGCTGATCCTGTCGTACCACGTGGCCCTCGACCAGGCCCGTGAGAAGGCCCGTGGCGAAGCCAAGATCGGCACCACCGGCCGTGGCATCGGCCCGGCCTACGAAGACAAGGTGGCTCGTCGCGGCCTGCGCGTGGGTGATCTGTTCCACCGCGAGCGTTTCGCCGCCAAGCTCGGTGAGCTGCTGGACTACCACAACTTCCAGCTGGTGAACTACTACAAAGAGCCGGCCATCGACTTCCAGCAGACCCTGGACGAGTGCATGGCCTACGCCGAGCAGCTCAAGCCGATGATGCTCGACGTCACCGCCGAACTGCACAACCTGCGCCGCGCCGGCAAGGACATCATGTTCGAAGGCGCCCAGGGCTCACTGCTGGACATCGACCACGGTACCTACCCGTACGTCACCAGCTCCAACACCACCGCCGGCGGCATCTCCACCGGTTCCGGCGTTGGCCCGATGTACCTGGACTACATCCTCGGCATCACCAAGGCCTACACCACTCGCGTCGGTTCCGGTCCGTTCCCGACCGAACTGTTCGACGAGACCGGCGCCACCCTGGCCAAGCGTGGCCACGAGTTCGGCTCGACCACCGGCCGTGCCCGTCGTTGCGGCTGGTTCGACGCCGTCATCCTGCGTCGCGCCATCGACGTCAACAGCATCTCGGGCATCTGCCTGACCAAGCTGGACGTGCTGGACGGCCTGGAAACCATCAACATCTGCGTGGGCTACAAGAACGAGAACGGTGCCGTTATCGACGCGCCGTCCGATGCCGACAGCTACATTGGCCTGGAGCCGGTATACGAAGAGATGCCGGGCTGGAGCGAGTCGACCCTGGGCGTGAAAACCCTGGAAGAGCTGCCGCAAGCCGCACGCAACTACATCAAGCGCATCGAGGAGCTGGTCGGCGCGCCGATCGACATCATCTCGACTGGCCCGGACCGCAACGAGACCATCGTGCTGCGTCATCCGTTCGCCTGATCTGCCGCCTCGGTAGTTGATCGAACGCCGCGCCCCCGCAAGGGAGCGCGGCGTTTTTTTTCGCCTGGTGCCTGTGGCGGCGATGGGGCCGGTGCGGGTGAGTGCAGGCCGTCAGACGAAGCAGAGCGATAGCGGTTCGGCGATGTAGGCGGGTTTTTCTTCGCCCTCGATCTCGAGGGTGACGGTGGCCTTGAGCAGCCATTGTCCCGGTTTCTTCTCGGTGGCGTCGGTCAGGTCGACCTTCAGTCGTACCTGGCTGTCGACCTTCACCGGCTGGATGAAACGCACGCTGTCCAGGCCGTAGTTGACCACCATCTTCAGCCCTTCGGGCAGCACGAGGATATCTTCCATCAGCTTGGGGATCAGCGACAGGGTGAGGAAGCCATGGGCGATGGTGGTGCCGAACGGCGTCTTCTTTGCCTTCTCGGGATCGACGTGGATGAATTGGAAGTCGCCGGTGGCCTCGGCGAACAGGTTGATGCGTTGCTGATCGATCTTCAGCCAGGCGGAACGTCCCAGTTCCTTGCCAACGTACTGCGAAAGCTCTGTAACGGGTACATAGGGCATCGCGACATCTCCAGATTGTCATTTGGTACGAGTGTGCAAGATCAGCACGGCGAACCGTTTCAGTCAAGTTGCCCGCTTTTCGCCGAATATCGCCTTATAGGCAGATGCTTAGCGTGCTTATAATGGTCGCCATGCTCTGAGGGAGGTCCATATGCTGTTGCGTGGTTTGACCTGGCTGGTGCTGTTCCAGTTGCTGGGGACGGCGATCAACCACCTGATCCTGCCCATCCTGCCCGGGCCGATCATCGGCCTGTTGCTGCTGATGGCCTTCCTGATGATCCGTGGCGAGGTCGGCGAGCCGCTCAACGAGGCCGCCGGCAGCCTGTTGCGCTACCTGCCGCTGCTGCTGGTGCCGCCGGCGGTGGGGGTGATGGTCTATGCCAGGGACATCGCCGCCGACTTCTGGGCCATCGTCGGGGCCTTGCTGATCTCCTGCCTGCTGACCCTGGTGTTCGTCGGCGTGCTGATGCAGAAACTCATCCACCGTCAGGGCAAGCGCGAGGAGCAGCCATGATCCTCGACTGGCACGGCGCGCTCGAGGCGGTCATCCACCATCCGTTGTTCGGCATCGGCATCACCCTGGCCGCCTACCAGTTGGTGCTGGCGGGCTACGAGAAGACCCGCTGGATCTTCCTGCAACCGGTGCTGGTGTCGATGCTGGTGGTGATCGGCATCCTCCTGGCCTGCGGCATCGACTACGCCGAATACCGCAAGAGCACCGAGATCATGAACATCCTCCTGGGGCCGGCCACCGTGGCCCTGGCGGTGCCGCTCTACCTCAACCTGCGGCGTATTCGACAGCTGTTCTGGCCGACATTTACTACGCTGGTAGTCGGAGGCCTGTTCGCCACCGTGGCGTGCCTGGTGCTGGGGTGGTGGTTCGGCGCCGAAAGGATGATCCTGATGACCATGGCGCCGAAGTCGGTCACTTCGCCGATCGCCATGCTGGTGGCCGAGCAGATCGGCGGGGTGGCGGCGCTGGCCGCGGTGTTCGTGCTGATCACCGGGGTGATCGGCGCGATCTTCGGCCCTGCGCTGTTGACCCGTTGCGGCGTGCTCAGCCCCGAGGCACGGGGCATGGCGCTGGGGGTGACCGCCCACGCGGTGGGCACTTCGGTGGCCTTGCAGGAAAGTGACGAATGCGGCGCCTTCGCCGCGCTGGCGATGAGCCTGATGGGAGTGGCCACGGCGGTGTTCCTGCCGTTGGCGGTCAGCCTGGTGGCTTGAGGAATCGAGATGACGTTACCGCTGTTTCCCCTCAATACCGTGCTGTTTCCCGGTTGCCTGCTCGACTTGCAGATCTTCGAGGCGCGCTATCTGGACATGATCGGCCGCTGCATGAAGCAGGGCGCCGGTTTCGGCGTGGTGTGCATCCTCGAAGGCGAGCAGGTGGGCAAGGCGCCGCCGGTGGTGGCCTCGGTCGGCTGCGAGGCGCTGATCCGCGACTTCGTGCAGCAGGACAACGGCCTGCTGGGCATCCGTGTCGAGGGCGTGCGGCGGTTTCGCGTCGAGCGGACCGAGGTGCAGAAGGACCAGCTGATGCTCGCCGAGGTGCAATGGTTGCCGGACCTGGCGGACAGCCCGCTGGTGGAGCAGGACGACGACCTGCTGGCCTTGCTGCTGGCGTTGGGCGAGCACCCGATGGTCGAGGCACTGGGCATGCCGCGCGACGTGGACGGGCGCCAGTCGCTGGGCAACCAGCTGGCCTACCTGCTGCCGTTCATGGAAGAGGACAAGCTCGACCTGCTGGCCATCGATTCGCCACAGCTCAGGCTGGAGGCGATCCAGGCGTTGCTCGAGCGGATCCAGGGCGAGTTGTTCGCCTGATCAGGCTTGCACCCGCCGCG
Organism: Pseudomonas sp. BW16M2; assembly: GCF_014268865.1. NCBI lineage: Bacteria > Pseudomonadati > Pseudomonadota > Gammaproteobacteria > Pseudomonadales > Pseudomonadaceae > Pseudomonas > Pseudomonas sp. BW16M2. The sequence continues at coordinate 170,338 of NZ_JABWRI010000011.1, read as the reverse complement.
ACTCATACGATCCCTGTAGGAGCGACACAAGGCCGCTCCTACAGGGTTTTGCGATAGCGTCAGTACTGGTAACGCAACAACGCCTTGGGCAGCGCATGCAGGGCAAAGAACGCCAGCAACGCGACGCACGCCGGCAGCACCAGCCACCACACCCGCTGCGGCAGCGCTACCAGCGGCTGGCGATGCTGCACCAGGGTCAGGCTTGCCGCGCACACGCAGCACGCCAGCAATGCCCCGGCGAGGATGTCGGTCGGCCAGTGCGCCCCGAGGTACACCCGCGACAAGGCGATCGCCAGCGCCGGCAGGCAGCCCAGCATGACCCAGGTCAGGCGCATGCGCGGCGGCTGGCCGCGTCCGGCCAGCACTGCCAGCACCAGAAAGAAGGCGAACGACGCCGAACTGTGGCCGCTGGGCATGCTGTAGCTGGTCAGCGGATCGACCAGCACTTCCGGACGGGCGCGGGCGAACAGCCACTTCAAGGTGCCGTTGGCGGCTGCGGTGCCGATCAGCGTCGCGCCGGCGAACAAGGCATGGCGCCATTGCCGGGCCAGCAGCAGCAGGCCGGTTAGCAGGCCGCCCAGGAAGAACTGGGTGCGGAAGTCGCCCAGGCGGGTGACCAGCACCACGGCGCCGTCGATCACCTGGCTGCGGTGTTCCTGGACCAGGGTCATCACGCCCTGGTCGAACTCGCTCAGGTACGGCCAGCCGATGAACAGCGCGGCCACGGCCAGGCCGCTGACGGCGGCGATCAGCCGGGTGCCATGGCGTTGGTCGCGAATGCTGGTGCTCAGGCTCAGGCCGATCAGCACCGCCAGGGTGCCGACGACGATCCCGGCGTCCAGCCAGAACCCTTCGGGCAGTGGCAGGCGCATGGCCGCGCCGGTGGCCCAGCCCGGCAGCAGGTAGGCCACCGACCAGCCGGCGCCGGCCACCAGGCTCACGGCGATGAAGCGCGGCAGCGGCATGTCGAACATGCCGGCGACCATCGGCAGCATCGGCCGCAGCGGGCCGATGAAGCGGCCGACCAGCAGGCTGGCGATGCCGTAGCGCTGGAAGTACGCTTCGGCGCTGCCGATCCATTCCGGGTGGCTGCGCAGCAGCGGCAGACGCCGGATGTTCTGGTGGAAGTACTTGCCGATGCCGTAGGAGATCGCATCGCCCAGCAGGCCGCCGAGGAAGCCCAGCAGCAGGGTCTCGCCGAGGCTGAAGGCACCGCTGCCGGCCAGCACGGCGACGGCGAACAGCAGCACGGTGCCGGGCACGATGATGCCGGCGATCGCCAGGCATTCAACGCAAGCCACGATGAAGATGGCCAGGCCCAGCCACTGCGGGTTGGCGCCAAGCCAGGTGGTCAGGCTGTCGAGCCATTGGCCCATGGTTCAGTTTCCTTGTTCGAGCATGAAGAAGTCTTTCCCTTCGACCTGGCCGCGGCGCAGCGGGTTTCGGGTGCAGAAGCGCGCGTAGTCGGCATCGACGAAGCGGTAGGGCAGGTGTTCGTCGCGGCCGTGGGGGATGCCCAGGCGGGTGGTCTGGATCACCCGTGGCACCGGGATGCCGCAGTCCTCGACATACAGGCGTTCGGGGTCGAAGCGCCGGGCGTCCCAGTGCGGCACCTTCAGGCCCATGGCCCGGCACAGCAGGGTCTGACCGTTGCACAGGCGCTCGGGCGGGCGCAGGTTGCCGCTGGCATCGGGGTTGTTCAGCTGCATCCGCGCCAGGCTGTTGGCGTCGGAGATGGCGTCGGTCCAGGGATAGGCGGACTTGATCAGTACCGCGTTGCCCGGGCCCTGGGCGCTGAAGTTCAGCGAGTCGCCGCCACGGGCGTAGTACATGTAGATGTGCCCGCCATCGAGGAACAGCGCCTTGCGCTTCTCGGTGAACCCCAGGGAGGCGTGGCTGCCCTTGTCGGTCAGGTAGTAGGCCTCGGTCTCGATGATCCGCGCCGCCAGCCAGAGATCGCCGTGGCGATGGCGGATGACCTTGCCCAGCAGTTCGCGGGCGAGGGTCTGGGCGTCGCGGTCGAAGAAGCTGTTGGGCAAGGCCCGGGCCGGGCAGGGGGCTGGGACGGACATACGCGCGGTTCGTGGCTGTGAAGGCGGCGATGATAGCAATGAATGGCTTAATCGAGGCTGAATCAGATTGACGCCATCGCGGGGCAAGCCCGCTCCCACGACGAAGCCTGGACAGCGCGGCTGGCCTGGGGGCAGGCTTGCCCCGCGATGAGGCCGAGGTGTTTTTCGATATGGGTGGTTACATCTTTCCCACGCATACCCAGCAAGCATTTCCTACCATCCGCCACCCGCCGCTGGGCGTACCCGAGCGCTCCAGTTATAATCAGCCGATTTCCCCTTTGCCAAGACACCGAACCCATGACCGAGTCCGTTCTTGACTACATGACCCGCCTGGGTCGCGCCGCCCGTGAGGCCTCGCGGGTGATCGGCCGTGCCAGCACCGCGCAGAAGAACCGCGCCCTGCAGGCCGCCGCCGATGCCCTCGACGCGGCCCGCGACGCGCTCACCGCAGCCAACGAACAGGACCTGGCCAACGGTCGCAAGAACGGCCTGGAGCCGGCGCTGCTCGACCGCCTGGCGCTTACCCCGGCGCGCATCGACGGCATGATCACCGGCCTGCGCCAGGTGGCCAGCCTGCCGGACCCGGTCGGCGCCATCCGCGACATGAGCTACCGCCCGTCGGGCATCCAGGTCGGCAAGATGCGCGTGCCGCTGGGTGTCATCGGCATCATCTACGAGTCGCGTCCCAACGTGACCATCGACGCCGCGAGCCTGTGCCTCAAGTCGGGCAACGCCACCATCCTGCGCGGCGGCTCCGAGGCCATCCACTCCAACCGCGCCATCGCCGTCTGCATCCAGCGCGGCCTGGCCGAGGCCGGCCTGCCGCCGGCGGTGGTACAGGTGGTCGAGACCACCGACCGCGAGGCCGTGGGCGCGCTGATCAGCATGCCGGAGTTCGTCGACGTGATCGTCCCGCGCGGCGGCCGTGGCCTGATCGAGCGCATCAGCCGCGACGCCCGGGTACCGGTGATCAAGCACCTGGACGGCATCTGCCATGTCTTCGTCGATGCCCATGCCGACCTGGACAAGGCCTGGCGCGTGGCCTTCAACGCCAAGACCTACCGCTACGGCATCTGCGGCGCCATGGAGACCTTGCTGGTGGACCAGGCCGTGGCCGAGCGCTTCCTGCCGGAAATGGCCCGCCGCTTCCACGACAAGGGCGTCGAACTGCGCGGCTGCGAGCGCACCCGGGCGATCATCGACGCCAAGCCGGCCAGAGAAGACGACTGGCACACCGAATACCTCGACGCGATCCTGGCGATCCGCGTTGTCGACGGCCTGGAGCAGGCCATCGAGCACATCAACCACTACGGCTCGCACCACACCGACTCGATCATCACCGAGCACCAGGGGCAGTCCCGGCGTTTCATCGCCGAAGTCGACTCGGCGTCGGTCATGCTCAATACCCCGACCTGCTTCGCCGACGGTTTCGAGTACGGCCTGGGCGCGGAGATCGGCATCTCCACCGACAAGCTGCACGCCCGCGGCCCGGTCGGTCTGGAAGGCCTGACCTGCGAGAAGTACGTGGTGATCGGCGACGGCCAGCTGCGCGGTCAGGAGTCGTGCTGAGTTGAGCAACGCGGTGGCAGTCCGGCGCATCGGCATTCTCGGCGGAACCTTCGACCCGGTGCATATCGGCCACCTGCGCAGCGCGCTGGAAGTGGCCGAGTTCATGCGCCTGGACGAACTGCGCCTGCTGCCCAACGCCCGCCCGCCGCACCGCGACACGCCGCAGGTGTCGGCCCAGGACCGCCTGGCCATGGTGCGCGGTGCCGTGCAGGGCGTCGAACGCCTGAGCGTGGATGACCGTGAGCTGGCCCGCGACAAGCCGTCGTACACCATCGACACCCTTGAATCGATCCGTGCGCAGTTGCACGCGCACGACCAGTTGTTCCTGGTGCTGGGCTGGGACGCGTTCTGCGGCCTGCCCAGCTGGCATCGCTGGGAAGAACTGCTGCAACACTGTCACATCCTGGTGCTGCAACGCCCGGATGCCGATGTCGAACCCCCCGATGCGCTGCGCAACCTGCTGGCGGCGCGCTCGGAGAGCGATCCCACCGCCATGTCCGGCCCGGCGGGGCACATTTCGTTCGTCTGGCAGACCCCGCTTGCGGTGTCCGCCACACAGATCCGACAGCTGCTGGCCAGCGGCAAGTCGGCGCGGTTCCTGGTGCCGGACGCAGTACTGGCCTATATCGAGGCGCACGACCTGTATCGTGTGTCCAACTGACGGCGCCCATGGGCGCCTCACTTAATGAGTTGAACGAGTTTTATATGAGCAAGCAGAAAATCAATGGCATCAGTGGCGAAGAGCTGGTCAAACTGACCATCAGCGCCCTGGAAGACGTCAAGGCCCAGGACATCCAGGTCATCGACGTGCGCGAAAAGCACAGCCTGACCGACTACATGATCATTGCCACCGGTACCTCCAATCGCCAGATCAACGCGATGCTGGAAAAGGTCCGTGAAGCGGTGAAGAAAGAGGGTGCGCAACCCCTGGGTGAAGAAGGCAAGGGCGACAGCGACTGGGTCCTGCTGGACCTGAACGACGTCATCGTGCACATGATGACCGCCGCTGCCCGCCAGTTCTATGACCTGGAGCGCCTGTGGCTGGGCGCCGAGCAGAGCCGTGCCGCCGATGCCAAGCACCACAGTCCGGAAAACGCCAGCGACTACTTCACCGACAAGCTCAAAGACCGGGAATAAGGAAGCGCCGTGCGTCTGCGTCTGATCGCGGTCGGCTCGCGCATGCCCAAGTGGGTCGAGGAAGGCTGGCATGAGTATGCCAAGCGCCTGCCCCCGGAGCTTGCGCTGGAGCTGGTGGAAATCCCGCTGAACACCCGCGGCAAGAACGCCGATGTCGCCCGCCTGATCCGTCAGGAGGGCGAGGCGATGCTGAGCAAGGTGCAGCCTGGGGAACGCATCGTCACCCTCGAGGTCCATGGCAAGCCCTGGAGCACCGAGCAACTGGCGGGCGAGCTGGACCGTTGGCGCCTGGATGCGCGTACGGTCAACCTGATGGTGGGCGGCCCGGAAGGGCTGGCGCCGGAAGTCTGCGCGCGCAGCGAACAGCGCTGGTCGCTGTCGCCGCTGACGTTGCCGCACCCGTTGGTAAGGATACTCATCGGCGAGCAGATCTACCGCGCCTGGACCGTGCTGTCCGGGCATCCCTACCACAAATGAACCTGTAAGCCTGTCCGATGCCGCAGCAGATCCGCCTCAAGGACCACGAGAAAGACGCCCGCCTGGTGCGCAACCGCGTCGTCGTGGGCGCCGTGGCGGTGGTGCTGCTCGTCTGCGTGCTGATCGCCCGGCTGTATTACCTGCAGGTCATCCAGTACGACTATCACTCGACGCTGTCGGAGAACAACCGGGTGCATGTGCAGCCGATCCCGCCGACCCGTGGGCTGATCTTCGACCGCAACGGCGTGGTGGTGGCGGACAACCGCCCCAGCTTCAGCCTGGTGATGACCCGCGAGCGCGCCGGCAACGCCGGCAAGTGGCAGGACGTGCTGGATGTGATCGTCGAGGTGCTCGAGCTCACCCCCGACGATCGCGCCCTGTTCGAGAAGCGCATGAAGCAGGGGCGCAGGCCGTTCGAGCCGGTGCCGATCCTGTTCGAGCTCAACGAGGAGCAGATTGCCCGCATCGCGGTCAACCAGTTCCGCCTGCCCGGCGTGGAAGTGGCGGCGCAGCTGGTCCGCCACTATCCCCAGGGCGCGCATTTCGCCCATTCGGTGGGCTACGTCGGGCGGATCAACGAGAAGGAACTCAAGACCCTCGACCCGGTGAACTACAGCGGCACCCACCACATCGGCAAGACCGGCATCGAACGCTTCTACGAAGACGAGTTGCATGGCCAGGTGGGCTACGAGGAAGTCGAGACCAACGCCCGTGGCCGCGTGCTGCGGGTGCTCAAGCGCACCGACCCGAAGCCGGGCAAGGACATCGTCCTGAGCCTCGACATCAAGCTGCAGGAAGCCGCCGAGCAGGCGCTGGGTGGGCGTCGTGGCGCCATCGTGGCCCTCGATCCGCGCACCGGCGAGGTGCTGGCGATGGTCAGTCAGCCGAGCTTCGACCCCAACCTGTTCGTCACCGGCATCGGCTTCAAGGCTTACGCCGAACTGCGCGATTCGATCGACCGACCGCTGTTCAACCGCGTGCTGCGCGGCCTCTACCCGCCGGGCTCGACCATCAAGCCGGCGGTGGCGATCGCCGGTCTCGACAGTGGCGTGGTGACTGCAGGCAGCCGGGTGTTCGACCCGGGTTACTACCAACTGCCCAACTACGATCACAAATACCGCAACTGGAACCGCACCGGCGATGGCTGGGTTGACCTGGATGTGGCGATCATGCGGTCAAACGATACGTACTTCTATGATCTTGCGCACAAGATGGGGATCGATCGGCTGTCCAGCTACATGAACAAGTTCGGTATCGGGCAGAAGGTCGCCCTGGACATGTTCGAAGAGTCGCCCGGACTGATGCCATCCCGTGAGTGGAAGCGTGCCACCCGCCGCCAGGCCTGGTTCCCCGGCGAAACCCTGATCCTTGGCATCGGCCAGGGCTATATGCAGACCACGCCACTGCAGTTGGCCCAGGCCACCGCGCTGATTGCCAACAAAGGCGTGTGGAACCGTCCACGCCTGGCCAAGACCATCGAAGGCCAGCCCCCGGTGGACGAGAACCCCATGGAAAACATCGTCCTGCGCGACAAGTCGGACTGGGCCAGGGTCACTCACGGCATGGAGCAGGTGATGCACGGCGCCCGCGGGACCGCGCGCAAGGCCGCCATCGGCTCGCAGTACCGCATCGCTGGCAAGAGCGGCACGGCCCAGGTGGTGGCGATCAAGCAGGGTGAGAAGTACGACCGTAACAAACTCCAGGAACGCCACCGCGACCACGCGCTGTTCGTCGCCTTCGCCCCGGCCGACGATCCGAGGATCGTGGTCTCGGTGATGGTCGAGAACGGCGAGTCCGGCTCCGGCGTCGCCGCCCCCGTGGTGCGCCAGGTCATGGATGCCTGGCTGCTTGACGAGAGCGGCCGGCTCAAGCCCGAGTTCGCCCCCGCCACAGTCGCCCAGGAATCGGCCCCGTGAAGAACAACTTCGACCGCATGCTCTCCAGCGAGGACGTGATGCGCAGGCGCGCCAGCTTCCTGCAGCGCATCCATATCGACGGTCCCCTGCTGCTCATCCTGCTGACGCTCGCCGCCGGCAGCCTGTTCGTACTCTATTCGGCCAGCGGCAAGAACTGGGACCTGCTGATGAAGCAGGCCAGCTCCTTCGGCATCGGCCTGGTGTCGATGTTCATCATCGCCCAGCTGGAGCCGCGCTTCATGGCGCGCTGGGTACCGCTGGCCTACCTGGCCGGGGTGTTCCTGCTGGTCGTGGTTGACGTCATGGGCCACAACGCCATGGGCGCGACGCGCTGGATCAACATTCCCGGGGTGATCCGCTTCCAGCCCTCGGAATTCATGAAGATCATCATGCCGGCGACCATCGCCTGGTACCTGTCCAAGCGCACCTTGCCGCCGCACCTCAAGCATGTGGCGATCAGCCTGATCCTGATCGGCGTGCCGTTCATCCTGATTGTGCGCCAGCCCGACCTGGGCACGGCGCTGCTGATCCTCGCCTCTGGCGCCTTCGTGCTGTTCATGGGTGGGCTGCGCTGGCGCTGGATCGTCAGCGTGATCGCCGCGGCGGTGCCGGTGGCGGTGGCGATGTGGTTCTTCGTCATGCACGACTACCAGAAACAGCGCGTACTGACCTTCCTCGACCCGGAAAGCGACCCGCTGGGCACCGGCTGGAACATCATCCAGTCCAAGGCGGCGATCGGTTCGGGCGGGGTGTTCGGCAAGGGCTGGCTGCTGGGCACCCAGTCGCACCTGGACTTCCTCCCGGAAAGCCATACCGACTTCATCATCGCCGTGCTCGGCGAAGAGTTCGGCCTGGTCGGCATCTGCCTGCTGTTGCTGATCTACATCCTGTTGATCGGTCGCGGGCTGGTGATCACCGCCCAGGCCCAGACCCTGTTCGGCAAGCTGCTCGCGGGCAGCCTGACCATGACCTTCTTTGTTTATGTGTTCGTCAATATCGGTATGGTCAGCGGCCTCCTGCCCGTGGTGGGCGTGCCGCTGCCCTTCATCAGCTATGGCGGAACTTCGTTGGTGACGCTGCTGTCAGCGTTTGGCGTTCTGATGTCGATCCATACGCACCGCAAGTGGATTGCACAGGTTTGAAAAAGGTGAAGAATTTCATGCAAGCAGTGCGTGGCTGGGCTGCCCGCCTGGCGCCGTTTTTCGGCGCGATGGGGCTGTTCGGCGTAATCCAGCAGGCCAATGCCGGCGACTACGACGGCTCGCCCCAGGTGGCCGAGTTCGTTGGCGAGATGACCCGCGACTACGGCTTCGCCGGTGAGCAGCTGATGGGCGTGTTCCGCGAGGTACAGCGCAAGCAGGCAATCCTCGACGCGATCTCGCGGCCGGCCGAGCGGGTCAAACCGTGGAAGGAATACCGCCCGATGTTCATCACCGACGCGCGCATCGCCCGCGGTGTGGACTTCTGGCGCCAGCACGAGGCCGTGCTGGCCCGCGCCGAGCAGGAATACGGCGTGCCGGCGCAGTACATCGTCGCGATCATCGGCGTGGAAACCTTCTTCGGTCGCAACACCGGCAACTACCGGGTCATCGATGCCCTGTCCACGCTCGGTTTCGACTACCCGCCACGGGCCGAATTCTTCCGTAAGGAGCTGCGCGAGTTCCTTCTGCTGGCCCGCGAGGAGCAACTCGATCCGCTCACGCTCAAAGGCTCCTATGCCGGCGCGATGGGCCTGCCGCAGTTCATGCCGAGCAGCTTCCGTGCTTATGCCGTGGACTTCGACGGCGACGGCCATATCAATATCTGGAACAACCCGGACGATGCCATCGGCAGCGTCGCCAGCTACTTCAAGCGTCATGGCTGGGTGCCCGGGGAACCTGTGGTCAGCCGCGCCAGCGTGGCCGGCGCCCGGGTCGACGAAGGCCTGACCACCGGCATCGAGCCGACCAGGACGGTCGCGCAGTTGCGGGCGCTGGGCTGGTCGGGTCATGATGCGCTGCGCGATGATCTGCCGGTCACCGCCTTCCGCCTGGAAGGCGCGGATGGCCCCGAGTACTGGATGGGCCTGAAAAACTTCTACGCGATCACTCGCTACAACCGCAGCGTGATGTATGCCATGGCGGTGCATCAGCTTTCCGAACAGCTGGTTCTGGCACGGGGCGTCAAGTAAATGCGCGAACTCTTCACCATCAATACCGCAAAACTGCTGACCTGCGTCGCCGTCGGCCTGGTGCTGGCCAGCTGTTCGTCGAGCCGGCCTTCCACCCCGCAGAGCGGCAACACAGTGCGTGCGCAGCCGGGCCTGGACATCAACCGCGCGCACAAGGACGGCGCGCCCTGGTGGGACGTGGACGTCAACAAGATCCCCGACGCCACGCCGACCGTGCACACCGGCAACTACAAGGCCAACCCCTACACGGTGCTGGGCAAGACCTACTACCCGATGCAGGATTCGCGCAACTACCGCGCCGAGGGTACCGCGTCGTGGTATGGCACCAAGTTCCACGGCCAGAACACCGCCAACGGCGAACTGTACGACCTGTACGGCATGAGCGCGGCGCACAAGACCCTGCCGCTGCCGGCCTATGTGCGGGTGACCAACCTGGCCAACGGCCGCAGCGTGATCCTGCGGGTCAACGACCGTGGCCCGTTCTATTCCGACCGTATCATCGACCTGTCCTACGCCGCGGCGAAGAAGCTCGGCTATGCCGAGACCGGCACCGCCCATGTGCGCGTCGAAGGCATCGACCCACAGCAATGGTGGGCCCAGCGCGGCCAGCAGCCGCCGATGGTGCTCAAGGAGCCGCAGGTGGCCCAGGCCCAGCCGATCGCCGCCAGCACCGGCCGGGTCGAGCAGTGGACCCCGCCACCGCAGCAGCACGCGGCGCCGGTGGTGCCGGTGCAGGTGGGCGGCAACAATGTGCCGAACGCCAGTGGTGGCAGCATCCTGCAAGTGGGCGCGTTCGCCAACCCGGACGCCGCCGAGTTGTTGCGCTCGAAGCTGAGCACCATGGTCAGCGCGCCGGTGTTCATCAGCTCCGTGGTGCGTAACCAGCAGACACTGCACCGGGTGCGCCTGGGGCCGATCAACAGCCAGGGTGAGATCCAGCAGGCGCAGGACAGCATTCGCCTGGCCAATCTCGGCCAGGCCAAGGTGGTCACTGATTGAGACCAACCGCGGGGCAAGCCCGCTCCCACGTCCCGCCTTGCAGATGGCGTGGGAGCGGGCTTGCCCCGCGATGAATCGACACGCCGACCTGTCGGTTTGTTCATGAATTGCCGGGCAATGACATGTACAATGCCCGCTTTTGCCCGCAGCGGCATTACGTCGCACTGTCGGGCCAGGCCACCGGCCATAAAACTAGACTGACGGGGCGCTGGGTAAACGAATTTACCCACGGAACATCAGACCATTAGCGATTTACGAGAGACGGATGAACATCACCAACCTTGCCAAACGACTTTGCCTGCCCGTTCTGCTGATGATCATGCCTGCTGCCTTCGCAGCGGAGCAGATGATGCCGGCACCACCGCAACTGGCCGCCAAGTCCTACGTACTCATGGACGCGTCCAGCGGCAACGTGCTGGTCGAGAACAACGGTGACGAGCGCCTGCCGCCGGCCAGCCTGACCAAGCTGATGACCGCCTACATCGCCACCCTGGACATCCGTCGCGGCCAGATCGGCGAGAACGACCCGGTCACCGTCAGCGAGAACGCCTGGCGCACCGGTGGTTCGCGCATGTTCATCAAGGTCGGCAGCCAGGTGACCGTCAGCGACCTGCTGCACGGCATCATCATCCAGTCCGGCAACGACGCCTCGGTCGCCCTGTCCGAGCACATTGCCGGCAGCGAAGACGCTTTTGCCGACATGATGAACAAGACCGCCACCGACTTGGGCATGGCCAACAGCCACTTCATGAACCCGACCGGCCTGCCGAACCCGGAGCACTACTCCTCGGCCCACGACATGGCCCTGCTGGCACGCGCGATCATCAACGAAGATCCTGCGCACTACGCCATCTACTCGCAGAAAGAGTTCTTCTGGAACAACATCAAGCAGCCGAACCGCAACCTGCTGCTGTGGCGCGACAAGACTGTCGATGGCCTGAAGACCGGCCACACCGACGAAGCCGGCTACTGCATGGTCGCCTCGGCCGTGCGTGACGGCCAGCGCCTGATCGCCGTGGTGTTCGGCACCAACAGCGAGCAGTCCCGCGCCGCCGAGACCCAGAAGCTGCTGACCTACGGTTTCCGCTTCTTCGAAACCCAGACCTTCTACCAGAAAGGCACCGAGCTGACCCAGGCCCAGGTATGGAAAGGCGCGACCAACCAGGTGAAAGCCGGTCTGGCCAACGACCTGACCATGACCATGCCTAAAGGCCAATTGAAACGCCTCCAGGCTTCGATGACCATGAATCCGCAACTGACCGCTCCGATCGCCAAAGGTGACGTGATCGGCAAAGTGGAAGTCAAACTGGACGAGAAAGTGATTCACAGCGCCGACCTCATCGCCCTGGACGGCGTGGAGGAAGCTGGTTTCTTCGGCCGTATGTGGGATAGCATCCGCCTGTTCTTCTACGGTTTGTTCAACTGATACGTGACCTGCACGCCCCCGTGAACCAGGCGGGGGCGATGTTGCTGCCACGGCTTACGAGGCCGTTTCCGCCATGAGCGAAGAAGACGTCAAGTCGCACAAGATCGAATTCCCCTGCGAGGATTACCCGATCAAGGTGATCGGCGACACCGTTGTCGGTTTCCGCGACACCGTGATCGAGATCCTCAGCAAGCACGCCAAGGTCGACCTGTCGACCCTGGCCGAGCGCCAGAGCAAGGAAGGCAAGTACACCACGGTGCAACTGCATATCGTTGCCGAGAGCGAGAACCAGCTGCACGACATCAACAGTGCCCTGCGTGCCACCGGCATCGTGAAAATGGTGCTGTGATGTCCGGCGTGCTCGGTATTCGCGATCTTGGCCTGCAGCCCTATGAGCCGGTGCTGGAGGCCATGCGTCGCTTTACCGAGCAACGCAGCCCGGACAGCCAGGACGAAGTCTGGCTGGTCGAGCACCCGCCGGTTTTCACCCAGGGCCAGGCCGGCAAGGCCGAGCACCTGCTGATCCCGGGGGAGATTCCGGTGGTGCAGACCGATCGCGGTGGCCAGGTCACCTACCACGGCCCCGGCCAACTGGTGGCCTACCTGCTGCTGGATGTGCGGCGCCTGAGCATGGGCGTGCGCGAGCTGGTCAGCCGCATCGAGCAGACGCTCATCGACCTGCTCGCCAGCTACGGCGTGCAGGCGGTGGCCAAGCCCGATGCCCCGGGCGTCTACGTCGATGGCGCGAAGATCGCGTCCCTTGGCCTTCGAATCCGCAACGGTCGTTCCTTCCACGGCCTTGCCCTGAACGTGGACATGGACCTTGCGCCATTCCGCCGAATCAACCCCTGTGGGTATGCGGGGCTGGCCATGACCCAGCTGCGCGACCTGGCAGGTCCGATCGAACTTGACGAGGTCAGGACAAGGCTGCGTGGACAGCTGGTCAGGCACCTCGACTATGCTGAGCAGACGACCCTCACGGGCGGAATCGACTGATTATGACAACTGTGCAAGAAGCCGTGCCGAACCTGATCCCCACGCAAGACGTGACCCCGCGCCCTGCGCCGAAGAAAGTCGAGGCCGGCGTGAAGCTGCGCGGCGCCGAGAAGGTGGCGCGCATCCCGGTGAAGATCATCCCCACCGAAGAGCTGCCGAAAAAGCCAGACTGGATTCGCGTGCGCATCCCGGTTTCGCCGGAGGTCGACCGCATCAAGCAACTGCTGCGCAAGCACAAGCTGCACAGCGTGTGCGAAGAGGCCTCCTGCCCGAACCTGGGCGAGTGCTTCTCCGGCGGCACCGCGACCTTCATGATCATGGGCGACATCTGCACCCGTCGCTGCCCGTTCTGCGACGTCGGCCACGGTCGTCCGAAGCCACTGGACCTGGACGAGCCGAAGAACCTGGCCATCGCCATCGCCGACCTGCGCCTGAAGTACGTGGTGATCACCTCGGTGGACCGCGACGACCTGCGTGACGGCGGTGCCCAGCACTTCGCCGACTGCATCCGCGAAATCCGCGCGCTGTCGCCGGGTGTCCAGCTGGAGACCCTGGTGCCGGACTACCGCGGGCGCATGGACGTGGCGCTGGAAATCACCGCGCAGACCCCGCCGGACGTGTTCAACCACAACCTCGAGACCGTGCCGCGCCTGTACAAGGCCGCGCGTCCGGGTTCAGACTACGACTGGTCGCTGGACCTGCTGCAGAAGTTCAAGCAGATGGTCCCTCATGTGCCGACCAAGTCCGGCCTGATGCTGGGCCTGGGCGAGACCGACGACGAGGTGATCGAGGTCATGCACCGCATGCGCGAGCACGACATCGACATGCTGACCCTCGGCCAGTACCTGCAGCCGTCGCGCAACCACCTGCCGGTACAGCGCTTCGTGCACCCGGACACCTTCGCCTGGTTCGCCGAGGAAGGTTACAAGATGGGCTTCAAGAACGTCGCCTCCGGCCCGTTGGTGCGTTCGTCGTACCACGCCGACCAGCAGGCTCACGAAGCCAAGATCAAGCTCTGAACCGGGCTTGAGCGGGACATGCCGATGCGCGCCGGAAGGCGGCATCGGCTTTTTTTTGAGCTACAAGTTTCAAGCGACAAGCTGCAAGGAGTGGCGCGATGAATTGCCTGGAAACTGCCGAGTACCTGTTGCCCAGGGCCCTGCCTGACAACGCTCGTTTCGCCATCGTTGCCCCGGCTGGGCCGGCGCGGCTGGATACCGACAAGGCCCGTCAGTGGTTCGAAGACCGCGGCCAGCAGTGCCGCATCTACCCTGGGGTGCTGCAGGCGGATGGTTACCTTGCCGGTAGCGACGAGCAGCGCCTGCGCGATCTGCACGATGCATTCAGCGCCCCGGACATCGACGCCATCCTGTGCATGCGCGGCGGTTACGGCAGCATGCGCCTGCTGGACCAAATCGACTTCGAACTGATCCGTCGCCATCCCAAGCCGCTGGTAGGCTACAGCGACATTACCGCCCTGCATTCGGCGCTCAACCGACATGCCGGGATGCTGGCCTTCCATGGCGGGATGCTCAATGCCGACCTGCTGGGGGGCAAGCTCGAGCCCACCGTCAGCTCACTGTTCGGGCAGTTGCGGGGGCGGCTGGGGGCGGGTGATGCGATTGAGCATCCTGCAGCGTTTGCGCTCACCAGCGTGGTGCCTGGGGCTGCCAGTGGGCGTCTGGTAGGTGGCAACCTGTCGCTGCTCGGCGCCACGCTGGGGACGCTGGCGGAAGTCGACACCCAGGACAGCATCCTGTTCATCGAGGACGTCAACGAGCCGCTCTACCGTGTCGACCGGCTGCTGACCCAGTTGCGCCTGGCCGGCAAGCTGGAAGGGGTGCGAGGGGTGCTGGTGGGGGACTTTGCCGGGATCACGGTGGCGGCGATGACGCCGCTGCTGCTGGATATCTTCGGCCCGCTCGGGGTGCCGGTGCTGGCCGGGTGGCGCAGCGGGCATTGTGATCCGAATGTGTGCCTGCCGTTGGGGGCAAGCGTACGACTGGATGCTGAAGAGCAGAGTCTGGTGTTACTGCAGGATCTGTTCAGGGTTTGAGATCGCCGGGGCTGCTTTGCAGCCTCTCGCGGCACAAGGCCGCTCCTACAGGGGATCGCAATCTCCTGTAGGAGCGGCCTTGTGCCGCGAAAAGGGCGCGAAGCGCCCCCTGCGTTCTCTAGCGACGCAGGCTATCGAGCAGCTTGTGCGTCGGATAGCCATCCGCCGGCCAGCCCTGCGCCTGCTGCGCATTGCGGATCGCCTTGCGGGTATTGGCGCCGATGATCCCATCCGGATTGCCTGCTTCATGCCCGTTGGCATTGAGCAAGGTCTGCAACTCGATCCGCTCGCTGCGGCTCAGCGGCAGGTCCTCTTTCGGCCAGCTGCCGGCAATGAACCCCCATCCGGAGAAACGATCCCCCAGCAGGCTCACCGCCAGCGCGTAGGACGACGAGTTGTTGTACTTGAGGATGGCGCGGAAGTTGTCCAGCACCAGGAACGCTGGCCCCTTGGCGCCCGCAGGCAGCAGCAGGGCGGCGGACAGCTGGCTGCTGCCGGTTGGCAGCGTGGTGCCGGCCGGCAGTTTCACGCCAAGCTGCAGCCACTCGCTGACGCTCTTGCGCTGGCTGCCATCGGCCAGCCAGTAGTCGAAGCCGGCGGGCACCTGCACCTCGAAGCCCCAGGGCTGGCCACGTTTCCAGCCGGACGCCTGCAGGTAGTGCGCGGTGGACGCCAGGGCGTCGGCGGTGCTGTTCCAGATGTCGCGGCGGCCGTCACTGTCGAAGTCCACGGCGTGGGTCAGGTAAGTGGTCGGGATGAACTGGGTTTGGCCCATGGCGCCGGCCCAGGAGCCGCGCATCGCATCGGGCTGGATATCGCCGTTCTGCAGGATCTGCAGGGCGGCGATCAGCTGGTCCTGGGCGAACTGCGGACGGCGGCCCTCATAGGCCAGGGTGGCCAGCGAGCGGATCACCGACTTGCTGCCCTGGAATTGGCCGAAGTTGCTTTCCATGCCCCATACCGAGACCAGAACCTGGCGATCGACACCGTAGCGCTGTTCGATGCGGGTCAGCAGATCGGCGTTCTGCTCGAGCAGTTTCTTGCCGTTGCGCACGCGTAGCGGCGACAGGGCGCCGTCCAGGTACTCCCACACCGGGCGGGTGAACTCGGGCTGGCTGCGGTCGGCCTTGATCACGTCCATGTCCGGGGTGACGCCAAGGAAGGCGCGGTCGAACAGGCTGGCACTGATACCGGCTTGCAGGGCTTGCTGGCGGAAGCCGGCCTGCCATTGGGCGAAGGTCTGCAGGGGCTGGATTTCACCGTTGGCCGCGGGCGCGGTGCCGGGCAGGGTGACGACGGGGGCGGGCTGGGCGGGCGCCAGCGGCAGGGCGTCGGCGGCGGTGGGTTTCTCGGCGCAGGCGACGAGCAGGATGAAGCTTGTGGCCGCGATCAGCTGGCGGGGTTGCCAGCGGAGAGTGAGACGAGAGGGCATGCACAGATCCAGAATTGCAGGTCAGGTGCCGACCATACCATGCCTGCGCATTTCATGCCTTTCATGCCGCCATAAAGCAGGAAGCCTCCCAATCTCTCGATTGGAAGGCTTCGCGTCGGTAGCTGCCTTTGCCTTTTTCCGGTCGTTCCTGGCGGCAGCGGAACAGCGGTTGGGCGACGATGGATTTGGCCTTGTTGGGGCCGTGCTTTTTCGGCTTTTTGCTCATGGTGGATTCCCGGTCTGGGTGGATGGCGGGCGCACTTTAGGCCTGTAGCGCTGCGTGAGCCAATTGATTGTGTTTATGGTGGCGGGCCTCATCGCGGGTCAAGCCCGCTCCCACAGTGCCTTTGGGAGCCCCGCGATGGGTTTTACTCGGCAGGCAGTGCCAATCGCTGTCCGGCCATCAGCAGCGACAAGCGCGCCAGGCTGGTCCAGGGCGAGCCCTCGGCCTGCCCCTTGATCTGCGCATCGACACGCTGGGCATCCTGCAGCAGCATGGCCCAGCGCTGCGCAGAGAGGCGCTGCAAGGCCTTGCTCACCAACGGGCGGCGCTTGTCCCAGACAGGCGGCCGTGCCTGACTGAATGCCTTGTCCAGTGGCACACCCTGGCTGAACTGCTGTGCAAGCCCCGCCAGCAGGCGCAGCTCGCGGGCCAGGGCCCAGAGAATCACCGGTGGTTCGACGCCTTCGCCGCGCAGTCCTTCGAGCATGCGCAGGGCGTGGGCCGCCTCGCCATTGAGAATGGCGTCCACCAGGCCGAAGACATCGAAGCGGGCGCTGTCAGCGACAGCGGCCTGGACGGTCTCGACGGTGATCTGGTTGCCCTCGGCCAGCAGTTTGAGCTTCTCGATTTCCTGGGCGGCGGCCAGCAGGTTGCCCTCGACCCGGGCGGCGATCAGGTCGATGGCGTCGCGCTGGGCCGACAGGCCGGCCTGGGACAGGCGCTGGTTGATCCACTGCGGCAACTGCTGGGCGTCCACCGGCCAGATCTGGATGAACTGGCAGTGCGCGCCTTCGATCAGGGCCTTGCCCCACTTGGTCTTCTGCGCGCTGCCATCGAGCTTGGGCAGGCTGATCAGCAGCAGCGTGTCCTCGGCCGGGTTGGCGCAGTATTCCATCAGCGCGGCGGCGCCCTTGTCACCGGGTTTGCCCGAGGGCAGGCGCAGTTCCAGCAGGCGGCGCTGGGCGAACAGCGACAGGCTGGCACCGGCCAGCAGCAGGTTGCCCCAGTCGAAGTTGGCATCGGCGCTGAACACCTGGCGTTCGTCGTAGCCTTGCTGGCGAGCAGCGCCACGGATGGCATCGGCGGCCTCCTGGCACAGCAGCGGGTCGTCGCCGCTGACGATGTAGACGGGCGCCAGCTGGCCTTGCAGGTGCTTGTTGAGTTGGGCGGGAGCGAGCTTCATGGGGAGAGGCGGGGCACTTCAAGTGCCCCGTTCAGGCTCAGGGAGCCGGGACTTCCAGCGGCGATTGCTGGGGCGTCTCGTCCTGGATGCGCTGGGCTTCCTGCATGGCCCGGGCTTCGGCTTCGGCGCGCTCGTTGGCCTTGCGCTGCAGGTCGTCGAGGTGTGCCGGGGTCAGTTGCTGGAGGCGGACCATCATGCCTTGTACCAGGTCACGGCGGATCTCCTCACGGACCTGAAGGGCTTCCTGGCCCGAACCATTGATGTTGTTGCCGTTGTACACGTAATACTTCTGCACTTGCAGCTTGTCTTCCAGAAGGATGGTGTCGTTCTGGCCTTCAACCGCATAGTTCAGCACGGTAGTCAGTTCGTACTCGGCCGAGCGGTTGCCACCGCTGTAGGTAGCAGCGCGCTGGGTTTCCTGCTCGTTGGTCAGCACCAGTTTGTACGGCGCGCTGGAGTAGACCTTGACCCCGCTGCTTTCCAGGGAGCGGCGCAGTTGCAGGACTGTCGGGCCGTACTGGTTGCGGGCGCTGAGATCCAGCTCCTTGATGCTCAGCTCGTTGGTGCCGGTGCCGCGCAGCTGGAAACCGCAGGCGCTGAGCAGGACAGCCAGGCCCATTACCAGCAGATTGCGTTTGATCATGTGTGTTGCTCCCTCGTGGACCGATTACGCCCGCCTGCAGGGTGTGCAGGCGGGCGTTGCCATCAGTTGGCGACGATGTTGACCAGTTTGCCCGGTACGACGATGACCTTGCGGATGGTCAGGCCGTCGATGAAGCGCAGGACGTTCTCGTTGTTGCGGGCGGCGGCTTCGATATCCTCGCGGCTGGCGGCAGCCGGCATTTCGACCTGGCCACGCAGCTTGCCGTTGACCTGAACCACCAGGGTCACGGTGTCCTGCACCAGGGCGCTTTCGTCGACCGTCGGCCAGGCCGCGTCGATCGCCGCCTGATCATGGCCCAGCGCCTTCCACAGTACGTGGGAGATGTGCGGGGTGATCGGTGCCAGCAGCAGGGTGACGGCCTCGAGGCCTTCCTGCAGCAGGGCGCGGTCCTGGGCGGTGGCCTGTGGTGCCTTTTCCAGCACGTTCATCACGGTCATCACCTGGGCGATGGCGGTGTTGAACTTGTGGTACTGGCCCACGTCAGTGCTGGCCTGCTTGATGGCGGCATGGATGGCGCGGCGGATGACCTTCTGCTCGTCGCTCAGGGCGGCGATGTCCAGCTGGCCCGGCAGGCCTTGGGCCACATGGGCCTGGGCCAGGCGCCAGACACGGCGCAGGAAGCGGCTGGCACCCTCGACGCCGGAGTCGGACCATTCCAGGCTCATGTCGGGTGGCGAGGCGAACATCATGAACAGGCGGCAGGTGTCGGCGCCGTAGGCTTCGATCATCGACTGCGGGTCGACGCCGTTGTTCTTCGACTTCGACATCTTCTCGGTGCCGCCGATTTCCACCGGCAGGCCGTCGGTCTTCAGGCGCGCGCCAATGATCTTGGCCTTGGCGTCACGCTCGATTTCGACATCGGCCGGGTTGAACCAGTCCTTGCCGCCATTGCTGGCGACACGGTAGTAGGTTTCGGCGACGACCATGCCCTGGGTCAGCAGGTTCTTGAACGGCTCGTTGGAGGTCACCAGGCCTTCGTCGCGCATCAGCTTGTGGAAGAAGCGCGCGTACAGCAGGTGCAGGATCGCGTGTTCGATACCGCCGATGTACTGGTCCACCGGCAGCCAGTGGTTGGCGGCTTTCGGATCGACCAGGCCCTTGTCGTAGTTCGGCGAGGCATAGCGGGCGAAGTACCAGGACGACTCGACGAAGGTGTCCATGGTGTCGGTTTCGCGCTTGGCCGCAGTGCCGCATTTCGGGCAGGTGCACTCATAGAACTCGGGCATGCGCGCCAGTGGCGAACCGGCGCCGTCCGGCACCACGTTCTCCGGCAGGGTGACCGGCAGTTGGTCTTCCGGCACCGGCACGTCGCCGCAGGACGGGCAGTGGATGATCGGGATCGGGCAGCCCCAGTAGCGCTGGCGGCTGATGCCCCAGTCGCGCAGGCGGAACTGGGTGCGGGATTTGCCCAGGTCCTTGCGGATCAGTGCGGCTTCGATGGCGTCGAAGGCGCCCTGGAAGTCCAGGCCGTCGAACTCGCCGGAGTTGATCAGCTGGCCGTGCTCGCCGTAGGCGGCCAGCCACTCGTTGCCCACTTCTTCGCCGACGCTGGTGCGCACCACCGCCTTGACCGGCAGGTTGTACTTGTGGGCGAACTCGAAGTCGCGCTCGTCATGGGCCGGCACGGCCATCACGGCGCCATCGCCGTAGTGCATCAGCACGTAGTTGGCGACCCATACCGGCAGCTTCTCGCCGGTCAGCGGGTGCTCGACGCACAGGGAAGTGGCCATGCCCTTCTTCTCCTGCGTGGCCATGTCGGCCTCGGCGACGCTGCCGCTCTTGCACTCGTCGATGAACGCCTGCAACGCCGGGTTGCCCTGGGCGGCCTGGGTGGCCAATGGGTGCTCGGCGGCGACGGCGACGTAGGTCGCGCCCATCAGGGTGTCCGGACGGGTGGTGAAGACTTTCAGGGTGCCCGGGTGACCGATGCTGGCCTGGTCGTAGGGGAACTGCACTTCCATGCCGCGGGACTTGCCGATCCAGTTGCGCTGCATGGTCTTGACCTGCTCGGGCCAGCCCGGCAGCTCGTCGAGGCTTTCCAGCAGCTCGTCGGCGTAGTCGGTGATGCGGAAGTAGTACATCGGGATCTCGCGCTTCTCGATCAGCGCGCCCGAGCGCCAGCCACGGCCATCGATGACCTGCTCGTTGGCCAGTACGGTCTGGTCCGCCGGGTCCCAGTTCACGGTGCCGTTCTTGCGGTAGATGATGCCTTTCTCGAACAGGCGGGTGAACAGCCACTGCTCCCAGCGGTAGTAGTCCGGCTTGCAGGTGGTGACTTCACGCGACCAGTCGATGGCCAGACCCAGGCTCTTGAGCTGGGTCTTCATGTAGTCGATGTTCTCGTAGGTCCACTTGGCCGGGGCGACGTTGTTCTTCATCGCGGCGTTTTCCGCCGGCATGCCGAAGGCGTCCCAGCCCATCGGTTGCAGGACGTTCTTGCCCAGCATGCGCTGGTAGCGGGCGATCACGTCACCGATGGTGTAGTTGCGCACGTGGCCCATGTGTAGCTTGCCGCTCGGGTACGGGAACATCGATAGGCAGTAGTACGTATCTTTGCCTGGCTGTTCGGTGACAGCGAACGATTGTTGCTCGTCCCAGGCATTCTGGGCGGCGGCTTCTACATCACGGGGCGTGTATTGTTCGTGCATGGCTACTTTGTATTGAAAGGAATAAGAGACATGTTCCAGGCAGCTCGACCTCGCTGCGTCCGGCACTCCGGGATCTTATGAGAGTGAACGCCGTAGCATACATGAGCGCCGCGCGTCGTGGGAAACCCTGATTGCATCGCCCGTCGCGCGGGCCGTTGGTCGCGGCGCCCGGCCGCTTTTGCGAGTGACGCTAAGCTCATCTGTGGGGGGAGATTTTCTTACCTTCAATGAGGTGAACGGATGGGAGAGTCGCAACTAACCGCAAACAAGCCGGAGCTATACGAACGCCTGATCGACCGCCTGGGCCTGGCACTGGAAGTAGCCCGGACCTCGGTGCGATTGCGCGACGAGATGCCTGCCGAACTGGAGTTGCGTGGCCTGAGCCATGCCGAGTTCGAGGTCATCAAGGCCTACCTGGAATCCCTTCCGGAGGGCCGTTTTGCCAGTGCCGGTGCCTACCCGCAACCGGAGCCGTCCTCGGCCAGGATCGTCTGGCTCAAGGACCGCAAGCGCTCCGGCGCCCCAGCCAGCTCCAGGACGTTGCCGTCCCGATAGCCGTTCAGGGTTGCAGGCGCGGACCGACGCGCCGGTTTTTCGCAATGCACGCATCGATCGGCGCCGGTTGCCCTTGAGGCCCGGTGCCGATCCTCTTAGGCTGCACGCCTTCCATGGAGGTGTGTGATGCCGCTGCGCTTTTTCATCAAACAATGGCTGATGCCGCCCGGCATCCTGTTCCTGCTGCTGCTGGTCGCCTGGTGGTGGCGCCGTCGCCGCCCGCGGCTGGCGGCGGCCTGCTTTGCCCTTGGCTTGGGTGGCTTGTGGCTGATGAGCCTGCCGCTGACCGTCGAGCAGGTTGCCCGGGTCCTTGAAACAGAGCCTGCGTTGATGGCCGATGAAAGGTCCGGCCTGGCGGCCAGGGCCGATGCCATCGTGGTCCTGGGGGCCGGGCGCGAGCGCGGTGATCCGGCGTGGGCTGGCACCGATCAGCCGACCTACGTGGCGTTGGAGCGCATGCGCTATGCTGCTCAGCTGGCCAAGGCCTCGGGGTTGCCGGTGCTGACCAGCGGCGGTCTGCACTACGGCACCCCGCCCAGCGAGGCTCAGCTGATGGCCGATCGCCTGCAGGCCGATTTCGGGGTGAAGGTCACCTGGAAGGAGGAAACCAGCCGTACCACCTGGGAAAACGCCGAGTTCAGCGCCAAGGTACTGCAGCCGCTGGGCATCCGGCGTGTGGTGGTGGTGACCCAGGCCTGGCACATGCAGCGTTCGCGCTGGAGCTTCGAGCAGGCCGGGTTCGAGGTGGTGCCGGCGCCGGTGGGCTTCCTTGGACGTGATCATGCGCGGCCGTTTGCGGGGTTGCTGCCGGAAAGCCGGGCCATGTGGCAGAGCGGACAGCTGCTGAAC
Source organism: Pseudomonas sp. BW16M2 (assembly GCF_014268865.1). NCBI lineage: Bacteria > Pseudomonadati > Pseudomonadota > Gammaproteobacteria > Pseudomonadales > Pseudomonadaceae > Pseudomonas > Pseudomonas sp. BW16M2. The sequence continues at coordinate 147,966 of NZ_JABWRI010000011.1, read as the reverse complement.
GAGGCGGTGGGGTTGCTGGGGTATCGGTTGTTCTACTGATGCCAAGCGCACACGGCCCCCGCCTGTAGGAGCGGCCTCGTGCCGCGAAAGGGCCGCAAGGCGGCCCCGCGATCTGTGCATGTACGCCAAGACCCCGGGGCTGCTTCGCAGCCCTTTCGCGGCACAAGGCCGCTCCTACAGGTGGGGCGTCGTCGGTCAGACGGTCTTGGCGATCCGCCCGGCCAGCAGCGCCCAGCCCAGCAACAGCGCGCAGATAATTGCCAGCGGCCACGAGCGCCATTGCAGGTAAGGCGTCAGCTGCTGCATCGGCACCACCTCGCCGTACAGCACGGCCCGCTGGAACTGCGGAATCTGCGCGGTGATCCTGCCGAACGGATCGATCAGCGCCGTCACGCCGTTGTTGGTGGCGCGGATCATCCAGCGGCCAGCCTCCAGCGCACGCATCTGGGCCATCTGCAGGTGCTGCAGCGGGCCGATCGAGGTGCCGAACCAGGTGTCGTTGCTGATGGTCAGCAGCAGGTCGCTGCGCGCGGCAAGGCTTGCGGCGAACTCGGGATAGACCACTTCGTAGCAGATGTACGGGGCTACCTGATAGCCCTTGGCCTGCAGCAGTGGCTGGTCTTCGGGGCCGCGGGCGAAGTCCGACATCGGTAAATTGAAGAACTCGATCAGGCCGCGCAGCATGTCCTGCAGCGGCACGTACTCGCCGAACGGCACCAGCTTCTGCTTTAGGTAGGTGCCGTCGCCTTCGCCAGCCACGGTGATGCCGTTGTAGTAGCGGCGTTGGTGGTGAACCATCTGCCGCACCGGCACCCCGGTGATCAGCGCCGAATGCCGTTCAGCGGCAAAGGTGCCCATCATGTCGATGTAGCCCTGGGCCTGGTCCTTGAGCACCGGCACGGCGGTTTCCGGCCAGATCAGCAGGTCGACGGGTTTCGAGCTGAAGCTCATGTCGCGGTACAGCGCCAGTTGTGCATTGACGTGCGCCGGGTCCCATTTCAGGTCCTGCTCGACGTTGCCCTGCAGGGCGGCGACCTTCAGTGGATCGCCCGCCGGCTTGGTCCAGGCGTGGTCCTTGAGAGCCATGCCGAGGATCCACGGCGCCACCAGCAACACCGCGCCGACGGCCAGGAACGAGCGACGCTCACGCAGGCGGTACAGGTTGCACAGCAAGGCGGCGCTCAAGGCCAGGACGAAGGACACCAGCCAGACGCCGCCCAGCGGGGCGAGACCGGCGAGCGGGCCGTCGAGTTGGCTGTAGCCGGCGTAGAGCCAGGGGAAGCCGGTGAGGAACCAGCCGCGGAAGGCCTCCTGCAGCAACCACAGGGCGGCGAAGCACAGGGCATCGGCCAGTGGCGCTTCGTCGCGGCGCAGCCAGCGCGCCCACAGCCAGGCGGGCAAGGCGAAGAAGAACGCCAGGCAGGCGAAGAACGTCAGCAGCAGGGCGATCGCCAGCAGCGGCGAGGCGCCGCCGTAGGTGTTCATGCTGACGTAGATCCACCAGGTGCCGGCGCCGTAGAGGCCGAAGCCGAAGCACCAGCCACGGCCCAGGGCCTGGCGCGGCGTCAGTTCGCGCAGGCCGGCGTAGAACAGGGCGATGGACAGGATGGCCAGCGGCCAGACGTCGAACGGCGCCAGGGCCAGGAGGGTGGAAGCGCCGACCGCCATGGCCAGCAGGTTACCGGGCCAGCCGGGGCGGGTGATCCAGCGCATTTTCGTCCTTAACGGTTGATCGGGGTCAGGCGCAGCAAGTGTATCCGCCGGCTGTCGGCGTTGAGAATACGGAAGCGGTAACCGCCGATCTCGGTGGTTTCGTTGCGCTTGGGCAGGTGGCCGAAGGCGCTCATCACCAGGCCGCCGACGGTGTCGAATTCGTCATCGGAGAATTCGCTGTCGAAGAACCCGTTGAAGTTCTCGATCGGGGTCAATGCCTTGACCAGGAAGTCGCCGCTGGGCAGCGGCTTGATGTAGCTGTCTTCCTCGACATCGTGCTCGTCCTCGATATCGCCGACGATCTGCTCGAGCACGTCCTCGATGGTCACCAGGCCCGCCACGCCGCCGTACTCGTCGATGACGATGGCCATGTGGTTGTGGTTGGCGCGGAACTCGCGCAGCAGCACGTTCAGGCGCTTGGACTCGGGCACGAAGGTGGCCGGGCGCAGCAGGTCCTTGATGTTGAAGCTGTCGCCGTTCTCCTTGAGGATCAGCGGCAGCAGGTCCTTGGCGAGCAGGATGCCGAGCACATCGTCGTGGCTCTCGCCGATCACCGGGTAGCGCGAGTGCGCGGCGTCGATCACCGCTGGCAGGAACTCGCGTGGCGACTGGCTGGCCTTGATGCTGATCATCTGCGAGCGCGGCACCATGATATCGCGCACCTGCAGGTCGGCGACCTGGATGGCGCCTTCGACGATGGTCAGCGCTTCGCTGTCGAGCAGCTTGTTCTGATGGGCTTCGCGCAGCAGCTCGAGGAGCTCCTGGCGGTTTTTCGGCTCATGGGCAAAAGCCTGGGTCAGCTTACCCAGCCAGGACTTTTGCCCGTTGCTCGATCGATCTTCGCTCATGGCGGTTACTCGTGATCCTTGCAGTGTCAGTGTGTGATTGAATCGGTTTCGTCGTCGGCGTACGGGTCCGGATGACCCAGTTCCGCCAGCAATTCTCGTTCCAGCGCTTCCATCTCCTCGGCTTCATCGTCCTCGATGTGGTCGTAGCCGAGCAGGTGCAGGCAGCCGTGGATGACCAGGTGCGCCCAGTGCGCCTCGAGGGCCTTGCCCTGTTCGGCGGCCTCGCGCTCGACCACCGGCACGCAGATCACGAGGTCGCCCAGCAGCGGAATGTCGAGCAGGTCGTCGGGCACGTCGGCGGGGAAGGACAGCACGTTGGTGGCGTAGTCCTTGTGCCGGTAGGTGTGGTTCAGTTCGCGGCCTTCGGCTTCGTCGACCAGGCGAATGGTCATTTCCGAGTCGGCAGTGCGCTGGCGCAGGGCCAGCTCGCACCAGCGGCGGAAGGCGGCGTCATCGGGGGCAGCGGCGTCCGTGGCCCGTTGCAGGTCGAGTTCAAGCATCTTTGCCGGGTGCCTCGGGCTTGGCCTGACGGGCGTCGAAGCGGTCGTAGGCTTCGACGATGCGCTGCACCAGCGGGTGGCGCACCACATCCTTGGGCTGGAAATGGGTGAAGCTGATGCCCGGGACGTCCCTGAGCACCTCGATCACATGGGCCAGCCCCGATTTGGTGCCGCGCGGCAGGTCGACCTGGGTGATGTCGCCGGTGATCACCGCGGTCGAGCCGAAGCCGATGCGGGTAAGGAACATCTTCATCTGCTCGAGGGTGGTGTTCTGGCTTTCGTCGAGGATGATGAAGCTGTTGTTCAGGGTGCGGCCGCGCATGTAGGCCAGCGGCGCGATCTCGATCACCTGACGCTCGATGAGCTTGGCCACGTGCTCGAAGCCGAGCATCTCGTAGAGCGCGTCGTAGAGCGGGCGCAGGTACGGGTCGATCTTCTGGGCCAGGTCGCCGGGCAGGAAGCCAAGCTTTTCGCCGGCCTCGACCGCCGGGCGCACCAGCAGGATGCGGCGCACCTGTTCGCGCTCCAGCGCATCGACCGCGCAGGCCACGGCCAGGTAGGTCTTGCCGGTACCGGCCGGGCCGATGCCGAAGTTGATGTCGTTGGCCAGGATTTCCTTGACGTAGCGCTGCTGGTTGACGCCGCGCGGACGGATGTTGCCCTTGCGCGTGCGCAGCGAGACGCTGACTTCGTTGACCGCCGGGTTCTCGAGGGTCTCGACCGTCGATTCCTGAAGATAGAGATGGACCGTTTCCGGCGACAGGTCGGTGGCCTTGGCCTCGCGATAGAGGCGGCGCAGCAACTGTTCGGCGGCGGAGGTGGTCTTGGGTTCGCCAATCAGTTCGAACTGGTTGCCGCGGTTGCGGATCTCGATGGCCAGGCGTTGTTCGATCAGGCGCAGGTGCTCGTCGAACTGGCCGCACAGGTTGGCGAAACGATGGGCCTCGAAGGGCTCGAGGATGAAGCGATGGGGTTGTATGGGTGCGTTCAAGGTCGTTTTTAGCCGCTCGACGGCAATGAATGTGAACTCAAGAATAACCCTTGAGTGGCAGTGGCGAAAGCACTGAAACGATCAAGGGTCGGTGCGACGCTTCCGATCCGCGTGTCGATCATGGCAGGGCTAGTTGACGAAACGATGATGCCGGTGGAGCGCGCAGGGGCCGGGGCGGCTCAGGGCAGGGGCGAGAAGGGCGTGCGACCTTCGGCGTTCTGCAGTTCCAGCAGGTACTTGCGGAAGATCTGGCCGAGCACCTGGGTGGCGTGCTCGAGCTCGTCGCGGGGCATCTGCTCGGTGACTTCGTCGGCCATGTCCAGGGCGTCTTCGGCGCCGTTGACCGCAGCGATCTTGAGCAGGATGTAGGCCTGCACGTTGTTAGCCTTGACCCCTTCGCCATGGAAGAACATAGAACCGAGGCGGTACTGGGCCTGGCCCTGGCCCTGTAGCGAGGCCTTCTCGAACCACTTGAGCGCCTTGTCGAGATGGCGCGGCGTGCCGCTGTAGTAGAACTCGCCCAGCTCGTACTGCGCTTCGGCATCCCCGGACTCCGCCGTCTGTTCGCAGGCCTTCAGGGTGTTCTGCAGGTCTTCGGGCGCGGTATCGAGCGTGCAGCGGCCCGTCGTTGGAATCAGCAACGAGTTACCGCCCTCCGCCAGGGCCAGCAGAGGCTGAAGAAGCAACAGGCAGCCCAGGGTCAGGGCGCGGCCGGTGCGGTTCATGGGGATCGACTTACCTCTGCAAAGCTACGGCCAATGTCTCTGGTGGCACATTATGGGATAAGCAGCGCCTACCTTACAAAGTTTTACTCAGATTTCTACAACGCGCTGAGCAGTGCAAGGGTGTGACGGGGTTAACGCTTTGCTCATTTGTCGCCTGTGGTAGCCCCATTGCGGGGCAAGTCCGCTCCCACGCATGTCGTTATGGCGTGGGAGCGGGCTTGCCCCGCGATGGAACACCCTTACTTCACTTTGGCGAACGCTCGCTCGGCCGCATCCAGGGTGATCTGCAGCTCCTTGTCGCCATGGGCGATGGAGGTGAAGCCGGCCTCGAAGGCGCTTGGCGCCAGGTACACGCCGCCTTCGAGCATCAGGTGGAAGAAGCGCTTGAAGCGCTCGGCGTCGCTGGCCATCACGTCGTCGAAGGTGACGATGTCGTCGGCGCCGCTGAAGTACAGGCCGAACATGGCGCCCGCCTGGGTGGTGACGAACGGGATGCCGGCGGCATCGGCGCGCTGTTGCAGGCCATCGAGCATACGGCTGGTGAAGGCGCTCAGCTCGTCATGGAAGCCCGGGCGGCTGATCAGCTTCAGGGTGGTCAGGCCCGCGGCCATGGCCAGCGGGTTGCCCGACAGGGTGCCGGCCTGGTAGACCGGGCCCAGCGGGGCGATGCAGCCCATGATCTCGCGCTTGCCGCCGAAGCAGCCGACCGGCATGCCGCCGCCGACGATCTTGCCGAAGGTCGACAGGTCCGGGGTGATGCCGTAGTGGCCCTGGGCGCCGCCCAGCGACACACGGAAACCGGTCATTACTTCATCGAAGATCAGCACCACGCCATGCTTGTCGCACAGGGTACGCAGGCCTTCGAGGAAGCCCGGCGCCGGTGGTACGCAGTTCATGTTGCCGGCCACCGGCTCGACGATGATGCAGGCCACGGTCTGGCCGACGTCGGCCAGGGTCTTCTCGACGGCGGCGATATCGTTGAACGGCAGGGTCAGGGTGTGCTTGGCGAAGTCCGCCGGCACCCCAGCCGAACTCGGCACACCCTGGGTCAGCAGGCCGGAGCCGGCCTTGACCAGCAGGCTGTCGGAGTGACCGTGGTAGCAGCCCTCGAACTTGATGATGGCGTCGCGGCCGGTGTAGCCACGGGCCAGGCGAATGGCGCTCATGGTCGCCTCGGTGCCGGAGCTGACCATGCGCACCATCTCCATCGACGGCACGATCGAGCAGACCAGGTCGGCCATCTCGGTTTCCATGGCGGTCGGCGCGCCGTAGGACAGGCCGTGCTCGAGCTGCCTGCGCACGGCATCCAGCACATCGGGGTGGCCGTGGCCGAGGATCATCGGCCCCCAGGAGCCGACATAGTCGACATAGCGCTTGTCATCCTCGTCGATGACGTAGGCGCCTTCGGCGTGCTTGAAGAACAGCGGGGTGCCGCCGACGCTCTTGAAGGCGCGCACCGGCGAGTTGACGCCGCCGGGGATGTGTTTCTGGGCTTGGGCGAACAGGGCTTCGGAACGGGACATGGAGTCTTCTCTCGAAATCAGGAAACGAACAGGGCGTTGAAGGCGCGGGCGCGGCGGGTGACTTCCTGCGCGCTGTCGGCACCGAACAGGCCGTGGATTACCGCCAGGAGGTCGGCGCCATGGGCGACCAGCGGGGCGGCGTTGTCAAGGGTAATGCCGCCGATCACGGCGATCGGCAGCTTGACCTGGGCGCGGGCCTGCTCCAGCAGTTCGACGCTGGCGGCGGGCGCGCCCGGTTTGGTGACGGAATTGAAGAAACGACCGAAGGCGACATAGCTGGCGCCTTCGGTGGCGGCCTGTTGCGCGAGGTCGAGGCTGGCGTGGCAGGTCGAGCCGATGATCGCCTGGCGGCCGAGCAGGGCGCGGGCCGGGGTGAGCGGGCCGTCGGTCTGGCCCAGGTGCACGCCGACGCCCAGGCGCGCGGCCAGTTCGGCGTCGTCGTTGATGATCAGCTGGGTGCCGTAGCGTTCGCAGAGCTTCGCCAGCGCTTCAGCTTCGCGCAGGCGTCGCCCGGCGTCGTCGCTCTTGTCGCGGTATTGCAGCAGGCAGACACCGCCTTCGAGTGCTGCCTCGACATGGCTCAGAAAACGGCCGGCGAGCAGCTGGCTGTCGGTGATGGCATACAGACCGCGGAGCGTCATCGGATGGCCTCGAGTCAGGAACAGAAATCCAGGGGCAGGCGGCGCGGCACGTACTGGCCCTTGCCCAGTTGCTCGGCGTCGCGCAGGGTCCGCCAGGTATAGTCCAGGGCGCTGCGCACGGCGCTCTCCAGGTGCTCGCCCAGGGCCAGGCGACCGGCCAGGGCGCTGGCCAGGGTGCAGCCCGAGCCGTGGTAGCTGCCCGGCAGGCGCTGGCAGGTCCAGGTGTGTTGCTGGCCGTCGCGGCTGTACAGGCGGTTGTGGATTTCCACTTCGTCGCCGTGACCGCCGGTGATCAGCAGGTGTCTACAGAACGGCAGCAGCTTCTCGGCGCATTCGTCCGCAGTGCCTTCAGGCAGTTCCGCCAGGATACGCGCCTCCGGCAGGTTCGGCGTGGCGATGGTGGCCAGCGGCAGCAGGCGTTCGCGCAGCGCGTAGCCGACCTCGTCCTTGCCCAGGCGACCGCCGCCGCCGGCGCGGAGCACCGGGTCGCAGACCAGTGGCAGGTGCGGATGGGCGGCGAGCAGTTCGGCGACGGTGTCGACCATCTCGATCGAGCCGAGCATGCCCAGCTTCACCGCGGCCACCGTGGAGTCGGCCAGCACGGCGTTGGCCTGGGCCAGGACCCACTCGCGGTCGAGCACGCGGAAGTCGGAAACGTTGACGGTATCCTGCACGGTCAGGGCGGTCACGGCGGGCGCGGCGTGACAGCCCTGGGCGATCAGGGCTTCGATATCTGCCTGCAGCCCGGCGCCACCACTGGGGTCGTGGCCGGAGAGACAGAGGACAACGGGGCGGGAGCTGTAGGTATTCATGGTCGGCGAGCTTATCACCAAACCTTTTTCCGCGGTTCGCTCGCGGCGAGAGATTTGCTGATCAAGTGGTCAGGTTGGTCTGGTTGTATATTCTGAAAGGTGCGTTCTAGAGCCTTCGCATGCAAATTACAGGTGGCTGATAGCCAGTGCTGGAGGCTATGCTAGAGTGCTCGGATAACTCGATAAATGGGTTCTGCCGGATCACGTCGTCTCAAAGGGATGGGAGGCAACCGCGACGCGACCGCACAGGCCATGCTGGGGCTGTATGCGCTATTTGCTGATTGTGCTTCTGGGCTGCTTGCCCATGCTGGCCGGAGCGGTCGAATTCGACGACGCCACCGGGCGCCTGCCGCTGGGCCGGTACATGCAGGTTTATGAAGACCACGATGGCAGCGCCAGCATCGCCCAGGTCAGCTCCGTGGCGTTCGCCGGGCGCTTCCAGCCACATCAGGACGAAGTGCTCAATGCGGGCTATTCCACCTCGGTGTTCTGGCTGCGGGTCGATCTCAGCTATGCCGCCGCCCCTTCGGCCGCGCCACGCCAGTGGCTGCTGGAGCTTGCCTACCCGCCGCTGGATCACCTGGAACTCTACCTGCCGGACGCGCAGGGCACCTATCGCCTGGCCCGGCGCACCGGTGACGCGCTGCCCTATGCCAGCCGGGAGATCCGCCAGAACAACTACCTGTTCGAGTTGCCGCTGCAGCCCGGCCAGGCGACCACCGCCTACCTGCGTCTGCACAGCCAGGGCTCGATCCAGGCGCCGCTGACACTATGGTCGGCCGAGGCCTACCTGGAAGACCAGCCCACCCGGCTTTATGTGCTGGGCATGATCTACGGCGTGCTGCTGGTGATGCTGGTGTACAACCTGTTCATTTACCTCAGCGTGCGTGATGTCAGTTACCTGTACTACATCCTTTATATCGCTTCGTTCGGTCTCTACCAGGTCTCGGTCAACGGCGCTGGCATTGCCTATTTCTGGCCGGACAGCCCATGGTGGGCCAACGCCGCCACCCCGTTGTTCATCGGTGCCGCCGGGCTGTTCGGCTGCCAGTTCGCCCGCCACTTCCTGCAACTTGGCAGCCTCAGCCGGGGCTTCGACCGCCTGCTCAAGGGCTTGATGGCCGGCGGCGCGCTGGTCATGGTGCTGGCAGTGACCTTGCGCTACGGTGTGGCGCTGCGCATGGCCACGGTGCTGGCGCTGCTGTTCACCGTCAGTATCTTCAGCGCCGGGCTCTATGCCTGGTGGCGCGGATTGCGCGTGGCGCGCTGGTTCATCATCGCCTGGACCGCCTTCCTCGCTGGCGGGCTGGTCAACACCCTGATGGTGCTGGGCTACCTGCCCAACGTGTTCATCACCATGTATGCCAGCCAGCTGGGCTCGGCACTGGAAGTGGCGTTGCTGTCGCTGGCCCTGGCGGACCGCATCAACAGCCTGCGCGAGCAGCAGGCACAGACCCTGCGCGAGACCGGGCGCACCCTTGAACAACTGAACCTGCAACTGGCGCGCAGCAACCGGCTCAAGGACGAGTTCCTAGCCACCGTGACCCATGAATTGCGCACGCCGATGAATGGCGTGATCGGTTCGCTGGAGTTGCTGCACACCTTGCCCATGAGCGCCGAGCAGGCCCAGTACCATCGCACCGCCACAGGTTCCGCCCAGGACATGATGGCAATGGTCGACGACATCCTCATCCTTACCGAACTGCAGGCCGGACGCCTGCGCAACCAGGGCATGGCCTTCAGCCTGCGTCGCCTGCTCCAGGAACTGCGGGCCGGCTATGCCAGCCAGGCGCTTGCCAAGGGCCTGTACCTGAGCCTGGACATCCCCGCCGACCTGCCCGACAGCCTGGTCGGCGATGCGCAGAAGCTCGCCCGCTGCCTGGCCTGCCTGGTGGACAACGGGCTGAAGTTCACCCACCAGGGCGGCGTCACCGTGCAGGCCCGTGGCCGGCGCACCGGGCCGGACAGCCTGGTCCTGAGCCTCACGGTCAGCGACAGCGGCATCGGTTTCGACGATCTGGACCAGGCGGTGCTGTACCAGCGTTTCTTCCAGGTGGACGGCTCGATGACCCGGCGCTACGGCGGGCTGGGCATCGGGCTGTCGATCTGCCGGCAACTGGGCGAGTTGATCGGTGCGCAGCTGTCCCATGAGTCGACGCCGGGGCTGGGCAGCCGCTTCGAGCTGACTCTGGCCCTTGCCGTGGCGCAGGTGCAGGTACCACCGGCGCGTGCCGCCTCGGGGCTGGAGCGCTTCTGACGGCCCCTTCGCGGTACCCGTGGGAGCGGGCTTGCCCCGCGATCAGGGCGCGAAGCGCCCCCATGTAGTCCGTTTTGTCACTTTGACTCAAGGGCCTGCGGTGCTTCACTGGGTTATCCAGGCATGAACGGATCCAGGAGGCCGCCGATGAACCTGCACCAGTTCGCTGAAACCCACGAAGTCACCAACCAGCCGCCGTCCCTCGACGGCGCCAACCTGTATCGCCTCGACCAGCCCCTGCAGGAGTGGTCGCGCCGGTTCGGCGCCGGCTGGGCCGAGTCGCGGATCGACGCCTACGGTGCCCTGGCCGGTGGTCCGCTGATGGCCGCGGGTTTCCTGGCCAACGCCCACAAGCCCGAGTTCAGCAGCCATGACCGCTATGGCCACCGCATTGACCTGGTGGAGTTTCATCCCGCCTATCACCAACTGATGCGCACCGCGGTCGAGCACGGCCTGCCCTCGCTGCCCTGGGCCGAGCCACGGGACGGCGCCCACGTGGCGCGGGCCTCGATGACCTACCTGCACAGCCAGGCCGAAGCCGGTACCGGCTGCCCGCTGACCATGACCTTCGCCGCCGTGCCGGCCCTGCGCCTGCAACCCGAGCTTGCCGGCTACTGGCTGCCGAAGATCCTGGCTCGCGAATACGACCCGCGCAACGTCGGTGACCGGCACAAGGCCGGTGTCACCATCGGCATGGCCATGACCGAAAAGCAGGGCGGCACCGATGTTCGCGCCAACACCACCCGCGCCTACCCGGTGGGCACGCCCGGCCCGGGCCAGCCCTATGAGTTGGTGGGGCACAAGTGGTTCTGTTCGGCGCCCATGTGCGACGCCTTCCTCACCTTGGCCCAGACCGACAAGGGCCTGAGCTGCTTCCTGCTGCCGCGCCACCGGCCTGACGACAACCGCAACCAGTTCTACATCCAGCGCCTGAAGAACAAGCTGGGCAACTGCTCCAACGCCTCCAGCGAGGTGGAGTTCCGCGGTGCCCTGGCCTGGATGATCGGCGAGGAGGGGCGCGGCGTGCCGACCATCATCGAGATGGTGGCCATGACCCGCTTCGACTGCATGGTCGGCTCCAGCGCCCTGATGCGCCAGGCCCTGACCCAGGCCGCGCACCACTGCGCCCACCGCAAGGTCGGCGGGCGCGTGCTGGCCGAGCAGCCGCTGATGCAGAACGTGCTCGCCGACCTGGCCCTGGAAAGCGAGGCGGCCCTGGCCCTGAGCTTGCGCATGGGCCAGGCCCTGGACCGTCTCGACGACCCTCAGCAGGCACACTTCGCCCGGCTGGTCACGGCCGTGGGCAAGTACTGGATCTGCAAGCGTGCCCCCGGGATGATCAACGAGGCCGCCGAATGCCTGGGCGGCGCCGGGTATGTCGAGGACAGCATCCTGCCGCGGCTGTACCGCGAGGCGCCGGTCAACTCGACCTGGGAGGGCTCGGGCAACGTGCAGTGCCTGGACGTGCTGCGGGCCTTGTCGAAGGAGCCGGGCGTGCTCGAGGCGCTGTTCTGTGAGTTGGGAGATGGCTTTGGCGATCCGCGGCTGGCGGCGTTCATCGGCAACCTCAAGGGTGCCTTCGCCGACACCAGCGATATTCAGTACCGCGCCCGGCAACTGACCGAGGACATCGCCGTGGCGCTGCAGGCCAAGTTGCTGCTTGAGGCGGGCAACGCCACGGTGAGCGATGCGTTCATCGGCAGTCGCCTTGGCGGCGGCGGGCGGGTGTATGGCGCATTGCCGCGCGGGGTGGATGTCGAGGCGCTGGTGGCCAGGGCCACGCCGGTGTGGGCGGAGGCATAGGGACTCTGTGGGAGCGGGCTTGCCCGCGAACACCGGCGAAGCCGGTGCCAGGCACCGCGCTGTCTGCTTCGCGGGCAAGCCCGCTCCCACAGGCGTCGCGCAAACCATGGGGCCGATTCTCGGGGGTGTATTTGCCCGGCAACGCAGGCAAGATGGCTGTCATGCATTCCATAAGACAGGAAGCCCAGCGTGAGCCAAGCGTTTGTAGTCGTTGATACCCCCGAACAGGCCGTCGACCGTCTGGCGGCCTTGCACGAACAGGCCACCGGGGCCCTGAGCCAGGCCCTCAAGCGCTACCTCAAGGACCGTACCGAGCCGGGTGACGAGGAACGCGCGTTGTTCCGCTACCCGGCCCTGCGCCTGACCTACTCCAGCCAAGGCGAAGTCGCCGCCACCACCCGCGCCTACGCCAAGGTCCAGGTGGACGGCACCTACAGCGTCACCGTCACCCAGCCCGCGGCGTTCCGTGGCTACCTGCTCGAGCAACTGCGCCCGTTGATGCACGACTACACTGTGACCGTGGAAGTCGGCGTCAGCGAGCAGAACATCCCGTACCCCTACGTGGTCGACCAGGGCGACGAACTGGCCGGCAGCGGCATCACCGCCGCGCAGCTGGCGCGGGTGTTCCCCAGCACCGACCTGTCGGCGGCCACCGATAACATCGCCGATGGCCTCTACGACTGGGAAAGCGCAGAGACCCTGCCGCTGGCGCTGTTCGACGCCGCCCGCGTGGACTTCTCCCTGCGCCGCCTGGTGCACTACACCGGCAGCGACTGGCGGCACATGCAGCCGTGGATCCTGTTGACCAACTACCACCGCTACGTCGACCAGTTCATCGCCCATGGCCTTGAGCAGCTGCGCGAAGACCCACGCTTCGTGCGCATGGTCCTGCCGGGCAACGTGGTCATCGAGAAGGGCATGGACAACGGCGAGGCCCAGGCCCTGGTCGCCAGCGTGGTCTGGCACCGCTACCAGATGCCGGCCTACCACCTGATCGCCGCCGACGGGGATGGCGTGACCCTGGTCAATATCGGCGTCGGCCCGTCCAACGCCAAGAACATCACCGACCACCTGGCGGTGCTGCGCCCGCACTGCTGGCTGATGATCGGCCACTGCGGCGGCCTGCGCCAGTCGCAGACCATCGGCGACTACGTGCTGGCCCACGCCTACATGCGCCGCGACGGCATCCTCGATCGCGTGGTGCCGCCGAACATCCCGATCCCGGCCCTGGCCGAGGTGCAGCTGGCGTTGCAGGAGGCGGCCGCGCAGGTCACCGGCGAGCGTGGCGAGCAGCTCAAGAAACGCCTGCGCACCGGCACCGTGCTCACCTACGACGACCGCAACTGGGAGCTGCGCTGGGCCCAGGAACGTCCGTTGATCAACCTGTCCCGCGCCGTGGCGGTGGACATGGAGAGTGGCACCATCGCCGCCCAGGGGTACCGCCTGCGCGTGCCGTACGGCACCTTGCTGTGTGTCTCCGACAAGCCGCTGCACAGCGAGATCAAGCTGCCGGGCTCGGCCAACGCGTTCTACAACCGCGCGGTCAGCCAGCACCTGAAGATCGGCATCGCCGCTCTCGATCTGCTGCGTACCGAGCTCAACTCGCTGCACTCGCGTAAACTGCGCAGCTTCGATGAGCCGCCGTTCCGCTGAGGATCCATGCCCCTGCCACCCCGTAGCACACCGCGCCGCCCTGCGGCGCGGCCCACCGGCCCGCGTCGCCAGCCCAAGGCGCCGCCGGCCGAACCGCGCCTGATCCTGTTCAACAAGCCGTTCGATGTGCTCACCCAGTTCAGCGACGGCGAGGGGCGGGCCACGCTCAAGGACTTCATCGACATTCCCGGCATCTACCCGGCCGGGCGCCTGGACCGCGACAGCGAAGGCCTGCTGTTGCTGACCAACGACGGGCGCCTGCAGGCGCGCATCGCCGATCCGAAGCACAAGCTGGCCAAGACCTACTGGGTACAGGTTGAGGGAGAGCCGAGCGAAGAGCAGCTACAGCGCCTGCGTGACGGCGTCGAGCTCAACGACGGGCCGACGTTGCCGGCCCAGGCGCGCCTGCTTGAGGAGCCCGAGCTGTGGCCGCGTAATCCGCCGGTGCGTTTTCGCAAGAGCGTGCCGACGGCCTGGCTGGAGCTGGTGATCCGTGAAGGTCGCAATCGCCAGGTGCGGCGGATGACGGCGGCGGTTGGCTTGCCGACCTTGCGCCTGGTGCGGGTGCGGATCGGTGACTGGACGATCGAAGGGCTGGACCAGGGTTGCTGGCGCGAGGTGCCGGCGAAGCTGTAATGACAATCACGCGGCATGTCGTGGGAGCGGGCTTGCCCCGCGATGGGCCCCTCAATGCCGCTACACCCCTTCGAGAAACCCCACCACCACGCTCTTGATGATAAACGCCAGCACGCCCAGGCCCAGCACAAAGAACAGGATAAGCGTGCCAAAGCGCCCGGCCTTGGACTTCTTCGCCAGGTCCCAGACGATGAAGCCCATGAAACCGATCAGCACGGTGACCAGGACGATCATCATCCATTCTTCGAATACTGCGGGATCCATCGGTTCACTCCAGGCAGATTGAGCCCCCGATCATACGCCGCACGCGCAAGGATTCAACGCAGGTGGGTCAATGGCAGCTCGGTGCTGGCCAGCACCTGGTTGAGCACGAAGCTCGAGCGCACGCTGGTCACCCCTTCGATACGGGTCAGGCTGCCCAGCAGCAGCTTCTGGTAGTGGTCCATGTCCGGCACCACTACCTTGAGCTGGTAGTCGGCGTCCATCCCGGTGACCAGGCTGCACTCGAGCACCTGGGGCAGGCTGCGGATCGCCGCCTCGAAGGTCTCGAAGCGCTCAGGCGTGTGCCGGTCCATGCCGATCAGCACATAGGCGGTCAGGCTCAGGCCGAGCTTCTTGCGATCCAGCAGGGCCACCTGGCGCGAGATGTAGCCGTCGTCCTCGAGCTGCTTGACCCGACGTGAGCATGGGGAAGGCGACAGGCCGATACGTTCGGCCAGTTCCTGGTTGGAGATGCGCGCATCGCGCTGCAATTCGGCGAGGATGCTCAAGTCGTAGCGGTCGAGCTTGCTCATGGAAAGGGCCTTTTCTGTTCGGATTGCTGTGAATTATCGATCCTGAGTGAAAAATTGCGCAAGCGCTATTTATAGGAGCAATCTTCGCAATCCTATGCCCCGGCGTCTGGCCTATCTTTATCACCAGAATCACTGCCCGGACATCAGTCCACGGCGACGCGCCCTAGGCGGGCGGTCGCGGCCAGCCATCCAACAGGATCCGCCAGGCCCCCGGGCTACGCACTGTCCAGAAGACGGCGCGAGGTGAGCCGGTGCCACAAGCGCCGAGCACGGACGACAATTCCCAAAGGGAGGCCGCAAGGCCTCCCTTTTTTATTGCGTAGCAGGCTGCGCTTGCCAGGCCAGCGAGCAGCCAATTCAGGCCTTCGAGCAGTTGGCGCACCAGGTTGTCGGCTAATTTAATCTTCCGTTCGCGCTCTGCGCAGTAGACTTCCGACGATAATGGCGGGCGTTTCAATCGAGAGGAACAACATGAGTTCGCGCATCTGGCGATTGGCAGGTGTTGGTTTGCTGGGCCTGGGCATCAGCCTGGGCGCCCTGGCCGAAGGGCCTGGAGAAGGGCATGACGGTCATGGCGGTCAGCAGGAGCAAGGCGGTGGCGAACGGCGTGGATCGCCGCTCAATTCACGTGACGAAGTGCGCCAGACGCAACCGCCACGCCAGGGCTACTACCAGGACATTCCCCGTCGCTACGGCGACAATCGTTACTGGGAAGCGGGCGGTCCGGGTCAGCGCCCCGGTGGCGACTGGTCAGGCCGGCCCGATGGGCATGGCAATGGCTGGGGGCCAGGGCCGCAGTACCATCCAGGGCATACCGTCGAGCGCTTTCCGGATCGCTATTGGAAAGTGCCGTACCGCGGGCAGGACTATTTCTACTCCGGTGGCTACTGGTACCGGCCCCATGGCGGCGGCTACGTGGTGGTCACGCCGCCCTACGGTGTGCGGGTCGGCTACCTGCCGTCCTATGCCCGTGAGGTGTGGTTGAGCGGTGCGCTGTTCTTCCTGGTGGCCGACACGTATTACCAGTACCAGGCCGACAGCCGCGAGTACATGGTGGTCAACCCGCCCGCAGTGGCGCCTGCGCCGTTACCGCAGCAGGGCAGCGGCTACGATGTGATCGCCTATCCGATGTACGGCCAGGGGCCGGAGCAGCAGGAGCAGGACCGCTATCAATGCCATCGCTGGGCGGTGAGCCAGTCGGGGTTCGATCCGGCGACCGCCACCTATGCGCCGCCGGCCAATGTGGCGGACAACTATCGGCGGGCGCTGGGGGCGTGCCTGAGCGGGCGCGGCTACAGCATCAATTGACGGGGCATTCGCGATAACGGGCTACACCGGGTCGGCGTGAACCATCACATCGGCCCGCGGGTAGCGCTGGCGAATGACTTGCGAGGCCTGCACGCACAGCTCATGGGCGGCATGCAGCGGCATGTCGCCGGGCAGTTCCAGGTGCAGTTGCACGAACCACTGGCTGCCGGACACCCGCGTGCGCAGGTCATGCACCCCCTTCACCCCTGGGATCGCCAGCACCACTTCGAGCATGCGCTCGCCGACATCGGCGGGCAGTTCCTTGTCCATCAGGATCGCCGTGCTCTCGCGGGCGATCTGCAGCGCGCTCCACAGGATGTACAGGGCGATACCCAGGCCGAACAGGGCGTCGAGCTGCGGCCAGCCGAAGCGGGCGAGCAGCAGCGCCAGCAGGATGCTGGCGTTGAGCAGCAGATCGGAGCGGTAGTGCAGCGAGTCCGCGCGCACGGCGGTGGAGCCGGTCAGGCGGATGACCTTGCGCTGGAACGCCAGCAGCGCCACGGTCAGCGCCAATGACAGCAGCATCACCACGATGCCGGCGGCGGTGTCGCCCAAGGGCTCCGGCGACTTCAGCCGCTCCACCGCCTGCACCCCGATCAGCACCGCGCTGACCCCGATGAACAGCGCCTGGGCCATGCCGGCCAGGGCTTCGGCCTTGCCGTGGCCGAAGCGGTGGTCGTCATCGGCCGGGCGCAGCGCGTAATGCACCGCCAGCAGGTTGAGGAAGGAGGCGGCGGCATCCAGCGCCGAGTCGGTCAGCCCGGCCAGCAGGCTGACCGAGCCACTTAGCCACCAGGCCACGGCCTTGCTCAACACCAGGATGCAGGCCACGCTCAGCGAGGCGCGGGTGGCCAGGCGCAGCAGACGTTGATGTTCGGCGGTGGCAATCATGCGCAGGGATCGTCCGGATCAGGTCAGGCCGCAGGTACCAGGCCGTAGCTGGCCAGTTGCTCGACGCTGCCGCGGTGCTGGATCAGCCGCGGGTCGTTCAGCGGCAGGCGCTGGCCCAGTTCGCTTTCAAGGATAGCCTGCAGTGTGGTCCGGTCGACCTGGCCATCGGCATTGATCGCCGGCTTGAGCTTGGCCGGGTCGACATGGGCCGTGGTGCCCCCGGGGTAGTAGATGGCGCCGGTGGCGAAGTCGATGCCGAAGGCGATCAGGCCGGGAATGACATAGAACAGGATACCGATGGCATCCAGCGCCGCGACCACCGGATCGATCTTGCCTTCGATCTGGCCGCGACGGTCGGGGTAGAACAGGGTGCCGCAGGCCGTCAGCTGGGTCAGCAGGGTGGCGATGAGGGCGCCACCGATGACGCGGGAAGGGATGCGCATGTGAATCTCCGGAAGAAAACGACAAACAACGGCGCGGCAATCGCCTGCGCCTGAGCTTAAGACCATGATAGGGCAGCCTCGGTTCGCCGTTATACTCGGTCGATTGTTCGAGGACCACCATGATTTCATTACCGATCGATGCCGTACTGTCCGACCTGCGCCAGGCCCTGGCCGAACGTGACGAAGCGGTGCTCGAGGCGCCGCCCGGCGCCGGCAAGACCACCCGCGTGCCACTGGCCCTGCTCGCTGAGCCGTGGCTGCAGGGACAGACCATCCTCATGCTCGAGCCCCGGCGCCTGGCCGCCCGCGCCGCCGCCGAGCGCCTGGCCAGCGAACTGGGCGAGAAGGTCGGCGAAACCGTGGGCTACCGCATCCGCCTGGACAGCAAGGTCGGCCCGAACACGCGCATCGAGGTGGTCACCGAGGGCATCCTTACCCGCCGCCTGCAGGCGGATCCTGCGCTGGAGGGCGTGGGGCTGCTGATCTTCGACGAGTTCCACGAACGCAGCCTGGATGCCGACCTGGCCCTGGCCCTGAGCCTCAACGGCCGGGCGCTGTTGCGCGACGAGCCGCCACTGAAGATCTTGCTGATGTCGGCGACGCTGGAGGGCGAGCGGCTGTCGCGCCTGCTCGACGACGCGCCGATCGTCAGCAGCCAGGGGCGCATGCATCCGGTGGATATCCGCTGGAGCCGGCCCTGGCAGCCTGGCGAGTTCGTCGAACCGCGCGTGGTCGACTGCGTGCTCCAGGCCTTGGCCGACGAGTCCGGCAGCCTGCTGGTGTTCCTCCCCGGGCAGGCCGAGATCCGCCGTGTGCACCAGGCGCTGCAGGAGGCCGTGGGCGAGCGTCCGGATGTCCTGCTCTGTCCGCTGCACGGCGAGCTTGAGCTGAGCGCCCAGCGTGCCGCCATCGAGCCGGCGCCCAAGGGCCAGCGCAAGGTGGTGCTGGCTACCAATATCGCCGAAACCAGCCTGACCATCGACGGTGTGCGCGTGGTGATCGACGCAGGTCTGGCGCGGGTACCGCGCTTCGATCCCGGCAGTGGCATGACCCGCCTGGACACCCAGCGCATTTCCCGCGCCAGTGCCACCCAGCGTGCCGGCCGTGCCGGGCGCCTCGAGCCCGGCGTGTGCTACCGACTGTGGTCCGAGGCGCAGCACGATCAGTTGGCGGCCCACGCCAGCGCCGAGATCCTCCAGGCCGACCTGGCCGGGCTGGCCCTGCAACTGGCGCGCTGGGGCGTGCCGCCGGAGCAGCTCAGCTGGCTCGACCAGCCACCGGCAGCTGCCTATGGCCAGGCTCAGGACCTGCTGGTCCGGCTCGGTGCCTTCAAGCCTGGTTGTCGCGACAACCTGAGCGCCCATGGCCAGGCCATGGCCGAGCTGCCTGCGCATCCGCGCATCGCCCATCTGCTGCTGCGCGGGCAGGACCTTGGATTGGCCGACATGGCCTGTGATGTCGCCGCATTGCTGGGCGAGCGCGACATCCTGCGCGGCGGCGGTGCCGACCTGCATAGCCGGCTGGCCCTGCTCAGCGGTGAAAGCCGTGTCTCCCGTGGCGGGCAGGGCGGCGTGCAGCGCGCCCGGCAACTGGCCCGGCAGTACCGCGGCCAGTTGCGTGGCAAACCGCGCAGCCCGGTCGCCGACCCCGACCATCCCCGCTGGCTGGGCGCCGTACTGGCGCTGGCCTACCCCGACCGGGTGGCGCAGCAGCGTCGCGAAGGCGGCGCCGAGTACCGCCTGGCCAATGGCCGTGCGGCGCTGTTCGCCGAAGCTGATGCACTGATGAAAAGCCCGTGGCTGGTGATCGCCGACCTGGGCAGCCGCCAGGGGCAGCGCGAGGAGCGCATCTACCTGGCCGCCGAGTTCGATCCGGCGCTGTTCGACGGTGTGCTGGCCGAGCAGGTGGAGCAGCTCGACCTGCTCGACTGGGACGAACGTGAACAGGTGCTGCGCGCCGAGCGCCAGCGCAAGGTCGGCGAACTGGTGCTTAGCCGCGAACCGTTGCCGGGGCTGGATGACGACGCACGGGCCAGGGCATTGCTGGGGCTGGTGCGACGCAAGGGCCTTAACCTGCTGACTTGGACCCCGGAACTGCGTCAGTGGCAGGCCCGCGTCGCGCTGCTGCGTCAGCTGGATCTGGAAAAGGACGGTCGCAGCGAGTGGCCCGATCTGGGCGACGACGCCTTGCTCGCCAGCCTGGAAGACTGGTTGCAACCTTATCTGGGCAAGGTGTCGCGCCTGAGTCATTTCGCCAGCCTGGACCTGCCTTCGATGCTGCGCAACCTGCTGCCCTGGCCGCTGCCCCAGCGTCTGGACGAGCTGGCGCCATCACACCTGGGCGTGCCCTCGGGCTCCAGCATTCGCCTGGACTACAGCGAGCAGCCACCGATCCTTGCCGTGCGCCTGCAGGAGCTGTTCGGCCTGGCCGACACCCCGCGCATTGCCAATGGCCGCCAGCAGGTCAAACTGCACCTGCTGTCACCGGCGCGCCGGCCGGTGCAGGTGACCCAGGACCTGGCCAACTTCTGGCGCACCACCTATGCCGAGGTGAAGAAGGACCTGAAAGGGCGCTATCCCAAGCACTACTGGCCGGACGATCCACTGGTGGCGGAAGCCACGGCCAGGGCCAAGCCCAGGAAAGCCTGACCCGTGCATTCGCTCGGGGGAATGCCGGCCTCAGGCGCCGGCTTCACCCTCGAGCAGCATGAACAGGCGGTACAGCACCACGGTGCTGAACAGCTGCAGGAAGCCGCTGAGGCTGTCCAGGGCCAGTTGCACGCCGGGCTGCGGCTCGGGGAACAGCTGCAGCAGCAGGCCGTCGATCAGCCACAGCGGCGCCAGTACCGACAGCATGCAGACCATGATGCGCAGGAAGTGCCCGGTGGTCATGCGCGCACTGGTGCGCATCGACTCGATCACCGGCAGGCCGCGCAGCACCAGCAGGTACTCGGCGAACACCAGGTTCACCATGATCCACACGCCGGGGAAGATGAGCAGTGCCAGGCCCGCCAGGATCAGCAGCGAACTGATCACGATCAGCAGGGCCAGCATCGGCCACAGCTGCAGGGCGCGGGCGAACAGGTCGCGCTTGGCGGTGTCCTGGCCGTTGCTGCGGGTGTCGAGGTAGAGGATCAGCGCGGCGCTGTACAGCGGGTAGAACAGCAAGCTGACGAGCATGCCGTAGGCCGGCGAGGCCTGCTCGCCCAGTTGGCTGTAGAGCAGCTGGGTGCCGAGGGCCTCGAGTACCACCAAGGGCAGGCACAGCTGGAGGATGCTCGTCAGGTGACGGCGGAAGAAGTACAGGGAGTCGCGCAGAACGCTCAGCGGATTCATCGGTCAACATCGCATGGCAGAAAAAGCAGGGCGTAACTTTAGCCCAGTCGGCCCGCTTGCTGAAAAAAGTTTCATGGCCCGGACAATTGAATCGCCAAGCCCGGGCCTCCATCTTTGACGCTGTCCGATGTCCTGTTCAGCGCACGAGGTTGCCCCGATGAACACTGAAGAACAAACCCTGATCGATGGCCTGTTCGGCCGTCTCAAGCAAGCCGAGGACCCGGCCCAGCCGCGCGATGCCCAGGCCCAGGCGCGGATCGAGGAGCACCTGCGCCAGCAGCCGGCGGCGCCTTACTACATGGCCCAGGCGATCCTGGTCCAGGAGGCGGCGCTCAAGCGCCTGGACGAGCAGAACAAGCAGCTCGAGGCCGAGCTGCGCCAGGCGCGCGCGCAAGTGGATGCGAGCCGACCCAGCAGTGGCGGTGGTTTCCTCTCCAGCATCTTCGGCGCGGGAGCCCGCAATCCAGAGCCGCAGCGCCCGGTCGCGCCGCCGCCGACTTCCTCGGGCGGCTGGCGCGAGCCGGCGCCCCAGGCCTACGCCCCGCCACCACCGCAGCAGGGCTTCGGCGCGGCGCCCGCCCCGGCGCGCAGCGGCGCCAGCAGCTTCCTCGGCGGCGCCATGCAGACCGCCGCGGGTGTGGCCGGTGGCGTGTTGCTGGCCCAGGGCATCAGCAGCCTGTTCAACCATCATTCGCAACCTGAAGAAATCGTCGAGGTGATCAAGGAAGAGCCGGCGCCGGCCAGCGACGCGGGCGGCTGGAACGACCAGGACAGCCAGCATCAGGTGGCGGACAACGGTGGCTGGGGCAATGACCAGGGTGGTTATGCCGATGCCGGTTACAGCAATGACGATGGCGGCTTCTTCTCGGACGACGACTACGTCTGAGGGCTTGGCATGCCCGAGAAGTTTCCAGGGGCGCCTTGCGCCCCTCACGGGCACGCCCGCGACAAACTCAGGCCAGGCGCTGCAGGCCTTCCAGGCAAGTCGCCAGGTGGTAGGGCGTGGTCGAAGGCATGTCATGGCGGCTCACCGCCCCCGCGCCATCGCGGCACTCATGCCAGCCGCCTTCATGCAGGAAATGTGAGTCCAGCGCCGCTAGCTGTGCCAGCAACCGTGCCTCGCTTCCCGGCCGCAATGCCAGTGCCCGCAGGTACTCCGCCTGGGCCCAGATCCGCTGGGTCGCATCGAGTACCTTGCCGTCCGCGTCCAGCATCGCCAGCACCGCCGTATCCTTGACTCCGTGCTGCTCGGCAAAGTCGAAGGCTCGCTCGATGGAAGCGTGCAGCGTCGTGCCGCGCAGCAACGGCGAGGTATCCAGCAGGTAGAACCATTCGAACTGGTGCCCTGGCTCGAACCAGTTATCCACAGCCCCACGCGGTTTTTCCAGCATCAGGCCGTGGCTCGGCTCGATGAACTGCACCTGCAGCGCGTCGCACAACTGCAGCAGCGACTGACGAACCTCGTCGTCCTCGCGCACGGCCAGTACCTGAAGGAAGGCCTCGGCCAGGTGCATCTGCGGGTTCTGCAGCGGGCCGCTGCCCAGATCCGACCAGTCCTCACCGAGGCTGGCCTCGTACAGGCCATCGTCGCGGGCGAATTGCTCGGCGACGACTTCGAGGGCGCCGTTGAGCGTGGCCTCCACCAGGCCTTCGCCGACCTTGCCCCAGTAATGGGCGCAGGCGAACACGATGAAGGCGTGGGTGTAGAGGTCCTTGCGCCGGTCCAGCGGCTTGCCCTGGGCGTCGATGCTGTAGAACCAGCCGCCGTGCTCGGCGTCGTGGAAGTGCTTCTGCAGCGAGCGGAACAGTGCGGCAGCGCGTTCGGCGGCGCCCGGTTGCTCGATGCGGCTGCTGAACAGGTAAAGTTGACGGGCGCAGGCCATGGCCCGGTAGCGTTGCACCGGCAGTGGGTGGTGCTGGCTGTCCAGGGCTTCGTACGGCAGGGCCATGTCGGCGTTCCAGCCCGGGCCTTGCCACAGCGGCACGATGCGCTCGGCGAAGTGCTGTTGGAAACGGGTCAATGCGGGGCGGGGGTCAGACATGGTCGCGCTCGTGACGGTCGGGCAGGGCGCCATGGTAGCAGATGTGGCCAGTGCTTCGTGTGCACGGACGGCGTGGGAGGGGCAGCGTGGGAGCGGGCCGCGCACATGATCCGATCTGGGCGAAAGCGTCAGCCTGGATTACCCAGGCCCTGCCAATGTCGCGCGCCGACGAAGATGAAGCGCAACTGCTGGGTGATCTTTTCCTGCGGCGTCAGCGCCTGTGGATGACCCGGCTCGGGGCTGTCGATCAGCTCGGGCAGGGTAGCGAACACGGTCTTGACCACCAGGTCGGCCATCACCGCCAGGGCGGCGCCGTCCAGGTGCTGCCAGCGCGGCATGCGCGCCAGGTCCGTGGCCAGGTCGCTGCTGATGTCCTGGCGCAGGCGGGCGATGGCCTGGCGCACCGGCTGCGAGCCGCCGTATTGCTCGCGGGCGAGGAACAGGAACTGCGCGCGGTGGGCGATGACCACGTCGAGGAAGATGCGCACCGAGGCGTCGGTGATGCCGCCCAGTTCGAATTCATTGTGACGCACCAGGCGGATGGTCTGGCGGAAGGTGGTGTCCACCTCGGCGACCAGGGCCAGGCCCAGGGCATCCATGTCGGGGAAGTGGCGGTAGAAACCGGTGGGCACGATGCCCGCGGCCTTGGCCACCTCGCGCAGGCTGATGCTGCCGAAGCCACGGCCGCTCTCCATGAGCAGGCAGGCGGCGTCCAGCAGGGCCTGGCGGGTTTGTAACTTCTGTTCGGCGCGCGGCAGCATGGGGCAGGATTCTATGACTGTACGACTGGGCATTCTGGATAAATAAACAAAGCCCGGTCAATGGACCGGGCTTGGAGGGTAGCAGGCGCAGTGGGGCGGGTTGTTGTTCTCGGCCATGGCGATCAGCTCACACGGCTGAGTTCGACCAGACGATCCGAGCCACCTTCGGCGACACGGTTGTTGCGTTCGTTGAGGCGATCGGCGCCACCTTCGGCGACACGGTCGTTACGTTCGATCAGGCGATCCGAGCCACTTTCGGCGACACGGTCGTTGCGTTGGATCAGACGATCCGAGCCACCTTCGGCAACGCGGTCGTTGCGTTGGATAAGGCGATCGGAGCCACCCTCGGCAACGCGGTCGTTGCGTTGGATCAGGCGATCCGAGCCACCTTCGGCGACGCGGTTGTTACGTTCGAGCAGACGCTCGGAACCGCCTTCGGCCACACGGCCTGCGCGTTCCTGCAGGCGCTCGGCGCCGCCTTCTGCCAGGGTGTTCAGCGGTTGGCTGACGGTGGCGGCGCTGGAGCGCGATTCGGCGCTCAGGTGCTGGTCTTCGGCTGGCAGGGCGAAGGCGTTGGCGGCAAGTACGGACAGGGTCAGGCTCAGCAGCAGATGGCGTTTCATGGTTCGGTGCTCCTCGGGGGGGCTGGAAAGTGGGTACGAAGCCAATGCTACGCCTGGTAACTCCAGAGAAAAGTTCATCAGGATAATGGTAACAATCGACGGGATTGATACTGTGCGTGGAGGGCTCTGGATCAATGTTTTCAGGTGTTCCGCAAGCGTTGAGGCACGCTTGAGGCCCGGTAACACTGCCGCTGTCCATGGACGAAAAGCTGAGAAAGGCGTCAGGAAAATCCTGGTTATCATGGCGCACGGATTAAACCCGGCGGTTTTTCATCAGTCCGACATAATGAGTGCCATGCAGTCAGGAGAACCATGCAATGACGCGCCCTGCCAGAATCCTCATCTGGACCTTCGCCACCCTCGCCACCCTGCTGGCGATCCTGGTGGTGGTGATCGCCACTTTCGACTGGAACCGCGTCAAGCCGCTGCTCAACGAGAAAGTCTCCGAAGCCCTGCACCGGCCGTTCGCGATCAACGGCAACCTCGCCGTGCACTGGCGCACCGAGCCCGAGGAAGGCGGCTGGCGGGCCTTCGTGCCCTGGCCGCACTTCAGCGCCGAGGACCTCACCCTGGGCAACCCCGACTGGCTCAAGGAGCCGCGCATGGTCGCCCTGGAGCGCGTGGACTTTCGCCTGGCGCCGTTGCCGCTGATCGTCCAGCGCATCAGCATCCCGCGCATCGACCTGGTCAAGCCCAGCGCCAGCCTTACCCGGCTGGCCGATGGCCGGGCCAACTGGGTGTTCGATTTCGGGCCCAAGGATGAGAACGAGGCTCCGTCGAAGTGGGAGCTGGACATCGGCGCCATCGGCTTCGACCAGGGCAATGTCAGCTTCGACGACCAGACGCTGAAGACCAGCATGAAGGTGCAGGTCGACCCGCTGGGCAAGCCGATCCCGTTCAGCGACATCGTCGGCAAGGCCCGCGCCGAGAAGGCCGGCAATGCCCAGGCCTACGCCTTTGGCTTCAAGGCCCAGGGCCGCTACAAGGGCCTGGCGGTGGCCGGCACCGGCAAGATCGGCGGCCTGCTGGCGCTGCAGGACGCCAGCCAGCCGTTTCCGCTGCAGGCCGACGTGCGTATCGGCGACACCCGAGTCGCATTGGCCGGGACCCTGACCGACCCGCGCAACCTCGGCGCCCTCGACCTGCGCCTGAAGCTTTCCGGCAGCAGCCTGGGCAACCTCTACCCGCTGACCGGCGTGACCTTGCCCGATACGCCGCCGTACGCCACCGATGGTCATCTGACCGCCAACCTGCACGCCGCCGACGGCGCGCAGTTCCGTTACGAGGGCTTCAACGGCAAGATCGGCGACAGCGACATTCACGGCGACCTGGCCTTCGTCGCCAACCAGCCCCGGCCGAAGCTCTCCGGCAACCTGGTATCCAACCAGCTGCTGTTCAAGGACCTGGCGCCACTGATCGGCGCCGATTCCAACAGCGAGCAGAAGGCCCGCGGCGGCGCCAGCAAGCAACCGGCCGGCAAGGTACTGCCGGTTGAGGAGTTTCGCACCGAGCGCTGGCGGGCCATGGACGCCGATGTGACCTTTGCCGGCAAGCGCATCGTGCACAGCGAGAAGCTGCCGTTCAACGACCTGTCCGCCCATGTGATCCTCGAGGACGGCCTGCTGCGCCTGGAGCCGCTGCGCTTCGGCGTGGCCGGCGGCAACCTCGATTCCAACATCCGCCTGGACGGGCGCAGCGCGCCGTTGCAGGGTCGCGCCCGGCTGACCGCACGTGGCTTCAAGCTCAAGCAGCTGTTCCCTGGCTTCGCGCCGATGCAGACCAGCTTCGGTGAGCTCAACGGCGATGCCGACATCAGTGGCCGCGGCAACTCGGTGGCGGCACTGCTGGGCACTTCCAACGGGGATCTGCGCCTGCTGATCAACGATGGCGCGATCAGCCGCAGCCTGATGGAGATCGCCGGGCTCAATGTAGGTAACTACGTGGTAGGCAAGTTGTTCGGTGATGAGGACGTGAAGATCAATTGTGCTGCGGCGGATGTCGGGATCAAGAATGGCCTGGCCACTACCCGGTTGTTCGTCTTCGACACCGAGAACGCGATCATCTACATCAACGGCACGGCCAACTTCGCCAGCGAACAGCTGGATCTGAAGATCACCCCCGAGTCCAAGGGCTTGCGCCTGTTCTCGCTACGCTCGCCGCTGTATGTGCGCGGACCGTTCGCCAAGCCGAGTGCCGGCGTGCAGGCGGTGCCGCTGGCGCTGCGTGGCGCGGGGATGGTGGCGTTGGGCGTGGTGGCCGGGCCGGCGGCGGGGCTGCTGGCGCTGATCGCGCCGAGCAGCGGGGATGAACCGAACCAATGCACGCCGCTGTTGCAGCAGATGCGCGCCGGCAAGGCGCCGGCGGCGGCCGGCAAAGGTCATTGAGGTTCGTGGGAGCGGGCTTGCCCCGCGATGGCATCGACGCCATCGCGGGGCAAGCCCGCTCCCATGTAAACCTTGGGATCAGAGGCCTTTCAACAGGTCCGACATATCGTCCGCGTGCTCTTCCTCCTGCGCCAGGATGTCCTCGAAGATGCGCCGGGTGGTCGGGTCCTTGTCGCCAATGTACTGGATGATCTCGCGATAGCTGTCGATGGCGATGCGCTCGGCCACCAGGTCCTCCAGCACCATCTCCTTCAACGAACTGCCCGCCACGTACTGGGCGTGGGAATTCTTCGTCAGGTTGTCCGGATTGAAGTCCGGCTCGCCGCCCAGTTGCACGATGCGTTCGGCCAGCTTGTCGGCGTGCTCGGCTTCCTGGTTGGCGTGCTCGAGGAACTCCGCGGCGGCGACGCTGGCCTTGATGCCGCTGGCCATGAAGTAGTGGCGCTTGTAGCGCAGGACGCAGACCAGCTCGGTGGCTAGCGACTCGTTGAGCAGGCGCAGGATCTTCTCGCGGTCGGCGTGGTAGCCCTCGGTCACCGCGCCTTGCTCGACATGCTGGCGGGCACGTTCGCGCAGGGTCTTCACATCGGTCAGTTCAACGCTCATGTTCATCTCCGAAAGCATCAGGGTGGTCATGGGGTGTCATGCGCCGTGTGCGGCGTCGCTGTCTTGTTGGCGTTGCTTGCAGGTCTTGAAGCCCTTGGCGTCGACATGGCCGGTGGCGTCGAAGCGCACGTAGTAGGGCTGCTGGTGGCCATCGCGGTTGAGGATGTAGTCGTTGCAGGTGCCGCCGTGGGGCAGGTCGATGACATTCGACGGACTGCCGCCGATGGCGATGACCTTCTGCATGGTCATGCCGTGCTCGACCTGCTTGACCAGCGGTTCGTCGCGGTAGGTGACGTAGTCCACCGGGTTTTCCGGGCGGCTGCCGCAGGCGGCGAGGGTGGCGCTTGCCAGAAGGATGGCCAGGGTTCGCTTGTGCATGGTCCCGCTCCTTGCTCAGGGTCTGTTCTGCTTGGAACCGCGCGGCGCGCCGGGAGTTCGATTGCGCTTGTCTCCGGTCGCGCTGTAGGGTGGGCCGGTCTGTTCACGGATGAGGGCAAGGGTGATGAGTCAGGAGCTGGCCACGCGTTATCCACTGGTGCTGGTGCCGGGCATGCTCGGCTTCGTGCGGGCGCTGGTGTATCCCTACTGGTTCGGCATTGTTCCGGCATTGCGCCGGGGCGGCGCGCAGGTGTTCCCGGTGCAGGTGTCGCCGCTGCATTCCAGCGAAGTGCGGGGCGAGCAGTTGCTCGGCATCATCGAGGACATCTGCCAGCGCACAGGGGCCGACAAGGTCAACCTGATCGGCCACAGCCAGGGCGCGCTCAGCGCCCGTTATGCGGCTGCGAAGCGGCCTGATCGAGTGGCTTCGGTGACGTCGGTGGCCGGCCCCAATCATGGTTCGGAGCTGGCCGACCACCTAGAGCGCACGGCACCTGGTGACTCGGTCCGGGGGCGCACCCTCAAGGCTGTGCTGCATGGCTTCGCGGTATTGTTGGGTTGGCTGGAGACTGGCTGGCGCCGCGACCCACTGCCGATCGACGTGCATGCTTCGCACCAGTCGCTGACCAGTGCCGGGGTGGCGCTGTTCAACCAGGCTTATCCACAGGGGCTGCCGGAGGCCTGGGGTGGCGAGGGGCCGCCCGAGGTGAATGGTGTGCGCTATTACTCCTGGTCCGGAACTCTGCAGCCTGGGCTGACCGATCAGGGCCTGAACCGTTTTGACGGCAGCAACCGTTTTTGCCGGCTGTTCGCCCGCAGCTTCGTCAGGGAGAAGGGGCAATGTGATGGCATGGTCGGGCGTTTCAGCTCGCACCTGGGGCAGGTGATCGGCGATGACTATCCGCTTGATCACCTGGACATCGTCAACCAGTCGTTGGGCGCGGTGGGTAAGGGCGCCGAGCCGGTGCGGCTGTTCACAGAGCACGCCGCCCGCCTCAAGCAGGCAGGGTTGTGATCCATCGCGGGGCAAGCCCGCTCCCACGCCTGTGGATTGCACCAAATAATTTGCGGCGCGATTGCGGGACAACCCAGTTTTCGTGGGAGCGGGCTTGCCCCGCGATGAGGGCGTGGCCTAACGCCGTACCGGCGTGGTCCAGCGCTCGGCCAGCAGCACGCCAACCAGTGTCAGCACACCGCCAACCAGGTGATAACTGGCCAACTGCTCATCCAGCACCACCGCAGCAATCACCGCCGTGACCACCGGCAACAGGTTGAAGAACAGCGTGGTACGGCTTGGCCCCAGACGATGCACCGCCTGCATCCACACCCGCGGCGCAACCATCGAGGCCAGCAGGCCGGCATACAGCACCAGGCCAATGTTGTGCCCGTTCAGCCCAGTCTTCGGCGACAGCAGGAACAGCGGCAGCAACACCAGGATCGCCACCAGCACCTGCAGGTACAGCAGCTGCAGCGGCGGCAGGCGCAGTTGCCATTTCTTCAGCAGGAAGCTGTACAGCGCATAGGCGAAGGTGGCCACCAGCATCATCAGGTCGCCGGCGTTCAGCCCCTGGTGCAGCAGCACGCCGGGTTGCCCGGCCGAGACCACCTCCAGCACGCCGAAGAACGACACCAGTGCGCCGAGCAGCGCGCCATAGGTCAGGCGCTGGCCGAGCCAGGCGATGGACAGGGCCAGCGACATCAGCGGCATCAGCGAGAGGATGATGCCCATGTTGGTGGCGCTGGTGATGGCTGCGGCGAAGTAGGCCAGGCTCTGGTAGATGGCCATGCCCAGCACGCCCAGCACGAAGATCTTGCCCAGGTGCGGGCGGATGGCTGCGCGGTTGCGCCAGACCTGCGGCAGCAGGAAAGGGGTGAACAGCAGGCCGGCCAGCAGCCAGCGATAGAAGCCGATCTCGGCGGGGAAGATGGCCCCGGCGGACATCTTGGTGACCACGGTGTTGCCGGCCCAGATGAGGATGGCTATGAGGGGGAAGAGGTAGTTCATGAGACATCTCGGATAACAGTGAACACCCGTGGGAGCGGGCTTGCCCCGCGATGGCGCCAGACGGGGCGGCATCGTCGTCTGGTCGGTCGCCATCGCGGGGCAAGCCCGCTCCCACAGTGAGGGTGTGATGCCTGCGATTATCGCTTGTCTGTTCGTAGATCTATACTCTCATCCGGACAACTCGCCCCGCGAAGCAGACAGCATGACCCGCAAGTACCTCGACATTCCGCAATTCGACCGGCTCCCCGCACCGGTCTACTTCCGCTACGACGAATTCGGCGCCGATACCCACAGCCCGCCGCACCGTCACCCCTGGGGCCAGCTCAACTACGCCTCCCATGGCCTGATGCACCTGGACGTCGAGGGCCAGCGCTTCATCTCGCCCCCGCATTACGCCGTCTGGGTGCCACCGGACACCGAGCACGGCTGCTACAACCCCCAGGCCATCATCTACCGCTCGGTCTATCTGGAGCGCAGCCTGTGCGCCGAGCTGCCGACGCAGCCCTGCAGCCTGGTGATCAGCGACATCCTCAAGGCGATCCTCGGCGACTTCGCCCGCCGCGACCTGCACATCGCCCAGGACGAGCGCGACCAACGCCTGGTCCAGGTACTGATCGACCAACTGCACCTGGCGCCGACGCAGACCTGCTACCTGCCGTTCGCCCGCAGCGACAGCCTGCGCCAGGTGCTCGAGGCGTTGCACGCGGAGCCTGGCGACAACCGTCCGCTCGGCCATTGGGCCGGGCAGGTGCATGTCAGCGAGCGCACCCTGGCCCGGCAGTTCCTGCGCGAGCTGGGGATGAGCTTCGGCGAATGGCGCTTGCGCCTGCGCTTTCTGCGGGCCATCGAGGCGCTCGAGGCTGGCACGCCGATCCAGGCCATCGCTTTCGACCTCGGCTACAGCAGCGCCTCGGCCTTCATCGCCATGTTCCAGCGCCAGGCCAATTGCACCCCGGAGCAGTACCGGCGGCGGGCGCGGACAGAGATGTAAGAATTCTTGTCTACACTCAGCTGCGACGAGCGCGCATCCGGCGCGCAGGCAAGGAGACCACTCCATGAAGCTGCTGCACGTACCCCTGCTGGTGTTGGGCCTGTTGATCGCGGGCCAAGGGTTCGCCGCCACCGCGCAACAGGAAAAGATGAAGACCTGCAACGCCGACGCCACCACCAAGGCGCTCAAGGGCGATGAGCGCAAGGCGTTCATGAGCACCTGCCTGAAAAAGGATGTGCCGCAGACCCAGCAGGAGAAGATGAAGACCTGCAACGCCGACGCCACCACCAAGGCGCTCAAGGGCGATGAACGCAAGACTTTCATGAGTGACTGCCTGAAGAAGAAATGACCTGCGCCTATGCCTCTGCCGTGAAGGCTGGCAGACTGCGGGACTTTCCGCTGTCTGCCGTTGAGGCTGTATGACTTTCACTCCCCGCCAGGTCACCCTGGCCAGCTGGATCATCGTCATGGCGGGCCTGTTGCTGGCGCTGCCGCTGAAGCTGCTGCCGAGCCTGCTGGCCGGCCTGTTGGTCTACGAGCTGGTCAACATGCTCACCCCGCGCCTGCAACCGCTGATCGCCGGGCAGCGCGCGCGCTGGCTGGCGGTGGCGCTGCTCGGCACCCTGGTGGTGAGCACGCTGACGTTGCTGATCGCCGGCGCCTTCAGTTTCCTGCTGCACGAGGCTGAGAACCCCGGCGCCTCGCTGGACAAGTTCATGGGCCTGGTCGAGCGCGCCCGTGGCCAGCTGCCGCCGTTCATCGAAGCCTACCTGCCGGCCAGCGCCGCCGAGTTCAAGGTGGCCATCGGCGACTGGATCAAGAGCCACCTGAGCGACCTGCAACTGGTGGGCAAGGGCATGGCGCACATGTTCGTGACCCTGCTGATCGGCATGATCCTCGGCGCCATCGTCGCCCTGCAGCGCATCCCCGACATCTCCCGGCGCAAGCCCCTGGCGGCGGCGCTGTTCGAACGCCTGAGCCTGCTGGTGCAGGCGTTTCGCAACATCGTTTTCGCGCAGATCAAGATCTCGCTGCTCAACACCTTCTTCACCGGCATCTTCCTGGCCGTGGTGTTGCCGCTGTTCGGCGTGCACCTGCCGTTGACCAAGACGCTGATCGTGCTGACCTTCCTGCTGGGGTTGTTGCCGGTGATCGGCAACCTGATGTCCAACACCCTGATCACCATCGTCGGGCTGTCGCTGTCGATTTGGGTGGCGATGGCGGCGCTGGGGTACTTGATCGTGATCCACAAGGTCGAGTACTTCCTCAACGCGCGGATCGTCGGCGGGCAGATCAGTGCCAAGGCCTGGGAGCTGTTGCTGGCGATGCTGGTGTTCGAGGCGGCGTTCGGGCTGCCGGGGGTGGTGGCGGGGCCGATCTATTACGCCTACCTGAAGAGTGAGTTGAAGCGGGCGGAGTTGGTCTGATCATCGCGGGGCAAGCCCGCTCCCACAAAGCAGTCATGAATCTGGCGTGGGAGCGGGCTTGCCCCGCGATGAGGCCTTCGAATCAAACCGCGCCGTAACGCTTGCGCGCCTCGATCGCCAGCCCGCTGCCGATGCTGCCGAAGATATTGCCTTCCACATGCCGCGCATTGGGCAGCATCGCCGCCACGCTGTTGCGCAGCGCCGGGATGCCGCTGGAACCGCCGGTGAAGAACACCGTGTCCACCTGCCCCTCGCTCACGCCCGCCTTGGCCAGCAACTCGCTCACGCTGCCACGCACCCGCTCCAGCAACCCGCCGATGGCGTCTTCGAACAGCGCCCGGGTCAGCTCGGCCGACAGCTCCGGCTCGATACGGCCAAAGTCGATGCGGCGGCTGTCGCGCTCGGTCAGCTCGATCTTGCTGGCTTCCACTTCCATTGCCAGCCAGTGCCCGGCGCGCTGTTCGATCAGGTTGAACAGGCGGTCGATGCCCAGGGTGTCCTCGATGTCATAGCGCATGCTGCCCAGGGCCAGCTGCGACTTCTGCGAGTAGAGGGCGTTGATGGTGTGCCAGGTGGCCAGGTTGAGGTGGTAGCTGGTGGGCATCAGTGCGCCGCTCTTCATCCGGCTGCCGTAGCCGAACAGCGGCATCACGCCCTGCAGGCTCAGCTGCTTGTCGAAGTCGGTACCGCCGATGTGCACGCCGCCGGTGGCAAGGATGTCGCTCTGGCGCTCGGCCACCAGATGGCGCTCCGGCGACAGACGGATCAGGGTAAAGTCCGAGGTACCACCGCCGATATCGACAATCAGTACCAGCTCTTCACGGCTGATGCCCGACTCGTAGTCGAACGCCGCGGCGATCGGTTCGTACTGGAACGACACGTCCTTGAAGCCGATCTTGCGCGCAACCTCCGCCAGGGTGTCCTCGGCCTCCTGGTCGGCGGCCGGGTCTTCGTCGACGAAGAACACCGGGCGGCCCAGCACCACCTGGTCGAATTCGCGGCCGGCATCGGCTTCGGCGCGCTTTTTCAGCTCGCCGATGTACATGCCCAGCAGGTCCTTGAACGGCAGGGCGCTGCCCAGCACGCTGGTGTCGTGCTTGATCAGCTTGGAGCCCAGCAGGCTCTTGAGTGAGCGCATCAGGCGGCCTTCGTAGCCCTCCAGGTACTCGTGCAGGGCCAGGCGACCGTACACGGGACGACGCTCCTCGATGTTGAAGAAGACCACCGACGGCAGGGTGATCTTGCCGTCTTCCAGGGCGATCAGCGATTCGACGCTCGGACGGTGCCAGCCGACCGTGGAGTTGGAGGTGCCGAAGTCGATGCCAAGGGCGCGGGCCGGGGATACGTCAGACATGGGGGAGAGCTTCCGGAGGCAAAACGGCCGCGCAGTTTATGCGAGTCTGCGGCTAAATCAAGACCGGCCGTCTGCGATAGCGCAACCCCGGATGAACCTTGAAAGGCTATGCTTGACCCCAATCTTCAGTGGCAATACGTACATTCACATCGGTGATCCATAGATGGACTTCAAAGACTATTACAAGATACTCGGCGTCGAGGCGAGCGCGGACGAGAAGGCGATCAAGGCCGCGTACCGCAAGCTCGCGCGCAAGTATCACCCCGACGTCAGCAAGGAGCGTGACGCCGAGGACAAGTTCAAGGAGGCCAACGAGGCCTACGAAGTGCTTGGCGACAAGGACAAGCGCGCCGAGTACGACGAAATTCGCAAGTACGGCGGCCAGCATGGCCGGCCGTTCCAGGCGCCGCCTGGCTGGCAGTCCCGTGGCGGCAATGGCGGCGGCGGTGGCTTCGAGGGTGGCGATTTTTCCGACTTCTTCAGCTCGATCTTCGGTGCCCGGGGCGGCAACCCCTTCGGTGGCGGCGGTGGCCGGCAACAACGCAGTGCCGGCAGGCGAGGGCAGGACGTGGAACTGGAACTGGCGGTCTTCCTCGAAGAGACCCTGAACAAGGAATCCAAGCAGATCAGCTTCCAGGTGCCGCAGACCAACGGCGCCGGGCAGCGCACCGGGTTCACCACCAAGACGCTGAACGTGAAGATCCCCGCCGGGGTGACTGACGGCGAGCGCATTCGCCTCAAGGGCCAGGGCGCGCCGGGCGTGGGCGGTGGCGCCAATGGCGACCTGTTCCTGACCATCCGCATGGCACCGCACCCGCTGTTCGATGTCGAAGGCCATGACCTGATCATCACCGTGCCCCTGGCACCATGGGAGGCGGCGCTCGGCGCTAAGGTGGCCGTGCCGACCCTGACCGGCAAGATCAACCTGACCATCCGCCCCGACAGCCAGAGCGGCCAGCGCCTGCGGGTCAAGGGCATGGGCCTGCTGAACAAGCAGGGCGAGCGCGGCGACCTGTACGCCCAGCTCAAGGTGGTCATGCCCGCCCAGTCCGACGCCGCCGCGCGCGAACTGTGGACCCAGCTCTCCGAGAAAGCCGCGTTCAATCCGAGGACTCAATGGAGTAAGTGATCATGAGCAGCACCCTGATCGTTCAACTGGACATGCGTACCCTGTGCCAGGAAGCCGATGTGTCGGCCGACTGGGTGATCGAGATCGTCGAGCACGGCATTGTCGAACCGTCGGGGCGAACGCCCGAAGAGTGGGTGTTCGATGACCGCGCGCCGGTGACGTTGAAACGCGCGGTGAAGCTGCATCAGGAGCTGGAGCTGGAGTGGGAAGGGGTGGCGCTGGCGTTGGAACTGTTGGAAGAGGTGCAGCAGCTGCGCAGTGAGAACAGCATGTTGAAGCAGCGGTTGGGCAGGTTTACCCAGATGTGACAGGTATTACCTGTTAGATCCTGGGGCTGCTGCGCAGCCCTTTCGCGACACAAGGCCGCTCCCACAGGAATTGCGCCAGCTTTTGGCATTTGAGCAAGACAGTTGCTCCCACAGCAGATCATGTTCCTCTGTGGGAGCGGCCTTGTGTCGCGAAAGGGGCGCAAAGCGCCCCCAGGTTCACGAGACTTTCGCGATGACCTTGAAATACAACGCAGTCGCCCGATAAACCCCTTCCGGGCCACAGGCATAATCCGGAATCTCCCCCGCCTTGCTGTACCCCTGTGCCCGATAGAACGCCTCGGCCCCAGACCCCGCCTCGGTATCGAGAAACAGCATCCCCCGCCCGATCCGCCGCGCCTCGGCCTCCAGGGCCCCCATCAACTGCTGCCCCAGCCCACGCCGCCGCGCATCGCTGTGCACCAGCAACTTCTGCACCTCGCCCCGGTTCAGCCCATTGGGCTTCAGGCACAACCCTAGCTGCACACTACCCAGCACCTCCTGCCCCTGGGCAATGACCCAGAGCAGTTGCTCGCCACCGGCCAGCTTTGCCTTCACCTCATCGAAGTAGGCCTTGGCCTGCTGTTCGTCGATATCGGCAAGAAACCCCACCGACGCGCCCTGGCGCACTGCATCGAGCAACAGGGCCACCAGCCCGTCGCGGTAGTACGCCAGGCCTTCGTGGGTGACGCGGTGCAGTTGGGCGGTGTTCATGGGCTTCAGGTCCTTGAAGGGGGAAGGGGGTTGTCATCCAGGTAAAGCTGCATGAAGGTCAGGTCCAGCCAACGCCCGAACTTCACCCCCACCTGCGGCATCTGCCCGGTGATGCTGAAGCCCAGGCGCTCGTGCAGGCGGATCGATGCGGCGTTGCCGCTCTCGATGGCGGCGACCATCACATGCTTGTCGCAGTGGCGCGCGCGCTCGATCAGCGCGTCCATCAACACCGGGCCCAGGCCCTTGCCGCGCTGGTCGCCACGCACGTACACCGAATGCTCGACGGTATGCCGGAAGCCTTCGAACGGCCGCCAGTCGCCAAATGAGGCATAGCCCAGCACGCCGCTGTCGTCCACCGCGACCAGGATCGGGTAGCCCTGCTGCGCACGGGCCTCGAACCAGGCCAGGCGGTTGCCCAGGTCCACGGGGGTTTCGTTCCAGATCGCCGTGGTGTTGGCCACGGCGTCGTTGTAGATGTCGAGGATGCCCGGCACGTCGTCGATCAGGGCGTCGCGGATCTGGTAACTCATGACAGCGTCTCGCAAGGGAAGTGGTTGCAGATTAAATGGTAACCAGGCCGCGCACACCTTCGGCCTGCATGTTTTCGCCCCGGCCGCGCTGGATGATTTCGCCGCGGGCCATGACCAGGTACTGGTCGGCCAGCTCTTCGGCGAAGTCGTAGAACTGCTCCACCAGCAGGATGGCCATGTCGCCCCGGTCGGCGAGCTTGCGGATCACCGCGCCGATCTCCTTGATCACCGACGGCTGGATGCCTTCGGTGGGCTCGTCGAGGATCAGCAGGCGCGGGCGGCTGGCCAGGGCGCGACCGATGGCCAGTTGTTGCTGCTGGCCGCCCGAGAGGTCGCCGCCACGGCGTTGTTTCATCTGCTCCAGCACCGGGAACAGCTCGTAGATGAAGGCGGGTACTTCCCGTGCCTCGCGGGCGGGGAAGCGCGACAGCCCCATCAGCAGGTTTTCCTCGACGGTCAGGCGCGGGAAGATCTCGCGGCCCTGGGGCACGTAGGCGATGCCGGCCTGGACCCGCTGCTGGGGCTTGAGCGTGGTGATGGGTTTGCCTTCCCATTCCACGCGGCCCTCGCGGGCCGGCAGCAGGCCCATCAGGCAGCGCAGCAGGGTGGTCTTGCCCACGCCGTTGCGGCCCAGCAGGCAGGTGACCTCGCCGACCTTGGCCTCGAAGGACAGGCCGCGCAGGATGTGGCTGCCGCCGTAGTATTGGTGCAGGGTGTCGATTTTCAGCATGTTCTGCCCTTGAGTCGTTCAATTCGTGGGAGCGGGCTTGCCCTACCGCCCGAGATACACCTCGACCACCCGCTCATCCTCCTGCACCTGCGCCAGCGATCCTTCCGCCAGCACACTCCCCTGGTGCAGCACCGTCACATGGTCGGCAATACTGCCCACGAACCCCATGTCATGCTCCACCACCATTAGCGAATGCTTGCCCGCCAGCGAGCGGAACAGCTCGGCAGTGAACTCGGTCTCGGCGTCGGTCATCCCCGCCACTGGCTCGTCGAGCAGCAGCAATCTCGGCTCCTGCACCAGCAGCATGCCGATCTCCAGGAACTGCTTCTGTCCATGGGACAACAACCCCGCCTGGCGTTGTGCCAGGGGCAGCAGGCGCAGGGTGGTCAGCACCTCCTCGATGCGCTGGCGCTGCTCGCCGGACAACCGTGCCACCAGGCTTGCCCACACCGACTTGTCGGCCTTGAGCGCCAGCTCCAGGTTCTCGAACACCGTCAGCGCCTCGAACACCGTGGGCTTCTGGAACTTGCGGCCGATGCCGGCCTGGGCGATCTGGCACTCGCTCATGCGGGTCAGGTCGAGGGTGTCACCGAAAAACGCGGTACCCGAATCGGGCCGAGTCTTGCCGGTGATAACGTCCATCATCGTGGTCTTGCCGGCGCCGTTGGGGCCGATGATGCAGCGCAACTCACCGACGCCGATGTACAGGTTCAGGTCGTTGAGCGCCTTGAAGCCATCGAAGCTGACGCTGATGCCCTCCAGGCTCAGCACCGTGCCGTGGCGGGTGTCGAGCCCGGTCTCGCGGCGCCGGCCCAGGCCGATGGCTTCGCGTCCGCTGCCGATCTGGTCGAAGATCGGTTCCAGCATGAATTCCGGATGCACCGGGGGTACGCTTCTCATGGCTGGCTCCTTTTCTTCACAAGGCCGACCACGCCCTTGGGTAGGTACAGGGTGACGAGGATGAACAGCGCGCCGAGGAAGAACAGCCAGAACTCGGGGAACGCCACGGTGAACCAGCTCTTCATGCCATTGACCAGGCCGGCGCCAAGCAGCGGCCCGATCAGTGTGCCGCGCCCGCCGAGCGCCACCCACACGGCGGCTTCGATGGAGTTGGTCGGCGACATCTCGCTGGGGTTGATGATGCCCACCTGCGGCACGTAAAGCGCCCCGGCCAGGCCGCACAGCACGGCGCTGAGCACCCATACCAGCAGCTTGAAGCCGCGCGGGTCGTAGCCGCAGAACATCAGCCTGTTCTCCGCATCGCGCACGGCGGTGAGCAGGCGGCCGAACTTGCTCTGGGTCAGGCGCCAGCACAGGAACAGGCTGCCCAGTAGCAGGCCGACCGTCAGCAGGAACAGCACGGCCCGGGTGCCCTGGGCGGTGATGTCGAAACCGAGGATGGTGCGGAAATTGGTGAAACCGTTGTTGCCGCCAAAGCCGGTCTCGTTGCGGAAGAACAGCAGCATCCCGGCGAAGGTCAGGGCCTGGGTCATGATCGAGAAGTACACGCCCTTGATCCGTGAGCGGAAGGCGAAGAAGCCGAACACCAGCGCCAGCAACCCCGGCGCCAGCACCACCAGGCACAGCGCCCAGGCGAAGTGCTGGGTGCCGGCCCAGTACCAGGGCAGCTCGCTCCACGACAGGAAGGTCATGAACCCCGGCAAGCCATCGCCGGCCGCCTGGCGCATCAGGTACATGCCCATGGCGTAGCCGCCCAGGGCGAAGAACAGACCGTGGCCCAAAGACAGCAAGCCTGCGTAGCCCCAGACCAGGTCCAGGGCCAGGGCGACGATGGCGTAGCAGAGGATCTTGCCGACCAGGGTCAGGGTATAGGCCGAGACCTGCAAGGCGTGCCCGTCGGGCAGCAGCGACAGCAGCGGCAGGGCCAGCAGCACCAGGACGACAACGGCGCCGACGGCCAGTGAAACCCGGGTGCCGACCTTGCGCGTGGCAGTGACAATCAATGGCTGGTTCATCAGTCGATTACCCGTCCCTTGAGGGCGAACAGGCCTTGCGGGCGCTTCTGGATGAACAGAATGATCAGCGCAAGGATGAGAATCTTGCCCAGCACCGCACCGATCTGCGGCTCCAGCAGTTTGTTGGCGATGCCCAGCCCGAAGGCCGCCCACAGGCTGCCGGCCAGCTGGCCGACGCCGCCGAGCACCACCACCAGGAACGAGTCGATGATGTAGCTCTGGCCCAGGTCCGGGCCGACGTTGCCGACCTGGCTCAGGGCCACGCCGCCGAGCCCGGCAATGCCTGAGCCGAGGCCGAAGGCGAGCATGTCGACGCGCCCGGTGGACACCCCGCAGCAGGCCGCCATGTTGCGGTTCTGGGTGACGGCGCGCACGTTCAGGCCCAGCCGCGTGCGGTTGAGCAGCAGCCAGGTGAGCAGCACCACCGCCAGGGCGAAGCCGATGATCACCAGGCGGTTGTACGGCAGCACCAGGTTGGGCAGCACCTGGATGCCGCCGGACAGCCAGGCCGGGTTGCTCACCTCGACGTTCTGCGCGCCGAAGATCAGGCGCACGGCCTGGATCAGGATCAGGCTGATGCCCCAGGTGGCCAGCAGGGTTTCCAGTGGGCGACCGTAGAGGTGGCGGATCACCGTGCGCTCCAGGGCCATGCCGACCCCGGCGCTGACGGTGAAGGCCACCGGCAGGGCGATCAGCGGGTAGAACTCGATGG
The DNA here is from genome assembly GCF_014268865.1 of Pseudomonas sp. BW16M2. Lineage (NCBI taxonomy): Bacteria > Pseudomonadati > Pseudomonadota > Gammaproteobacteria > Pseudomonadales > Pseudomonadaceae > Pseudomonas > Pseudomonas sp. BW16M2. The sequence goes on along the minus strand of NZ_JABWRI010000011.1, from coordinate 108,426 downwards.
CGCCGGGGGCATAGCGTTGCAGCAGCACCTGGACCATGTAGGTGCTGTAGGCGCCGAGCATCAGCATCTCGCCGTGGGCCATGTTGATCACCCCGAGCAGGCCGAAGGTGATCGCCAGGCCCAGCGCCGCCAGCAGCAGGATCGAGCCCAGCGACAGGCCGCTGAAGGCCTGGCCGAGCAGCTCGCCGACCAGCAATTTGCGTTGCACTTGGGCCAGGCTGGTTTCAGCGGCGGTGCGCACGGCGGCGTCGGTTTCGGCGTCGGGTTGTAGTAGCGCTTCGAGGCGGGTGCGGGCCAGCGGGTCGCCGGTTTCGCCGAGCAGGCGCACGGCGGCCAGGCGTACCGCGGGCTCGCTGGCGCCCAGTTGCAGGTTGGCCAGGGCCAGGCCGAGGGCGGCGTGCACGGCGGCGTCCGGCTCGCTGGCGAAGCGGCGGTCGAGGAACGCCATTTGCGCGGGTTGCGCTGTTTTTTGTAGTTGCTGGGCGGCGGCCAGGCGCACGTCGGCTTGTTCGCTGAGCAGTTGATGGCTGGCCAGGGCGTTGTCGATCAGGCCTCGCAGGCGGTTGTTCAGGCGCAGTTTGCGGGTGTCATTTTCGGCGATGCGGCCCTGGCGCAGGTTGTCCAGCAGCGGCAGGCGGGCGGTATCGGGTTGGGCGGCCCAGGTTTCGAGCAGGCGGGCTTGCTCGGCGGGTTTGGCGCTGAGGAAGAATTCGCCTTCGCTGGCTTGAGTGGCCAGGGGTAGAAGCAGCAGTAGTGTGAGCAGGAGTCTGAGCATGCGGGCCATCCTGGAAATCGGCGGTGGATTCATCGCGGGGCAAGCCCGCTCCCACGCCGTACCCACATGGGGGAGGGGGCAGGCGTGGGAGCGGGCTTGCCCCGCGATGGCGTCAGTTGCCCTTCACTGCATAGTCAGGCCGCTTGTCATTCCCCGGAATGAACGGACTCCAAGGCTGCGCCCGCAGCGGCTCCTCGGTCTGCCACACCACACTGAACTGCCCGTCATCCTGGATCTCGCCGATCATCACCGGCTTGTGCAGGTGGTGGTTGCTCTTGTCCATGGTCAGGGTGAAGCCCGACGGCGCCTTGAAGCTCTGCCCGGCCAGCGCCTCGCGCACCTTGTCCACCTCGGTGCTGCCGGCCTTCTGCGCCGCCTGCGCCCACATGTGGATACCGACGTAGGTAGCCTCCATCGGGTCGTTGGTCACCGCCTTGTCGGCCCCCGGCAGGTTCTTGGCCTTGGTGTAGGCCTTCCAGTCGGCGACGAACTTCTGGTTGACCGGGTTATCCACCGACTCGAAGTAGTTCCACGCCGCCAGGTGCCCCACCAGCGGCTTGGTGTCGATGCCGCGCAGCTCCTCTTCGCCCACCGAGAACGCCACCACCGGCACATCGGTGGCCTTCAGCCCCTGGTTGGCCAGCTCCTTGTAGAACGGCACATTGGAGTCGCCGTTGACCGTGGAAATGACCGCCGTCTTGCCGCCGGCGGAGAACTTCTTGATATTGGCGACGATGGTCTGGTAATCGGCGTGGCCGAACGGCGTGTAGACCTCTTCGATGTCCTTGTCGGCCACGCCCTTGCTGTGCAGGAAGGCGCGCAGGATCTTGTTGGTGGTGCGCGGGTAGACGTAGTCGGTGCCCAGCAGGAAGAAGCGTTTGGCGCCGCCGCCGTCTTCGCTCATCAGGTATTCCACCGCCGGGATCGCCTGCTGGTTGGGCGCCGCGCCGGTGTAGAACACGTTCGGCGACATCTCCTCGCCCTCGTACTGCACCGGGTAGAACAGCAGGCCATTGAGCTCTTCGAACACCGGCAGCACCGACTTGCGCGACACCGAGGTCCAGCAGCCGAACACCACCGCCACCTTGTCCTGGGTCAGCAGCTGGCGGCTCTTCTCGGCGAACAGCGGCCAGTTGGACGCCGGGTCCACCACCACCGCCTCGAGCTGCTTGCCGTTGACCCCGCCCTTGGCGTTGATCTCGTCGATGGTCATCAGCGCCATGTCCTTGAGCGAGGTCTCGGAAATCGCCATGGTCCCCGACAGCGAATGCAGGATGCCGACCTTGATGGTCTCGGCGGCCTGGATGCTCCAGCTCAGGCCCATCGCGGCGATCGATGCGCTGAGGGTAAAGGCCTTGATCAGACTGCGTCGCTTCATGTGCTCACTCCGATGTGATGGTGGGTGTTGGCCAGATCGGAGATTGCAAAGGCTGTGCCGGGCGTTGGAAGGTGCGTGATAGAGCGGTTGTGCGACGAATCGGGGCGCGGGGTGGGGCCAGGATGGTGCTTGCGGGTTGGGCCTGCACAGGATTGGGGCCGGGGGCGATGAACACTTTTGACACATAAGCACTACTTGAGTACCGTGCCGCACCGCAGTAGTTTCTGCGGTTCGGGATTGGCGTCCCGCTGTCAGAACCGGGCACATCGCACCTGCGATAGCGTGTCCTGCATGGTTGCACCCGTTATGGGCGGAGCCGTGTGTGGGAGCCTTCGGGCTCACCGGACCTTCTGACCGGCAACGCCAACCCGCACGGCTCCGTCCACCCATATTGGCGTATGGGCACGGAGAGACACTTCAGAAGGCTGCAAGGAGTAGCACCATGCTCAAGAAGATCGTTCCAGATCCACCGCTCGCATTTGTCGAGATCGCCACCTTTCATCGAGAGGTGCAGCCATGAACCAGGAATCGCTGGTCAACCACAGTCCCCGCAAATCCCGTCCCGTCACCGCTTGTTCCCACTTTGGCACCTGCAATCACGCCCATGATCCGATTCTCTCGGTACGTGCTGGCGTTGATAGCGAGGATGCGCTGGTGTGCGCGGTGGCGGCGTTGAAGGCGGCGTATGAGACCAATGCTGCCGCGTTAGAGAAGGCGGGGGAGCCGTTGCGCAGTTTGCTGACGGCGACCGAGAACTCGCTGGAGAAGGGGTTGGCGCTGGCCGAAGCCGTGCTTGAAGGGTTGGAGCAAGGCTAGAGGGCCTCATCGCGGGGCAAGCCCGCTCCCACGCCGACCTCACACGGCAGGCGTGGGAGCGGGCTTGCCCCGCGATGGGTTCAGGATCAGCTGTTCGACGCCCCACGCACGGTGGCGCGCGGCTGGCGCCTGCTACGCACGAACTGATAGGTCACCGCCAGAATCACGAACCAGATCGGCGTCACCACCAGCGCCGAGCGCGTATCCGCCTCCAGGCTCAACAGCACCAGAATGCCGGCGAAGAACACCAGGCACACGTAGCACATGAAGCGCCCGCCAGGCATCTTGTAGGTGGATTGCGCATGCAGCGCCGCGCGCTGTTTGCGGTAGCTCAGGTACGACAGCAGGATCAGCGTCCACACGAACATGAACAGCACCGCCGACACCGTCGTCACCAGGGTGAAAGCTTCGATCACATTGGGTACCAGGTAGATCAGCACCGCGCCCAGCAGCAGGCAGGTGCAGGAGAAGTACAGGCCGTTGGCCGGCACCGCGCGGCGCGAGAGTTTCTCGAACGCCTTGGGCGCATCGCCCTCCTGGGCCAGGCCGAACAGCATGCGGCTGGTGGAGAACACGCCGCTGTTGGCCGACGAGGCCGCAGAAGTCAGCACCACGAAGTTGATGATGCTCGCCGCCGCCGGCAGGCCGGCCAGCACGAACAGCTCGACGAACGGGCTCTTGCCCGGCACCACGTCGCGCCATGGCGTTACCGCCATGATCGCGATCAGCGCCAGCACGTAGAACACGATGATGCGGATCGGGATCGAGTTGATCGCCCGCGGCAGGGTGCGCTCGGGGTTCTTCGCCTCGGCGGCGGTGGTGCCCACCAGCTCGATGCCGACGAAAGCGAACACGGCGATCTGGAAGCCGGCGAAGAAGCCGAGCATGCCATTGGGGAACATGCCGCCGTCATTCCACAGGTTGGCCAGGGTGGCGGTGTGGCCTGCTGGCGACTGGAAGCCGGTAACGACCATGTACAAGCCGGTGGCGACCAGGCCCATGATGGCGATGATCTTGATCAGGGCGAACCAGAATTCCATTTCGCCGAACATCTTCACCGTCACCAGGTTCAGCGACAGCAGCAGGGCCACGCAGCTCAGCGCCGGTATCCACTGCGGAAGGTCCGGGAACCAGAATTGCGTATAGGCAGCGATCGCCACCACGTCGGCGATGCCGGTGACCACCCAGCAGAACCAGTAGGTCCAGCCGGTGAAGTAGCCGGCCCAGGGGCCGAGCAGGTCGGCGGAGAAATCGATGAACGACTTGTAGTTGAGGTTCGACAGCAGCAGCTCGCCCATGGCGCGCATGACGAAGAACAGCATGAAGCCGATGATCATGTAGACGAAGATGATCGACGGGCCGGCCAGGCTGATGGTCTTGCCCGAGCCCATGAACAGGCCGGTGCCGATGGCGCCGCCGATGGCGATGAGCTGGATATGGCGGTTGGTCAGGTTGCGTTGCAGGTGCTGCTCTTCAGAGGGTGTCTGGGAGGTCCGGGTCATAGGCTGCATTCCATTGAGGGTCAGTCTTTTTTGAGCGAAAGCCGAGTAGGCTATCACGTCGCGTTCCGATCGCGGGCGTGGCAGATCGACACGATCTTGGCGGTGCAGCGCGGTGCTCGACATGACGGGAATCAATGGTTGTTGGTGCCGGCCTTATCGCGGGGCAAGCCCGCTCCCACGCCATGGATCGTGCATGGCGTGGGAGCGGCGGTGCGCCGATGCGACTTGCCCCGCGATAGCGATATCAGGCCCGAACCAGGAGCCGGCGCCTTACCACCAGGCTATCCACCCCCCACATCACCACCATCGAAACCCCCACCAGCGGGAAGGCGACGCCCAGCACCACCATCACCCCCACCGCCATCTTCCAGCGCGGCAGGTCATGACGCAGCGGCGGCACCCCCAGTCCACCAGCCGGCTTGCGCTTCCACCACATCACCAGCCCACTCACCGAGCCCAACAGGATCATCAGGCACACCAGCAGGATGACGATCTGGTTCAGCGGCCCAAACATCTTCCCTTCATGCAGCATCACCCCCAGCTCCGTGGCACGCGCCACCGGGCTGTAGTCCTGCCAGCGCACATCGGCCAGCACCTGCCCGGTGTACTGGTCCACATGCAGGGTGGCATCGTTGCGCGGATCGTCGGCGAATACCGCGATGGTGAACACGCCGTCGGCACTGGTCGGCAGGGTGATGCTGTAGCCCGGCTCGATCTCGCGCAGATCGGCGATGTTCTCGACCTGCTGCAGGCTGACCTGCGGCGCGGCGGGAGCGTGATCCATCATGTGATGCCCGGCATGCTCGGCGTGAGCACCGGACACCGGCATCGGGGTGTTCTCCATGGCCCACGGCACGGTCTGGCGATGGGCACTGTTGAGGTCGCGCGCTTCTTTATCGGACTTGGGCACGTCATTCCACATCGCCGCCGGGAAGCGGTTCCACAGGTCGGCGTACTGCTTACCCCACAGCCCGGTCCAGGTCATGCCGCTGATCAGCATCAACAGCAGCAATGCCGAACCCCAGAAGCCGGTAACGGCATGCAGGTCGCGCCACAGCACCCGGCCGCGTGCGCTGAAACGTGGCCACAGCACGCCCGCGCTGTTGCGCCCGCGTGGCCACCACAAATAGAGGCCGGACACGACCAGGACAATGCCCCAGCCGGCCGCCAATTCCACCAGCCGGTCACCGACCGTGCCGACCATCAGTTCGCCATGCAGGGCGCGGGCGATGGCCTGCAGGTTCTGTTTGCCATCCTGTTCGCCCAGCACCTTGCCGCTGTACGGGTCGATGAACACGTTCAGCTCGCGCCCGCCGTCGTGCACGACGAACTGCGCGCTGCGTTCGGCATTCAGCGGCGGTAGGTACTGGCCTACGTGGCCCTGTGGATAAGCCTGGCGCACGTTGGCCAGCAGCGTATCGGCGCCCTGTCGGTGATGGCCGGCCTCGACCACCATCAGCTCGCGATACATCAACGGATCGAGCTGCGGCTTGAACAGGTAGATGATGCCGGTGATCGCCAGCAGGATCATGAACGGCGCCACGAACAGCCCGGCATAGAAATGCCAGCGCCACGCAAGGTTGTAGAAGGAAACGTTTGGTTTGCTCATGGGAGCCTCCCGTAGACCTCAAGTGGGCGCGGTCAGGTCCCGCGCCCGTTTGTTGTTGTCAGAAACTGAAGTCGACCTTGGTCCAGAAGGTCCTGCCTGGCTCGTTCACCGGGTCCGTGGCGCTGGCCGGGTAGCCGAACCCGGCGTTCCCGGCCAGGTTCAGGTGCTCGGCGTAGGCCTTGTCGAACAGGTTGTCGACGCCCGCGCTGAGCTTGAGGTTGTTGTTGATCTTGTAGGCGCCGTTGAGCGAGAACACGCCGAAGCCTGAGCTTGTGTCGTAGTCCTTGCCGACCACGTTGCCCTGGTTCTTGGCGATACGGTTCTGCTCGGCGACCAGGCGCCACAGGGCACCGACGCTCCAGGTGTCGCGGCTGTAGGTCAGGCCCAGGCGGCTTTCCAGCGGTGGCATCTGTGGCAGGGCCTTGCCGTCGCTGCTGTTCTTGCCCCAGGCGTAGGCCAGGGTGGCGTCGGCCTTCCAGTTTTCGGTCAGTTTGTAGGCCGCGCCCAGTTCGCCGCCCATGATGCGGGCGTCGATGTTCTGTGCCCGGGAAACGAGCCGGTTGCTCATGCCGCCCATGCCTGGCACGTAGTCGAACAGGATGTAGTCGCGGATCTGCCCAACGTAGCCCGAAGCCCAGGCCTCCAGGCGTTCGTCGCGGTACTGGATGCCGAAGTCGAGCTGGGTGGTCTTTTCCGGCTTGATGCCGTCGAAGGCATTCACCGAGCCGGTGGGTGCCAGGGTCGGCGAGAACAGCTCCCAGTAGTCCGGGAAGCGCTGGGTGTGGCCCAGGCCGATATAGGTGGTGGCGGGTACCGCAGCCAGGTCGTGCTCATAACGCACAAAGCCGCTGGGCAAGGTATCGGCCCGGGTGTTGCCGCTGGTGGCGATGCCCTTGCGGAAATCGCGGGCCGAAGCGCGGTCCAGGCGGGCGCCGGTGATCAACCGGTCTTCACCGGTGGCGTACCAGGTCAGTTCACCGAAGACCCCGTAGTTATGGAAGTCGGCGTCCTTGTCCCAGGGCTTGGCTTTATACGTATCGATGCCCATGCCGCTACGCTTGCGGTGCTCGTTGGTCTGCGCGTCGATACCGCTGATCAGCTGTACATCGGCCCAGCGCCAGGTGGCCTTGATCCGACCACCCAGGGTGCGGCGATCGACGTTGCTTGCCATCGGCATCCCGACAGTCGAGCGCAGGGTGTAGTTGTCCATTACATGGTCGGCGTAGTTGTAGTAGGCCTGCGCCTCGACTTTGTCGAGCACCTCGCCGAGGTTGGACTTCTCGAAGCGCAGCCCCAGGCTTTCGCGCTTGAACTGCGAGCCGTCCATGCCGCGCCCGGCGGAGCGGGCCTCGCCGTCGCCCTTGCCGGCGGTCAGTTCCAGCAAGGTATCGGCGTCCGGGGTCCAGCCGAGGCTGATGTCGCCGTTCCACTTGTCCCAGCGCGACGGCACGGTGTCGCCGTTGCCGTCCTCGAAGTCGTCCGAGTGCGACTGGTTGCCGATGAAACGCACGTAGCCGAGCGAGCCGCCGGCCGCGGCGTCGAGCACCTTGTCGAAGCGGCCATTGGAGCCGGCTAGCACGCTGCCGTTGACCCGGCTGCCCAGCTCGCCGAATTTCTCCGGCTCACGCTCGAACAGGATGGTGCCAGCGGAGCCACCCGGGCCCCAGATCACGCTCTGCGGGCCTTTGATCACGGTGAGGCGGTCGTAGGTTTCCGGCGAGATGTACGAGGTCGGGGCGTCCATGCGACCAGGGCAGGCACCGAGCATCATGCCGCCGTTGGTGAGGATGTTCAGGCGCGAGCCGAACATGCCGCGCAGCACCGGGTCGCCGTTGGTGCCGCCGGCGCGGATCACCGAGAAGCCGGGGATGGTCTTGAGGTAGTCGCCGCCGTCGCTGGCCGGCACGGGCTGGCGCGGGTCCTTGGGGTTGGTGACCACGGTCAGCGGCGAGCTCGGGGCGATGGCGGTGATCACCGTCGGGCTCAGCTCGGCCGGGTCGTGCACATGGCCTTCGTGGCCGGTTTCGGCGGCAAAGGCCAGTGGCGCGAGCAGCGAGCCGCAGAGCACGGCGACGGTGCCACGCAGGGAAAGGGCAAAAACAGGGGTGCAGCCGGACATAATGATTCCAGTCGATCAGTCGTGAGTCAGCGCGAAGCCTCCTGGCTTCGGGCGTTTAGCGTGTGGTGTTCAAGCGATGATCGAACGGGGCGGCGCGCGGCTGCGGGCGCCGGGGAATACAGCCTGCCGGGCATGGCCCTGGCGCGTGGCGACGGTGAGGTGGGTGGGTGGGGGGACGCTGCCCGCGCTGAGCGGGCTGAGGGTCTGGGGCAGGGCGGGGCAGTTGAACAGCAGGCTGCAATAGCCGCACTTCTCCCACATGACATGCAGCTGGCCATCGTTGCCGTGGCCGTGGTGCTCGTCGTGACCGTGCGCCATGGGCATGCTCATCGACATGTCCATGGGCATGGACATGCCGGCGTGGTGCTCCATCGGCATCGACTGGGAAACCAGCGGGCCGATGAAGATCATCCACATGGCGAACAGGCTCAGCCAGCCGCCACCGACGCGCCTGCGATCAGGGCGGGTAGTGCGGGCGGAGCTGTAGCGCGGCAGGCTCATGGCGAGCGCCAGTCAGTTGATCAGGTCAGTGCGCGTGTTCGTGTGCTGCGGCCTGCTCGGCCGGTGGCTGCTTCTGCACGGCGACCTCGACGGTGATGTCACCAGCCTTCTCGAAGTGCAGGGTCAGCGGGAAGCGCTTGCCGTCGATCAGCAGGCTGCGGTCCTTGGGCTGCATGATCATCACGTGGTAGGCGCTGGGGGCGAAGGTCAGGTCCTTGCCGGCGGGCACCACCACGCTTTGCACCTGTTGCATCTTCATGGCGCCGGCGGCGCTCATCGCATGCTCGTGCAACTGGGCGTCGGCGCTGATTGGCGTGTCCGCCGAGAGCAGGCGGTCGTCGGTCTTGCCGTTGTTGTGCACGACGAAATAGGCCGCGACGTTGGGCGCGTTCGGCGGCAGCTCCAGCGACCAGGGGTGGGCGATGTGCAGATCGCCTTTGCTGTATTCGTGGGCGTTGGCATAGGCGCCGGGCAGCAGCAGGGCGGCCAGGACGAGGGCTTGCTTGAGCATGGGTGAGTCTCCAGTCTGTTCAGGTTCTGATGGACAGCGTAGTGAACTCAGGCCAGAGGAGAGGCACGGGGATTGAGCGCGGGCCATAATTGGCGCGGCGTAAGTTGGTAGGCGGCGAGTTGCGGCGGGTGGCCTGCCGGCTGCACGGGCGGGTTGTGCAACTGCGGCGGGTAGCCGGGCAGGGCCAGCAAGGGCGCGGCGCCCAGGCAGCACCAGCAGTTCATCATGCTGGCGCTGTCGTCGCTTTGCGTCCCCAGGTCGATCTTGGCCAGGGCCTGGACATCGACCTTGGCCTTGCCGGCCATGCTGGAACAGAAAGCCCCCCACAGCAGCTGTTCGGCCGGGCCCTTGGGCGCGGCAGAAGACAGCGGCATGGCCAGCAGGTTGAACAGCACTGCGAAGCAGGCTATCCAGGCAATGTGCCGACGTGGGGGCATGGAGAGATCCGGTCAGGAATCGTGATGGCTATTGTACGGCGGAGTATAGGTAAAAATGCCGGGGTGCGGTGAAGTGCCGCACCTGAAGTAGAGCATGCCGCGCCAGAGACGTGGGTTCGTGGGAGCAGGCTCACACAGGGCTGTGGGTATCAGACCTTGCCACGCCCCATCAGCCCACGCACGGTCTCTTGCAGATCAGCTGGCAGCACCACGACTTTCGAATTGTCGCTACCCGCCAGGTTCTCCATCGCCCCAATGTAGCGCTCACCCAGCAGGTACATTGCCGGTACGGTCTCGCTGCCCACCGCTTCCTTGACCAGGGTGATCGCCCGCGCCGACGCCTCGGCCAGGTTGACCTGGGCCTCGGCATCCAGCTTGGCCGCCTGCAGGCGCGCCTCGGCTTCGAGAATCGCCGCCTGCTTGTTGCCTTCGGCGCGGGTCACATCAGCTTTACGCTCACGTTCGGCGGCTGCCTGGCGCTCCATGGCGGTCTGCATGCTCGGCGATGGCTTGATGTCCTGGATCTCCACCGAGCGCACGGTCACGCCCCAGTCTTCGGTCTGCTCGGACATCGCCTCGCGCAGGCGCGCCTTGATCTGCTCGCGGCTGGACAGCGCTTCGTCCAGGTCCATGGCACCGACGATGGCGCGCAGCGAGGTCATGGTCAGGCTGGTGACGGCGAACGAGAAGTTCTGCACGCCGTACGAGGCCTTCTGCGGGTCGACCACCTTGGCGAAGCACAGGGCGTTGGCGACGATCACTGCGTTGTCCTTGGTGATGATCTCCTGCTGCTGCACGTCGAGGATGATGTCCTTGGTCGGCAGGCGGTAGGCAACCACGTCCATGTACGGGATGACGATGTTCAAGCCCGGCTTGAGGGTGCTGTGGTAGCGGCCCAGGCGCTCGACTATCCACTCCTCGCCCTGGGGCACGATGCGCACCCCCTTGAACACGGTGATAAGAACGAATGCGGCGAGGGTGCCGACGACGATGAGGCTGGTCATGGTGCGAACTTCCTTTTAGTGCGGATTCAGGCCCGAGTGACCCGGGCGGTGTTGCCTTCGATGGCGGCCAGGCGCACGCGCTCGCCGGCGGGGATATCGTTGTCGGCGACGCAGGTCCATTCCTCGTTGCCGAGGATGGGCTTCTGGAAGCGCACCCGGCCTTTCTGGAACTGCGAGACGTTGGCGGTCAGCAGGCCGACCTCGCCGATCACGCTGTCGGCGGTCCAGCGCACGTCCGGCTTCTTGCGGCGGAACACCTTGAACCAGAGCATGGTGGTGATCGATGAGAACACCACCCACAGCAGGCCCTGCATATCGAGTTGCAGGCTGGGGGCGAGCAGCGAGACGAGCGACACCAGCACGGCACCGACGCCGAACCAGAGGATGAAGAAGGTGGGGAGCACCAGTTCCAGCAGGATCAGGGCTACGCCGAAGACGAGCCAGATCCACCATTGCATTTCCATATGGGTGGAGCCTTCCAGAAGAGGGAAGGTGATTGTACGGCAGGATCAAGGCACAGGGCCATTTACCTGCCCTGATGAACTCCGCTGATGAGTGTGTCGCGATGCTGATCGGCCGGCTGTTCGCGCCGAGTGATGAAGTCGCTGGTTACACCGTCATTTGCAAACCAGGTGTCCCAATCGCTTTTGAGGACAGGGAGCGCATCTTCATGAGCTGTATCTTGGGGACGTTTGGGCGTTTTTGGCATGAGGTGGCTCCATTCGAAGTATCTGGAAAGGGCTACACCTTGCTGAATCTTGTAGGGCGATGAAAGCATCAATGTGTTTCGGAAGATGCCGGGTCATTCAGGCTGCAGGCTCAGAGCCTCAAGTACCCGTTTCGGGTCAGGGAAAGTTCGATCCACTTCTGGTAGTACCGGCCGCTTGAGCACCAGCACTGGAACCCCGCGCTCCCGCGCCACTTCCAGCTTCGGCTCGGTGGCCGTGCTGCCGCTGTTCTTGCTCACCAGCACGTCGATCTGCCGACGTTCGAACAGGGCACGTTCATCGTCGATGAGGAATGGCCCGCGAGCACCGATCACCTCGCAGCGGTCATTGCCGGGGCACGCCTCGAGGGCGCGCAGGGTCCAGAACTGGTGTGGCGGGATTTCGTCCAGATGTTGCAGGGGTTCACGACCCAGGGTGAACAAGGGGCGCTGAAACGGAGCCAGCGCCTTGATCAGTTCGGCCCAGTCCTCGACTTCGCGCCAGTCATCACCGGGCTGCGCCTGCCACGCCGGGCGGCGCAGCGCCCAGCAGGGAATGCCGGCGCTGCGTGCGGCGAGGGCGGCGTTGCGGCTGATCTGCGCGGCATAGGGATGGGTGGCGTCGATCAGCAGGTCGATGCCTTTGGCGCGCAGGTACTCGGCCAGGCCTTCGGCGCCGCCATAGCCGCCGACCCGCACCTGGCAGGCCAGGTCCTGGGGAATGCGGCCGATGCCGGCGAGGCTGTAGACATGCTGCGGACCCAGCTGGCGAGCGATGGCCAGGGCTTCGGTGACGCCGCCGAGCAGCAGGATGCGCCCGTTCATGCCAGGCCCGCCTTGCCGACGATGCCGCCCTGTCGGTCGATGGCGAATACTTCCACCTGCACCTGGGCAGGTACCACGCTGCGGGCGAAGAGCAGGGCATGGCGGCACACCTCATCGCCCAGGGCGATGCCGGCGGCATGCGCGAGGGCGAGGGCTTGCTGGCTGGTATTGGCGGCGATGATCGCCTGTTGCAGCGCCGTGTCCGCGCCAATGGCCGCCGCCCAGCCCGCCAGCTGCGGCAGGTCGATGCTCGAATGGCGGCTGTGCAGGTCCATGTGCCCGGCGGCCAGCTTGCTGATCTTGCCGAAGCCGCCGCACAGCGTGAGGCGCGGCACCGGCACCTTGCGCAGGTGCTTGAGCACGGCGCCGACGAAGTCGCCCATCTCGATCAGGGCGATCTCCGGCAGGTTGTAGACCCGGCGCATGGTGTCTTCGCTGGCGTTGCCGGTGCAGGCGGCGATATGGGTGTAGCCGTTGGTGTGGGCGACGTCGATGCCCTGGTGGATCGAGGCGATGTAGGCCGAGCAGGAAAACGGCCGGACGATGCCGCTGGTGCCCAGGATCGACAGTCCGCCGAGGATGCCCAGGCGTGGATTCATGGTCTTGAGGGCCAGCTGTTCGCCGCCCTGCACGTTGACCGTCACCTCGAAACCGCCGTGGTAGCCGCAATCGCCCGCCAGTTGCAGCAGATGGTCGCTGATCATCTTGCGCGGTACCGGATTGATGGCCGGTTCACCAACTGCCAGCACCAGCCCCGGGCGAGTCACGGTACCCACGCCCGCGCCCGCGACGAAGCGAACGCCGGGCTCGGCGCGCAGGCGCACCTGGCTGTAGAGCAGGGCGCCGTGGGTGACATCGGGGTCGTCGCCGGCATCCTTCAAGGTGCCGGCCTCGGCCATATCGCCCTTGAGATGGCAGAACTCCAGGCGCATCTGCACCACCTTGCCCTTGGGCAGGGTGATCTCCACCGCGTCGTGCCGTTGCCCGCTTAGCAACAGGCGCGCCGCCGCCAGGCTGGTGGCGGTGGCGCAGCTGCCAGTGGTCAGGCCGCTGCGCAGTGGCGCGGCCTGTTCGCGGGTTTCTTCACGCATCGAGGGGTTTCACCACGTCGAGCAAGGTGATTGGCAGGGCCTGGCGCCAGGTGTCGAAACTACCCAGCGGTTGGGTGTGGGCGATGTGGATGCGGGTCAGTTCGCCGCCATGCTGATCGCGGAACTGCGCCAGCGCGACCTCGCTTTGCAGCGTGACCGCATTGGCAACAAGGCGTCCGCCCGGCAGCAGGCGCTCCCAGCACTGGTCGAGCACGCCTTCGCGGGTGACGCCGCCGCCGATGAAGATTGCGTCCGGGCGCTCCAACCCGGCCAAGGCTTCGGGTGCCTTGCCGCGGATCAGTTGCAAGCCGGGCACGCCGAGGGTATCGCGGTTGTGTTCTATGTAGCCTTGGCGGCCTTCGTCGGCTTCGATGGCCAGAGTGCGGCAGCTGGGGTGGGCGCGCATCCATTCGATGCCGATGGAGCCGCAACCGGCGCCCACGTCCCACAGCAGCTCGCCGGGTTGTGGGGCCAGGCGGGCCAGGGTGATCGCTCGCACGTCGCGCTTGGTCAGCTGGCCGTCGTGACGGAAGGCGCTGTCGGGCAGGCCGGCCACGCGAGGCAGGCGCGGGGTATCAGGCGAGGCCTGGCATTCGATGGCGACCAGGTTGAGCGTGGCGATGTCGGTGTGTGGCCAGTCGTCGGCGGTGCCGCTCAGCGCTCGCTCCTGTGGGCCGCCGAGGTGTTCGAGCACCTGGAGATTGCTGGGGCCGAAGCCACGTTCGCGCAGTTGCGCGGCAATGGCCGCCGGGCTGCTCTCGTCGTTGCTCAGCACCAGCAGGCGCACGCCGCTGTACAGATGGGCATTGAGCGCGGCCAGCGGGCGGGCGACCACCGAGACCACCTGCACCTCCTGCAACGGCCAGCCCAGGCGGGCGGCGGCCAGGGCGCAGGAGGAGGGCATCGACAGCACTTGCAGTTCCTCGGCGGGCAGCTGGCGCGCCAGGCTGGCGCCGACGCCGTAGAACATCGGGTCGCCGCTGGCCAGCACACATACCGGCTCGCCACGCAGGGCCATGACCGGGGCCAGGGAGAAGGGGCTGGGCCAGTGCAACTGCTCGGCGGTGACGCAGCGTGGCAGCAGCGCCAACTGGCGTTGGGCCCCGATGATTCGCGTGGCCGATAGCAGGGCACGCCGGGCCTGCTTGCCCAGGCCGCTGAAGCCGTCTTCGCCGATGCCTATTACTGTCAGCCAGGGGGCCATCTGTTCCTCGTACCAATCATTGATCGCGGGGCAAGCCCGCTCCCACGAGGTGGCGTGGGAGCGGGCTTGCCCCGCGATTCGTCTAAGCGTTCGACCACCGGTTTTTCATGCCGCCGGACAAAGCAGGCATAATACCGCGCCTTCTACACTGAAGCGCACTTTCACGATTGCCGGATGCCCCCTTGACGCAGCCCCCGTCCCCCGAAGTTTCGCCCCGTCCCTCGGCCTGTCCGGGGTTGTGGCGCATCGTCGCCGCGCGCGACGGTGGCATTTGCCGGATCAAGCTGCCCGGTGGGCTGCTGCTGGCCGATCAGGCCGATGCCGTGGCCGACGCCGCCGAGCGCTTCGCCGGCGGGGTGATCGAGGCGACCAACCGGGCCAACCTGCAGATCCGTGGCATTGGCCAGGATCACGGCGGGCTGGTCGAGCATCTGCTGGCCGCCGGGCTCGGCCCGCGTGACGCGGCGGGCGATGATGTACGCAACCTCATGCTCAGCCCACTGGCCGGGCTCGATCCGGCCATGCTGTTCGACACCCGACCATTGGCCGGGCAGATCCTCGACCTGCTGGAAAGCACACCCCGGTTCCATAAGCTGTCAGCCAAGTTCGCCGTGCAGCTCGATGGCGGCGAAGCGCTGGCGATGCTCGACCACGCCCATGATCTGTGGCTGTCCGCGATGCAACGCGAAGGGCACATCTGGTTGCGGTTCGGCCTTGCGAGCAGCCTGTCGAATGGCCAGGCGCTGGGTGCGGTACCGATGGAGCAGGGGCCGGCGTTGGTGCGCGCGGTGTTGGAGCGCTTCCTTGATCTGGCGACGCCCGAGCAGTCGCGCATGCGTCAATTGCTGCAGGTGTGCCCGGTCGAGCACTTCCTGGAAGGGTTGGCGATCCAGATCGATGGCACGTCGATGGCCTGGCAGCGCCCGGTGGCGACAAGCCCGTGGCTGGACGTGCTGCCTCAGCGACAAGGCGTGGCCCTGGGCGTTGCACCACCCCTTGGGCGACTGACGCCCGCGATGCTCCGCTGTACCGCGCACATCGCCCGGCAATGGGGCGATGGTAGCTTGCGCCTGACGCCTTGGCAGAGCCTGGTGCTGACCTCCCTCGAACCGACCGAGCTGGCAAACGCGCGCGCGCAACTGACGGCATCCGGCATGCTCTGCCACAACGAGCATCCGCTGGCGCGGGTCGTCGCCTGCACCGGCGCCAGCGGCTGCGCCAAGGCCCAGTCTGATACCAAGGCCGACGCCGTTACTCTTGCCAACCTGTTGCACCACGGCGCCCCGGGAAGCGTGCACCTGTCCGCCTGTCCACGTTCCTGCGCCATGGCCCATGTGGCCCCGGCCACTCTGCTGGCCCGCGCCCCGGGCCGCTATGACCTTTACTTGCGCGACGCGCGCCTGCCGGGTTTCGGCAGGCTGCGCGGCGCCAACCTTACCCCAGAAGAAGCAGGCGCCATGCTCGACCTGCCGACGGAGCACCTTGATGATTGACTACATTCGCGATGGTCAGGAGATCTATCGCAATTCCTTCCGGATCATCCGCGAGGAAGCCCGGCTCGAGCGGATCCCCGCCGATCTGGAAAAGCTCGCCGTGCGCGTGATCCATGCCTGCGGCATGGTCGAGGCCATCGATGGCCTGCAGTTCTCCGAAGGCGCCGGTAGCGCCGGCCGCGAGGCCCTGGCCAAGGGCGCGCCGATCCTCTGTGACGCGCACATGGTCGCCGAAGGCATCACCCGCGCTCGCCTGCCGGCCAACAACCCGGTGATCTGCACCCTGCGCGACCCGAGCGTGCCGGACCTGGCCAAGGCCGAGGGCAATACCCGCTCGGCGGTGGCCCTGGAACTGTGGCGCCCGCACCTGGAAGGCAGCGTGGTGGTGATCGGCAACGCGCCGACCGCCTTGTTCTACCTGCTGGAAATGCTCGATGCCGGCGCGCCGAAACCGGCGCTGATCCTCGGCTTCCCGGTCGGCTTCGTCGGCGCCGCCGAATCCAAGACCATGCTCGCCGCCGACAGCCGCGGCGTGCCGTTCGTGATCATGCAGGGCCGCCTGGGCGGCAGCGCGATGGCCGCCGCCGCGGTCAATGCCCTGGCCACGGAGGTGGAATGATGCACGCACGCGGACGACTGCTGGGCCTGGGCGTGGGCCCGGGCGATCCCGAACTGATCACGGTCAAGGCCCTGCGCCTGCTGCGCGAGGCCCCCGTGGTGGCGTACTTCGTGGCCAAGGGCAAGCGCGGCAACGCCTTCGGCATCATCGAAGCGCACCTGCAAGCCGAACAGACCCTGCTGCCGTTGGTGTACCCGGTGACCACCGAGTCGCTGCCCGCGCCGCTCTCCTACGAGCAGGTGATCAGCGACTTCTACGACGAAGCCAGCCTGCAGGTTGCCGCGCACCTGGACGCCGGCCGCGACGTGGCGGTGATCTGCGAAGGTGATCCGTTCTTCTACGGCTCCTACATGTACCTGCACGATCGCCTGGCCTCGCGCTACGAGGCCCAGGTGATTCCGGGCGTATGCTCGATGCTTGGTGGTGCCTCGGTGCTCGGTGCGCCGCTGGTGTATCGCAACCAGACCCTCACCGTGCTCTCCGGTGTATTGCCCCATGAGGAGCTCAAGCAACGCCTGGCCGCCGCCGACGCGGCAGTGATCATGAAGCTGGGGCGCAACTTCCCCAAGGTGCGCCAGGTGCTCGGCGAGCTGGGCCTGGACAGCCGTGCGCTGTACGTGGAGCGGGCCACCATGGCCAACCAGAAGATCGTCGCGCTGGATGAAGTCGATCCGCAGTCCTCGCCGTACTTCTCGCTGATCATCGTGCCGGGTGAGAAATGGCAGGGATGATCAAGGTACCGGCAATCGTCATTCTCGGCCCAGGCAGCCTGGCCACCGCGCAGCGAATCCAGCAACGTTATCCACAGGCCGTGATTCATGGCCTGCAAGGGCGTGTGGAGGGGGCCGACCGTTACTACGCAGTCTTCGGCGACACCCTGCGCGAGCTGTATCAGCAAGACACGCCGATCATCGCCTTGTGCGCGGCGGGTATCGTCATTCGCACCCTGGCGCCGCTGTTGAGCGAAAAAGGCGTCGAGCCGCCGGTGCTGGCCGTGGCCGAGGACGGCAGCGCCGTGGTGCCGCTGCTCGGTGGCCTGGGCGGGGTCAATGTCATGGCCCGCGAAATCGGCGAGGCGCTGGGTGTCAGTGCGGCGATCACCACCAGTGGCGAGCTGCGCTTTGGCACCTGCCTGCTCAACCCGCCCGAGGGTTATGCACTGGCGGACCTGGAGCAGGGCAAGCGCTTCGTCTCCGACCTGCTGGCGGGCGAAACCGTGCGTGTCGAAGGCGACGCGCCGTGGCTCGAACACGCGCAGTTGCCCGCCAGTGACGATGCGCAGCGCACTATCCACGTGGGCAGCGCACTGCGTCCGGCCAGCCGTGACGAACTGATGATCCATGCGCGTTGCGTGGTGGTGGCGGTCACGGCCGGCAGCGCTGACCTGGTGCAACAGGTGCGGGAGGAACTGCTGCGAGCGAACATCGCCGAGCCCGCGTTGGCCTGCCTGCTGGCGAGCGAAACCGAGATGGCGGAGCCGACCCTGCACGAGGCTGCCCAGGCGCTGAACGTCGCCCTGCGCTTCGCCCCGGCCGCCGAGAGCCTGGAGCGGATGCTGGCTGATGCATTGCCGCAAGCGCGTGTGGGGTCGTCCGTGGGGCTCGCCCACGCCGTTGCCGCGGCACCGGTCGACATCGACCGCATTGGCCGTCGCCGTGGCCGCTTGGCCGTGATCGGCCTGGGCCCTGGTGCCGCCGAGCTGATGGTGCCGGCGGTCAAGGCGGAGCTGGCGCGTGCGCAGGATGTGCTCGGCTACGAAACCTACGTGCGCATGGCCGGCCCCTTCCGCGACGATCAAGTGCTGCACTGCACCGACAACCGCGAAGAGATGCAGCGCGCCCGCCATGCCTTCGAGCTGGCGGCCCAGGGGCGTTCGGTGGTGGTGGTATCGTCCGGTGATCCGGGCGTATTCGCCATGGCCGCCGCAGTGCTCGAAGCGTTGCACGAGTCCAGCGACCCGGCCTGGCAGCGCGTCGAGTTGCAGATGCTGCCCGGCGTCTCGGCCTCGCTGGCCACCGCCGCGCAAGCGGGGGCGCCGCTGGGGCACGATTTCTGCGTGATGTCGCTGTCGGACAACCTCAAGCCCTGGTCGATCATCGAAAAACGCCTCGACCTGGCCGCCCAGGCGGATCTGGTGCTGGCGTTCTACAACCCGATCTCCAAGGCCCGGCCTCATCAGCTGGGTGCGGCGCTGGAAGTGGTGCGCCGCCATCGCGACGAAGAAACGCCGGTGGTGCTGGGCCGCGATATCGGCCGGCCAGGGCAGACACTGCGGGTAGTGACCCTGGGCGAGCTGCTGCCGGAGATGGTCGACATGCGCACCATGGTGCTGGTCGGCTCCTCGACCACTTGCACCTTCGCCCGTGCCGACGGCGGCCAATGGGTCTACACGCCGCGCTGGTACCCCGCCAAGCCCTGAGCGCAGCCGGGGTCAGGGCAGCAGGTAGCCCTTGATCCCGGTGAATATGATCTGCGCCGCCAGGGCACAGACGAACAGCCCCATCAGGCGGCTGACGATCTGCAGGCCCTGGTCGCCGAGCAGCCGCTCGATACGGTGCGAGAGGTACAGCACCAGGCCGACGGTGAAGCTGGCCAGGGCGATGCTGACGATGGCCAGCAGCTTGTCGTCCCAGTGCGGCTGGCCCACCCCCATCACCAGCAGCGCACCGATGGTGCCCGGGCCGACGGTCAGCGGAATGGTCAGCGGCACGATGGTCACGTCCTGCTGCACGTTGTCGGTCTGCACCGCCGACTTGCCCTGGGCCATGCCCAGCGCCGAGATGAACAGCACCGAGCCCGCACCGATGCGAAAGGCGTCGGCGGTGATGCCGAACACGCCGAAGATCACCCGCCCGAACAGATAGAGCAGCACGCTGGCCACCAGCGTGGCGATCGCCACGCGCCAGGCCAGTTGCTTGCGTTCCTTGCTGGAGTGGCCGCGGGTCAGGCCGATGAAGCACGACAGCACGAAGAACGGGCTGTAGAGCACGAGCATTTTCAGGTAGACGCTGAACAACTCATGGAGCATGGGGGCGGGTCCAGGCGGAGAAGAGTGGCATCTGTATAGCACGGAACCTGTAGGAGCGGCCTTGTGTCGCGAAAGGGCTGCAACGCAGCCCCAGCGATGCCTGCATGAACACCGAAAATCCGGGGCTGCTGCGCTGCCCTTTCCGGCCGGTCCGACGCCTCGGCAAGGCCGCTCCTACACCAATAGCATTTCAGTCGAGGGGCGCGGTAACCACCTGCCGCTGCCCCGCCCAGAACTGGATCAGCTCACGCAATTGCGACAGCTCCACCGGCTTGGCCATGTGCCCATCCATGCCGGCCAGGCGTGCGCGTTCCTTGTGTTCATTGAGGATGTGCGCGGTAAGCGCCACCACCGGCGTGCGCGGACGCTGGTTGGCGGTTTCCCAGGCGCGTAGCTGCTGGGTGGCGGAGAAACCGTCGAGCACCGGCATCTCGCAGTCCATCAGTACCAGGTCGTAGTGCCTGGCCTTCATCGCCTGCAGGGCTTCCTCACCGTTGCTGGCAGTGTCCGGCTCGAGGTTGAGCTTGCCGAGCATGCCGCGGATGACCTTGGTCGAGATGCTGTTGTCCTCGGCCACCAGGATGCGGAAGTCGCCGGGCAGGTCCAGCGGCACCGGGGTGCCGACCGGCAGCGGCGGTGGGGCCTGATCGCGGCCGCGCAGGGCGAGTTCCTCGGCGAGGGTGGTCTTGAGCGTGTAGCCGGCCACTGGCTTGGCGAGGATGCGCTTGACCCCGGCGTTGCGGGCGATGATCTTGCTCGGCGCGTTGCTGATGCCGGTGAGCATGACCACCAGAATGTCGTGGTTCAGGCTCGGGTCTTCCTTGATCTTGGCTGCCAGTTGCATGCCGGTCATGCCAGGCATGTTCTGGTCCAGCAGCACCGCGTCGAAGTAGTCGCGCAAGTGCGCCTTGGTGCGCAGCAGCGCCAGCGCCTCCTTGCCGGACGGCACCGCGCTGACGTTCATGCCCCAGGCGCTGCATTGCTGCACCAGCACCTTGCGGCAGGTATCGTTGTCGTCCACCACCAGCACCCGCGCATCGCGCAACGGACCGTCGAGGTCGGTGGCCGGCTGCTCCAGGCGCTGCGGATCCAGCGGCAGGGTCAGCCACAGGGTGTTGCCCATGCTGGTGCTGGTCTTGATGCCGAACTCGCCCTGCATCAGGCCGATCAGCTGTTTGGCGATCACCAGACCCAGATGGCCACCGAGCTTGTTGCTGGAGAGGAAGTGCCGGCTGTGCAGTTCGGCCTGCAGCAGGGCGTCGCGCTCGGCGGGTGGCATCGGCTCGCCGCTGTCCTGCACGGCGATGCGCAGGCGCGGGCTGTCGCCGCGCTGGTCGAGGGCCACCACCAGCAGGATCTCGCCCTGGGTGGTGTTCTTCAGAGCGTTGTCCAGCAGGCTCGACAGGGCTTGGCGCAGGCGCGTCGGGTCGCCACTGACGACCCTGGGCACCTGGGGCTGGGTGAAGCTGATCAGCTCGATGTTCTGCTGCTCGGCCTTGGCCCGGAAGATGTTCAGGCAGTCCTCGATCAGGGCGTTGAGGTCGAACTGCACATCGTCCAGTTCGATCTGCCGCGACTCGAGCTTGGAGATGTCGAGGATCTCGTTGATCAGGGTGAGCAGTTCGTTGCCGGCGCTGTGGATGGTCTGCACGTAGTCGCGCTGCTTGACCGACAGCGGCGTGCCCAGCAGCAGCTCGGTCATGCCCAGTACGCCGTTCATGGGGGTGCGGATCTCGTGACTGATCTTGGCCAGGAACTCGGCCTTGGCGTTGATCTCGGCATCGCTGGCGGCCAGGGCGCGGCTGGCGCGGAAGCGTTCCTCGCTGATCCGGCGCAGGCGCTCGCTGACCGCGAGGTTGAGCAACAGGCCGCTGACCACGGTCAGTGCCATGAGGATGCACAGCAGCCAGGGCGTGGCGGTGCGGGTCAGGCCCAGCAGGGCCGGCAGCAGCACCAGACCGCCGAGGTTGAACAGCAGCATCGCCACGCTGAACAGCCGCGCCGGGCCGTAGCCCTTGTACCAGTGGTAGCTGCTGACCAGCAGCATGCTCACGCTGCCCAGGGCGAGCAGGGCGTAGGTCATCAGGTTCAGCGGCAGCGTGTCGACGAACAGCAGTACCATGCCGCTGACCGCGGCCACGACCATTTCCATCTGCAGCAGGCGATTGAGCCGCGCCGAGCTGCAGGGGGAGAAGAAATGCAGGGTGAAGTACAGCCCGGCCAGGCCCGCCAGCACCAGGGTCAGGTAGGCCGCCGGGGTCTGCGCGCTGTGCCACAGCTGCCCCCACGGGCCAGTGAGATTGAGCAGGATCAGCGCGCTGAGCAGCATCAGGCCGTGGTACAGCGCCAGGACCAGCGTGGTGCTGGAGCGTGAATAGGCGAAGCGGATCAGGTTGTGCAGGATCAGCATCACCAACCCGCCGAACAGCAGGCCGAACAGCAGCGACTGACGCTGGTCGGCGGCGGCATGGGCGGTGGACTCTACGCTGATGGCCGGGCGCAACTGGTGTTCGGAGACCAGCCGCAGATAGATATCCAGTGGCTGGCTGCTGTGCGGCAGCGGCAGCACATGGTCCCGGCCGCGCTGGGTCGGGCTCAGGCCATCGCCCTGGCGGCCATGGTGCAGCTGGCGCAGCAGCTTGCCGCCCTCGAGGGCGTAGAGGTCCAGGCGCGACAGATCGGGGGCGAAGATGCGGACCAGTTGCTCCTGGTCGTGCGGTTCCAGGCGGTAGTGCAGCCAGAGCGCCTGGTCGGGGAGGGCGGCATCCAGTTCGTCGAGGGCCAGGGGGCTGAACTGGTTGCGGTAACGCTCGGAGCGTACATCGGACAATTGCAGGTTGGCCTGTTCGTCGAGCAGCGCCGACCAGCCTCCGGCCTGTTCGGCATGTGCCGGGAGCAGGCAGAGCAGGGTCAGCAGGCTGACGATCAGGGCTATGGCAATCCGAAGCCGACGCACGACGAAATCCCTTCTTAGCTAATGTGCCGGATAACAACTATGCGCGGCGCGCCAAGGCGAAGGCAAGGCCCCGGCAGGGCCTTGACGACGAGCCGAAGGCCGCGCGCCTGGAGCGCCACGGCCGTTCGGTGCATTTTTACTGCTGGTGCTCACCGCGCTCGCGGGCGATGGCCCGGTAGCCGATGTCGGTGCGGTAGAAGCTGGCGTCCCACTTGACCTGCTCGGCCAAGCGGTAGGCCTGCTGCTGGGCGGCCTCGACGGTGTCGCCCATGGCGGTGGCGCAGAGCACTCGGCCCCCGGCGCTGACCACTTGGCCGTCCTTCAGCGCGGTACCGGCGTGGAACACCTTGCCTTCAAGCTTGGCGGCGGTATCGAGGCCGCTGATCGCGGCGCCCTTGGCGTAGTCGCCCGGATAGCCACCGGCGGCCAGCACCACGCCCAGGCTCGGACGCGGGTCCCACTGGGCCTCGACCTTGTCCAGGGCCTTGGCGAAGGCGGCCTCGACCAGCAGTACCAGGCTCGACTCCAGGCGCAGCATGACTGGCTGGGTCTCCGGGTCGCCGAAGCGGCAGTTGAACTCGATGACCTTGGGGTTGCCCGCCTTGTCGATCATCAGGCCGGCGTAAAGGAAGCCAGTGTAGACGTTGCCTTCCTCGGCCATGCCGCGCACGGTCGGCCAGATCACCTGGTCCATCACGCGCTGGTGCACATCGGCGGTGACCACCGGGGCAGGGGAGTAGGCACCCATGCCACCGGTGTTCGGGCCGGTGTCCTGGTCGCCGACGCGCTTGTGGTCCTGGCTGGTGGCCATGGGCAGCACGTTGTGGCCGTCGACCATGACGATGAAGCTGGCTTCCTCGCCGTCGAGGAACTCTTCGATCACCACCCGCGAACCGGCTTCGCCGAAGGCATTGCCGGCGAGCATGTCGCGCACGGCGTCTTCGGCTTCCTGCAGGGTCATGGCGACGATCACGCCCTTGCCGGCGGCCAGGCCGTCGGCCTTGATCACGATCGGCGCGCCTTTCTCACGCAGGTAGGCCAGGGCCGGCTCGATCTCGGTGAAGTTCTGGTAGTCGGCGGTCGGGATCTTGTGACGGGCCAGGAAGTCCTTGGTGAAGGCCTTGGAGCCTTCCAGCTGGGCCGCGCCCTTGGTCGGGCCGAAGCAGTCCAGGTTGCGGCTGCGGAACAGGTCGACCACGCCGAGCACCAGCGGTGCTTCCGGGCCGACGATGGTCAGGTCGACGTTCTTCTCGGCGAAGTCGGCCAGTTGCTCCAGGGCGGTGACGTCGATGGCGACGTTCTCGCACTTGGCTTCAGTGGCGGTGCCGGCGTTGCCCGGGGCAACGAAGACTTTCTCGACGCGTGGGTCCTGGGCGACTTTCCAGGCCAGGGCGTGTTCACGACCGCCGCTGCCGATGATCAAAACTTTCATGTCAAAACCTCGAAATCTGTATTACGGCGATCCCGCTTCCTGTAGGAGCGGCCTTGTGCCGCGAAAGGGCCGCAGAGCGGCCCCTGGATTTGCGGGCTATCCCTAAACCCTGGGGGCTGCTTTGCAGCCCTTTCGCGGCACAAGGCCGCTCCTACAGGGACCGGGCTCGCCCGGCATCTGTTTAGTGGCGGAAGTGGCGCATACCGGTGAACACCATCGCAATGCCTGCCTCGTCAGCAGCGGCGATGACTTCTGCATCACGCATCGAACCACCCGGCTGGATCACGGCGCTGATACCCACTTTAGCCGCATTGTCGATGCCATCACGGAACGGGAAGAACGCGTCCGAGGCCATCACCGCGCCCTGTACCTGCAGACCGGCGTGCTCGGCCTTGATGGCGGCGATGCGCGCGGAGTTGACGCGGCTCATCTGGCCGGCGCCGACGCCGATGGTCTGGCGGTTCTTGGCGTAGACAATGGCGTTGGACTTGACGAACTTGGCCACTTTCCAGGCGAACACCAGGTCGTGGATTTCCTGCTCGGTCGGCGCGCGCTTGGTGACGATCTTCAGGTCGTCGGCGCTGATCATGCCGATATCGCGGCTCTGTACCAGCAGGCCACCGTTGACGCGCTTGAAGTCCCAACCGGCGGCGCGCTCGGCTGGCCACTCGCCGCACTCCAGCAGACGCACGTTCTGCTTGGCGGCCACGACTTCGCGGGCGGCCTGGGAGATTTTCGGGGCGATGATCACTTCGACGAACTGACGCTCGACGATGGCTTTGGCGGTTTCGCCGTCCAGCTCGCGGTTGAAGGCGATGATGCCGCCGAAGGCCGATTCGGTGTCGGTGGCGTAGGCCAGGTCGTAGGCCTTGCGGATGCCGCCTTCGTCTTCAGGCACTACGGCCACGCCGCACGGGTTGGCGTGCTTGACGATCACGCAGGCCGGCTTGACGAAGCTCTTCACGCACTCCAGCGCGGCGTCGGTGTCGGCCACGTTGTTGAACGACAGCTCCTTGCCTTGCAGCTGGATGGCGGTGGAGATGCTGGCCTCGCCCTTCTTCGCCTCGACGTAGAACGCCGCGCTCTGGTGCGGGTTCTCGCCGTAGCGCATTTCCTGGGCCTTGACGAACTGGCTGTTGAAGGTGCGCGGGAACTCGCTGCGGTCTTCGGTCGACAGGGTTTGCTTGGCCTGGTCGATGGTGCCCATGTAGTTGGCGATCATGCCGTCGTAGGCGGCGGTGTGCTCGAAGGCCTTGAGCATCAGGTCGAAGCGCTGTGCGTAGGTCAGGCCGCCGGCCTTGAGGCCCTCGACGATACCGGCGTAGTCGCTGGCGTTGACCACGATGGCGACGTCCTTGTGGTTCTTCGCCGCCGAACGGACCATGGTCGGGCCGCCGATGTCGATGTTCTCGATGGCGGTCGGCAGGTCGCAGCCCGGCTTGCTGATGGTGGCTTCGAACGGGTACAGGTTGACCGCGACCAGGTCGATCGGCTTGATGCCGTGCTCGTTCATGATGGCGTCGTCGGTGCCGCGACGGCCGAGGATGCCGCCGTGGATCTTCGGATGCAGGGTCTTGACCCGGCCGTCCATCATTTCGGCGAAGCCGGTGTAGTCGGCCACTTCCACCGCGTTCACGCCATTGTCCTTGAGCAGCTTGTAGGTGCCGCCGGTGGACAGGATCTCGACACCGAGCTGCTGCAGCTCACGGGCGAATTCGAGGATACCGGTCTTGTCGGAGACGCTGATCAGGGCGCGGCGGATCGGCAGGCGGGTAGTCTGGTCGGTCATTTCAGATTCCATAACGCGGTGGAGTCAGCAAAAAAGGCGCCTTTTTGCATGAGCGCCTTTTCTGGTTGGGGTTCTGGCCTTACAACAGATCGTACTGCTTGAGCTTCTTGCGCAGCGTGCCTCGGTTGAGTCCGAGCATCTCGCTGGCCTTGGTCTGGTTGCCCTTGACGTAGTTCATCACGCATTCGAGCAAGGGCGCCTCGACTTCCGAGAGCACCAGGTTGTACACGTCCGTGACGGTAGCGCCTTCCAGGTGGGCGAAGTAGTTGTGCAGCGCCTTCTCGACGCTGTCGCGCAGGGTCTGGCCCTCCTCGCTCGGCGTATTCAGGTGCTGCTTGAGGTTGGCGTTGTCGCTCACGGGCGTTGTTCCACTCACTAATGTCTCGGTCATCATCGTCATGCGGCCACCCCTTGTTCGTCCTCTGTCCCAAGGCTCTGTCGACGTTCGGCGAAAAACGCCTGAACGTTGGCGCACTGCGCTTGTGTGTCTTCCAAAGCGTTGAACCGGCTGCGGAACTCCTTGCCGCCGGGTCGGGTCGCCAGGTACCAGCCCACGTGCTTGCGGGCGATACGCACGCCCATCACATCGCCGTAGAAGGCGTGCAGCGCAGCCAGGTGCTCCAGCAGAATGCGTTCCACTTCGTCCAGCGCCGGTGCGGGCAAATGCTCGCCCGTGCGCAGGTAATGCTCGATCTCGCGGAAAATCCACGGCCGCCCCTGGGCGGCACGGCCGATCAGCAGGCCGTCGGCACCGGTGGCGTGCAGCACCGCCCGGGCCTTTTCCGGCGAGGTGATGTCGCCGTTGGCGAAAACCGGGATCGACACCGCCTGCTTGATCGCGGCGATGGTGTCGTACTCGGCGTCACCGGTGTACAGGTCGGCGCGTGTGCGGCCATGCACCGCCAGCGCCTGGATGCCGGCCTGTTCGGCGATCTTCGCCACATTCAGGCCGTTCTTGTTCGCCCGGTCCCAGCCGGTGCGAATCTTCAGCGTCACCGGGACGTCCACGGCGCCGACGACGGCGTGGAGGATTTCGGTGACCAAGGCTTCATCTCTCAATAAAGCAGAGCCTGCGGCCTTGTTGCAGACTTTTTTCGCCGGGCAGCCCATGTTGATGTCGATGATCTGGGCGCCGGCCTCGACGTTGGCCCGGGCCGCCTCGGCCATCATCTGCGCGTCGCCGCCGGCGATCTGCACCGAGCGCGGCTCGGGATCGCCTTCGTGGATGCGGCGCAGGCTCGACTTGCGGCTGTTCCACAGGCGCATGTCGCTGGAGACCATCTCCGAGACCACCATGCCCGCCCCCAGGCGTTTGCACAGGGTGCGGAAAGGCTGGTCCGTGACGCCGGCCATGGGGGCCAGGATCAGGTTGTTCTGCAGTGTGTAAGGGCCGATGCGTACCGCCGACATAGGTGTTCCCTGTTGTGGGGCCGAATCATTGGAGTTCGAAAAAGGGATGGCATGATACCCGCTCTCGATGACCGGATAAAGATGAATCTGGATAAAATCTGAACAGTTGCGGCGTTATGACCGATGCCGCGAGTCTCGGAAATTCAACCGTTCAGTTGAACCTGGGGCCGCTTTGCGGTCCGTTCGCGACACCGGCAAGCCCGTAGGGCGGGCTTGCCGCTGGTCGTTTATTCCGGCGAGCGGAAGCTCAGGCTGTAGTTCACTGCCTTCGGCCCCGGGTCGAGGATGTCCAGGGCGATGTGGATCGGTGTCTGGCTGGGCATCTCGCCGCGGCCGGCCAACTCGCCCGACAGGTACTCGCTGGGCTTGAAGCGCCGGCTGGCGATCAGCTGGCCGTTGAGGTCGGCGAAGCGCAGCTCCAGCAAGGGGAAGGGTTGGGCGAAGGGGGCGCGGTTGTAGATGATCGCGTCGACGATCAGCGCGCCCTTGAAGTCCGGATGGCTGCGTACCACCAGGTTGCTGCTCTTGATCCGCGAGATGTCCACGCGGGTCGGCACCTGGCAGCCGAACACCGGGCACAGTTGCTGGAACCAGGGGCGGTACTGGTCCTGGCGGGCCATTTCGTCGAAGTGGAACCAGACGTACTGGAACGCCAGCAGGGTGGCGGCCAGCAGGGTCAGGAAGCCCCATAGCAGGCGCTTGCCCCAGTTCGGCGCGGGCTTTTCCCAGTCCAGCTGCAACGGGTCGTCGACCACGTCCACCAGCGGCTCCTTGCGCGTGCGCTCGGGCTTGATCGCCAGGCTGGGCTCCAGGCGTTGCCCGGGCTGTTCGTCGGGTTCCTCGTCGCGGGCTGAAAGCGGTTCGCTGCGGACCTCGTCGTCCAGCGCCGACAGGCCTTTTTCCGGAACCGGCTCGTCGTGGACGGACAATCGCTCCAGCGGCTCGTCGAGGTCGTCGGCCGCTGTCTGGTGGCGCACCGGCGGTTCGTCGTCCAGGTCGAGGTCGGCGCTGCCGAGGGTCGGCTCGGTGCGGTCGTCGGCCGCGGGCTCCAGGTCCAGCGGCTCCTGCTCGATCAGTACCGGCGCTTCCTCGCGCACCTGTACGGGCGTCAGGTCGTCATCAGTGGCCGTGCCGAACAGCTCGTCGCCGTGTCCATCACCGGCCTGCTCGTCGCGACGGGCCTGCAACACGCTCTGCGCCGCGCCGCGCCGGTCGCCCGGGCTGCGCCGTTCGAGGCGCGCCAGTTCCTGGTCGAGGTCGAGGGCGTCCAGCTCCTCGGCCGTGACGCTCCAGTTGTCTTCGTCCGATTCCGGAGTTTCGGCCACCGGCTCGGCTGCCGGGGGCACCGGTGCGACCGGCTGCGCCACCGCGGGCGGTGCCTCGGCGCTGCTTTCACCAGTGGCAACGCGGTTCTGCTCCAGCAACTGTTTCGCCGCGTTGAACACCTGCAGGCATTGGCCGCAGCGCACCACGCCGCGGGCCACGCTCAACTGGTGATGGGTGACGCGAAAGCTGGTCTGGCAATGCGGGCACTGGGTGACGAAACTGTCGGTCATGCGGCTGTCCGGGGAACTGTGCAGGAAATGAGTCTAGGCGCGCTTAGCGGCGGCGACCACTGATACGTACCCAGCCGTCGCGCACGACGATCGGGTCCAGGTCGAAGTCGGCCGTATAGGCGGCGGCCACTTCCTCGCCTTGTTCGGCAAGGATGCCCGACAGCGCCAGCAGGCCACCGGGGCGTACCAGGCCGGACAGCTGCGGCGCCAGCGAGACCAGCGGGCCGGCCAGGATATTGGCGACCAGCACGTCGGCCTGCATGGCCGGCATCTGCTCGGGCAGGTACAGGTCGAACCTGTCGTCGGCGATGCCGTTGCGCTGGGCGTTGTCACGGGAGGCCTCGATAGCCTGCACGTCGATGTCGGTGCCGACCGCGTGGCGGGCGCCGAGCAGCAGCGCGGCGATAGCGAGGATGCCCGAGCCGCAGCCGAAGTCCAGCACTTGCGTGCCTTCGAGCTGCTGGCCGTCAAGCCATTCCAGGCACAGCGCGGTGGTCGGGTGGGTGCCAGTGCCGAACGCCAGGCCCGGGTCGAGCAGCAGGTTGACCGCGTCCTTTTCCGGGGCTTCGTGCCAGCTCGGCACGATCCATAGGCGCTGGCCGAAGCGCATGGGCTGGAAGTTGTCCATCCAGCTGCGTTCCCAGTCCTGGTCCTCGATCACCTCGGCGTGGTGTTCGGGCAGCTCGGCGCCGGTCAGCAATTGCAGGTGGGCAAACACCGCTTCAGGCTCGGCATCGGCCTCGAACAGCGCCAGCAGGTGCGTGTGCGACCACAGCGGGGTGGTGTTGAGGTCCGGTTCGAAGATCGGCTGGTCTTCGGCGTCCATGAAGGTCACCGAGACGGCGCCTACTTCGAGCAGGGCGTCTTCGTAGGTTTCGGCTTGTTCCGGGCTGATGGCCAGGCGTACTTGCAGCCAGGGCATGGCGGGCACCTTTGGTAAATCGACAGGGGCAGCCCGAGGCTGCGCGAAAAGGCCGCCAGTTTACTTGAGTGCGCAGGGTTTGTGCAGGACGCAGTTGTGGCGCAGCGCTTGTCGACGCCATCGCAGGGCAGCCCCCGCTCCCTCCGAAGAGGGGGCGGGGGCTGCCCTGGCGGATCAGAGGCTGCGCGCGCGGGTGACCCGGTCGACCAGGTACACCAGGCCGTGATAGTCGATGCCGCTGTGGCTCGACAGGCCGATCTCGCAGGTGCGGCTGGTGGATATCCCTTCGCTGCAATACTGCACGGCGTCCTTCAGGGTGCGCAGCGAATGGGCGTTGAGCTCCGGGGTGGTGAAGCCCTTGTCGCCAGCGAAGCCGCAGCAATGGATGCCTTCGGGGATCACCACCTGCTTGCTGCACCGCCGCGCCAGGTCGATCAGCGCCTGGCTCTCGCCCAGGTGCTGGGTGCTGCAGGTCACGTGCACCGCCACTGGCTCGTCCTGGGGGGTGAACTCCAGCCGGTCGACCAGGTGGGTGCGGATGAAGCGCACCGGGTCGTACAGGTCCAGCCGCGACTCGCCCAGGTCCTGCACCAGGCGCAGGGTGCAGGGGCTGGTGTCGCAGTAGATCGGGTCGAGGCCGCCGCGGCTGGCGTGCAGCAGGGCGTTGATCAGCTCCTGGCGCTTGTGCTCGGCCTGCTCGGGGTAGCCCTTGGAGGCGAACGGCTGGCCGCAGCACAGGCTGTCGGCGTTGTCCGGGAACACCACCTGGTAGCCGGCCTTTTCCAGCAGGGCGCGGGTCTTGTCCAGCAGCGAGCTCTGTTCGCGGTCGGCGTAGGCCGGGCCCATCACCCGCGACACGCAGGCGGCCAGGTAGACGACCCGTGGGCGGGCATCGTGGCTTGGCGCGGGGAAGTCGATGGCGCGCAGCGGCTGTGGCATGGCGGGCGTCCACTGCGGCAGGCGGCCCTTGCTGGCCCTGCTGAGGCTGGCGCTGAGGCGGCTCATGCGTGGGGCGCCGAGCAGCCTGCGCGCGCCGTTGGCGGCGGCCAGGGTGAAGCGGGCGCCGCGCAGGGTGGCGTGGAAATGCTCGGCCAGCCAGTCGGCGGCCTTGCCGTGCTCGGCCGCCTGACCGCGCAGTTTCTTCACCAACTCGCCAGTATTGATGCCCACCGGGCAGCGCTGGGCGCACAGGCCGGTGGCGGCGCAGGTGTCGATGCCCTGGTACTGGTAGGTGCGCAGCAGTTCGCGGATGTCGACGCCGGCACGCTTCTTCGCCTGGATATCGCGCCACATGACGATGCGCTGGCGTGGGCTGAGAGTCAGCCCTTTCGACGGGCACACCGGCTCGCAGAACCCGCACTCGATGCACTTGTCGACGATCGCGTCGGCGGCCGGCAGCGGCTTGAGGTTCTTCAGGTGGATATCCGGATCCTCGCTCAGCACCACATTGGGGTTGAGGATGCCGTTGGGGTCGAGCAGGCGCTTGAGCTGCCACATCAACTGGTAGGCGTCCTTGCCCCATTCCAGCTCGACGAACGGCGCCATGTTGCGCCCGGTGCCGTGCTCGGCCTTGAGCGAGCCGCCGAACTCCACCGCCACCAGTTGTGCCACGTCGTCCATGAACGCCTGGTAGCGCGCCACTTCCTCGGCACTGTTGAAGCCCTGGGTGAAGACGAAGTGCAGGTTGCCTTCCAGGGCGTGGCCGAAAATGATCGCCTCGTCGTAACGGTGCTTGTCGAACAGCTGGATCAGGCGGTTGACGCCTTCGGCCAGTTGCTCGATGGGGAAGGTGACGTCCTCGATGATCACCGTGGTGCCGGTCTGGCGCACGGCGCCGACGGCGGGGAAGGTGTCCTTGCGGATCTTCCACAGCTGGTTGTAAACCGCCGGGTCTTCGCTGAAGGCGACCTTTTGCTCCAGCGGGAACTCGGCGATGGCGGCCATCACCTGGTCGAGCTGTTCGTGCAGCAGGCTCTGGCTGGCGGCGCGGGACTCGATCAGCAAGGCGCAGGCGTTGCCGGACAGGCCTTTCACCCAGGCCGGCATGCCGGGCATATCTTGCACCGAACGCAGGCTACGGCGGTCGAGCAGCTCCACGGCGGACACCGGTTGCGGCTTGAGTAGGGTCACCGCCCGGCAGCAGCTTTCGACGCTCGGGAACACCAGCAGCGCGCTGGCCTTGTGCGGATGGTCGGGCACTGTGTCGTAGGTGACGGCGCTGATGAAGCCGAGGGTGCCTTCGGAGCCGACCAGCAGGTGCTGCAGGATGTCGAGCGGCTGGTCGTAGTCCACCAGCGCGTTGAGCGACAGGCCCGTGGTGTTCTTCAGCCGGTACTTGTGGCGGATGCGATCGGCCAGCGCGAGGTTGGCGCGTGTCTCGCGGCCAAGGCGCGCCAGTTCGTCCAGCAGGCCGGCGTGGCTTTGCCCGAACGCGGCCACGCTGGCCGGGTCTTCGCTGTCCAGACGGGTGCCGTCGGCCAGCACCAGGCGCAGGCCGGCAAGGGTGTGGTAGGTGTTCTGCGCGGTGCCGCAGCACATGCCGCTGGCATTATTGGCGACGATGCCGCCGATTTTGCAGGCATTAATCGAGGCCGGGTCCGGGCCGATCTTGCGCCCGAAGGGGGCGAGCCAGGCATTGGCCTGGGCGCCGATCACCCCGGGCTGCAGGCGGATCTGCGTGCCCTGGCCGCGAATCTCTCGGCCATTCCAGTTGTCGCCGAGCACGATCAGCACCGAGTCGCTGAGCGCCTGGCCCGACAGGCTGGTGCCGGCGGCGCGGAAGGTCACGGGTACCCGGTCACGCTGGGCCAGCTGGAGCAGGGCGACCACTTCGTCCTCGGACTCCACGCGTACCACCAGCTTGGGGATCAGCCGGTAGAAGCTGGCGTCGGTGCCAAAGGCCAGGGTCGAGGTCGGGTCGTCGAAGCGGCGTTCGGCGGGGATCAGGCGCTCGGCATCACGCAGGAACGCGGCGGGCAGGCTCATGCAGTCTCCTCGCGGGGCCGCGGCGTCTTGTGCGCGGCGTGCCCCGGGCAATCAGGCGTTGGCGGGCGCGTTCAGGCGCCCAGTTCGCGGACCAGCGAGTCGCGGGTGATCTCACTGATGGACTTGGCGCCGGTCAGCACCATGGCCACGCGCATTTCTTTCTCGAACAGCTCCAGCAGGTTCTTCACGCCCGCTTCGCCATGGGTGGCCAGGGCATAAAGGAAGGCGCGGCCGATCAGCACGGTGTCGGCGCCCAGGGCGACCATGCGCACCACGTCGAGGCCGCTGCGGATGCCGGAGTCGGCGAGGATCTTGATGTCGCCCTTGACCGCGTCGGCGATCGCCGGCAGGGCGCGGGCACTGGACAGCACGCCGTCGAGCTGGCGGCCGCCGTGGTTGGAGACGACGATGCCGTCGGCGCCGAACTTGACCGCATCGCGAGCGTCGTCGGCGTCGAGGATGCCCTTGATGATCATCGGGCCGTCCCAGAATTCGCGGATCCACTCCAGGTCTTTCCAGGAGATGGACGGGTCGAAATTGTTGCCCAGCCAGCCGATGTAGTCGGCCAGGCCCGTGGGGTTGCCCCGGTATTTGGAGATGTTGCCCAGGTCATGGGGGCGACCGAGCAGGCCGACATCCAGCGCCCACTGCGGGTGGGTCATGGCCTGCCACACGCGGCGCAGCGGCGCGTTCGGGCCGCTCATGCCGGAGTGGGCGTCGCGGTAGCGGGCGCCGGGCACGGGCATGTCGACGGTGAACACCAGGGTCTTCACGCCGGCCGCCTTGGCGCGTTCCAGGGCGTTGCGCATGAAACCACGGTCTTTCAGGACATACAGCTGGAACCACATCGGCCGGTCGATGGCCGGGGCCACCTCTTCGATCGGGCACACCGATACCGTCGACATGGTGAATGGGATGCCATGGGCCGCCGCCGCGCGCGCCGCCTGCACTTCGCCACGGCGGGCGTACATGCCGGTAAGACCGACCGGGGCCAGGGCCACGGGCATGCTCAGGGTCTCGTCGAATAGCCGGGTCTCCAGGCTCAGGTCCGACATGTTCTTCAGTACGCGCTGACGCAGGGCGATGCTGGCCAGGTCCGAGACGTTGTGGCGCAGGGTGTGCTCGGCGTAGGCACCGCCGTCGGCGTAGTGGAAGAGGAAGGGGGGCAGCTTGCGTTGGGCCGCGGCGCGATAGTCGGTGGAGGCGGAAATGATCATGGATTCTCGCAGCGTGGGTTGAAGGTGATGCCGGGCGCTGGTCGGCGCCCGGGCCCTTTCACTTTAGTGATGAACCAGCATGCCGGTCAGCCAGTAAGCCTGGATCAGGGTGATCAGGCCGACGATGGTGGCGAAGAACAGGCTGTGCTTGACGGTGAAGCGGAACAGGTCGGATTCCTTGCCGACCAGGCCGGTGGCGGCGCAGGCCACGGCGATCGACTGCGGTGAGATCATCTTGCCGGTCACGCCGCCGCTGGTGTTGGCCGCCACCAGCAGGGTGTCGTTGACCCCGATCTGGTGCGCGGTGGTGGCCTGCAGCGAGCTGAACAGGGCGTTGGACGAGGTGTCGGAACCGGTCAGGAACACGCCCAGCCAACCCAGGAACGGCGAGAAGAACGGGAACGCGGCACCCGTGCCGGCCAGCACCAAAGCCATGGTCGAGGACATGCCCGAGTAGTTGGTGACGAAGGCGAAGGCCAGCACCATGCCAATCGACAGGATCGGCCAGCGCAGTTCCCAGAAGGTCTCTTTGAAAGTGGTCAGACCAGTTTTGACGTTGATCTTCAACACCCCCATCGAGATCAGCGCCGAGAGGAAGATCGCGGTGCCGGTGGCGGAGATCGGGTCGAGCTTGAACACCGCCGGCATGGCGGTCGGCGCGGTGACGATCGGCGCGGTCTTGATCACCAGCTGGTCGAGGTGCGGGATGGCGAAGTTGAACACGAAGTTGTACATCGCGCCGCCCGGGGCGAAGGCTGCCTTGAACGGCTTCAGGGTCCAGATCGTGACCAGCACGGTCAGGATCAGGAACGGCGACCAGGCCTTGAAGATTTCGCCGAAGCTGTACGGCGAAGGCTGGCTGCCACCCGACTGCACGACGGCGGCGCCGACGCTGCCCTTGGCTTCGACGAACGAGCGCTTGGGCTGCCAGACCTTGAGGAACAGGGTCAGGGCGATCAGGCTGGCCAGGGCCGAGGTGATGTCCGGCAGCTCCGGGCCGATGAAGTTGGAGGTGAAGTACTGGGTGACGGCGAAGCTCAGGCCGGCCACCAGGGCGGCAGGCCAGGTCTCCTTCACGCCGCGCACGCCGTCCATCATGAACACCAGCCAGAACGGCACGAACAGCGACAGCAGCGGCAGCTGGCGGCCGGTCATGGCGCCGATGTGGAAGGCGTCTATGCCGGTGACTTGCCCGGCGACGATGATCGGGATGCCCAGGGCGCCGAAGGCCACTGGCGCGGTGTTGGCGATCAGGCACAGGCCGGCGGCGTACAGCGGGTTGAAGCC
The DNA here is from genome assembly GCF_014268865.1 of Pseudomonas sp. BW16M2. Lineage (NCBI taxonomy): Bacteria > Pseudomonadati > Pseudomonadota > Gammaproteobacteria > Pseudomonadales > Pseudomonadaceae > Pseudomonas > Pseudomonas sp. BW16M2. The sequence continues at coordinate 73,254 of NZ_JABWRI010000011.1, read as the reverse complement.
CAGGCCCACCAGCAGCGCGGCGGTGATGGCCACCGGGGCGCCGAAGCCGGCCGCGCCTTCGAGAAAGGCACCGAAGCAGAAGCCGATCAGCAGCACTTGCAGGCGCTGATCGTCGGTGATCGACAGCACCGAGCTGCGGATCACCTCGAACTGGCCGCTCTTGACCGTGAGTTTGTAGAGGAACACCGCGGCGACGATGATCCAGGCAATCGGCCACAGGCCGTAGAGGAAGCCATAGCCCGCGGCGGCCAGGGCCATGTCGACCGGCATCTGGAAGGCGAAGATCGCCACCAGGATCGACAGCGCGAGGGTGATGCTGCCGGCGACGTGGCCCTTGAGGCGGAACACGGCGAGGGCGAGGAAGAAGAACACGATGGGGATGACCGCCGCCAGCGCGGACAGGCCGAGGCTACCAAGCGGGGTATAGAGTTGTTGCCAGGTTTGCATATGGGGTGGCCCCTAATTGTTGTTGGTCAAGGCACTGGCATTGGATAATTGGTAAGACCAATTTACAATGGCTGGGCGCTAGGTTAAGAGCGCCGCGCAGGGTGTGTCAATTTGTCCTGTGGAAAACTTTGGTCGGATGCCGATGAGCGGGCATCTGAGCGGCAGGGAAAATCGCCGCCTGATGGGTGTCGGCGCCGGCTGGATAGGCGCAGAATAGGCGCCCCCGGATTCGCATCCCCGGGGTTCGTGGAGAGCAAGCAATGGTTTTTGATCAGGTCCGCCAGCGGCGCCTGTCCGACGACATCGTCGACCGGTTGGAAGGGATGATTCTTGAGGGTACGTTGACTTCGGGGCAGCGCCTGCCCGCCGAACGCGTCCTGGCCGAGCAGTTCGGCGTGTCCCGTCCGTCGTTGCGCGAGGCGATCCAGAAGCTGGTGGCCAAGGGGCTGCTGGTCAGCCGCCAGGGTGGCGGCAACTATGTGGCCGAAGCCTTGGGCTCAACGTTCAGCGACCCGCTGTTGCAGTTGCTGGAGCGTAATCCGGAGGCCCAGCGCGATTTGCTGGAGTTCCGTCATACATTGGAGGCGTCGTGCGCGTACTACGCGGCCCAGCGCGCCACCGAGCCTGATCGCGAGCGGCTGAAGACGGCATTCGACGCGCTGCAGGACTGCTACAACCGTGTCGGCGAGGTGGATCGGGCGCAGGAGGGCGCGGCCGATGCGCGATTCCACCTGGCCATTGCCGAAGCCAGCCACAACGCCGTGCTGCTGCATACCATCCGCGGCTTGTTCGACCTGCTCAAGCGCAACGTGGTGACCAACATCGGCGGCATGTACCAACAGCGCACGGAGACCCGCGACATGCTGATCAGCCAGCATCGCGAGTTGTACCTGGCGATTGTCGAGGGGCGCGCGGACGATGCGCGGGAGGTGTCGAGCCGGCACATCCTGTATGTGCAGGAGGTGCTGCAAGAGGCGCAGCAGGAGGCTCAGCGGGTGGCGCGGGCAGAGCGGCGCAGCGGGCGGTAGGCCAGTGTGGTGGCATTCGCGGGTAAACCCGCTCCCACAGGTATGGCGCCGAATCTGAATTCAGCGACATACCTGTGGGAGCGGGTTTACCCGCGAAGCAGGCGCCGCAATGCGAAAGGCGGCTTACTCTTCCTTGCCCTTGTTGCGCATCGTGCGCTGCAGCTCGCGGTTGGAGTCGCGTTCGCGCACGGTGTCTCGCTTGTCGAACTCCTTCTTGCCCTTGCCGAGCGCGATCTCGCACTTGATCAGGTGCTTGCTCCAGTACAGCGACATCGCCACGCAGGTGTAGCCCTTCTGCGCCACGGCCGCTTCCAGGCGCTCCAGCTCACGCTTGTTCAGCAGCAGCTTGCGGGTGCGGATCGGGTCGGCGATGACGTGGGTGCTGGCGGTGGTCAGCGGGGTGATGTGGCTGCCGAACAGCCAGGCTTCGCCATCCTTGAGCAGCACGTAGCTGTCGGTCAGGTGCGCCTTGCCGGCCCGCAGGCTCTTTACTTCCCAGCCGGACAGGACCAGCCCGGCCTCGAACTTGTGTTCGATGAAGTAATCGTGTCGCGCCTTCTTGTTCTGCGCGATGGTCCCGGTCGGATGTTTCTTTTGCTTAGCCATAGGGGCGGCATTATAGGGAGAGTCCGCGTCCTCGGCTACGGGGTTTAGGTGTGCTTGAGCCAGTTGTGTGAATCCCGGACAATACATGCCTCGTTCTGCCGTGCAGAACCGTATTCGAGGCGCTGCGACGCGCCGCCCAGATTGGAAGTGACGCCTGGATGACTACCCATATTCAACGCTCCGCCCTGCTGCCGTTCCCTGCCCAGGCGCTCTACGACCTGGTCAACGATGTGGCCAGCTACCCGGAGTTCCTGCCCTGGTGCTCGGCTTCCACCGTGCTCGAGGCCAGCGACACGCACATGCGCGCCAAGCTGGAAGTGGCCAAGGGCGGTATGAGCCAGCAGTTCACCACGCGCAATGTGCTGGTGCCGGGGCAGTCGATCGAAATGAACCTGGAAGATGGGCCGTTCACCCAGCTGCATGGCCTGTGGGTGTTCAAGCCGCTGGGCGAGAAGGCCTGCAAGATCAGCCTCGACCTGTCGTTCGACTACGCCGGCGCCCTGGTGCGGGCGACCCTGGGGCCGCTGTTCAACCAGGCGGCTAATACCATGGTCGATGCGTTTTGCCAGCGTGCCAAGCAGATCAATGGCTGAGTAGTGATGGCGTTGGCCTGATCCAAAGGCTATTCGGCAACGCAATAAAAAGCCCGGACTGGATCCGGGCTTTTTAGTGTCGGCGCAATTACTGCGGCGAGGTTTCCAGCGGGGCCGGCGTCGGGACCGGAGTGGTCTCGATGTTGTCGATTTCTTTCTGCAGCGTGTCTTCCAGCGAGCCTGGCTTGGCCGGCTTCTCGGGCTGGCTTGGCTGCTTGTCCGGGCTGACCGTGGTGTCGCCGCTGCCGCCGAGGATTTCCTGGTCGCGGCTGACGCCCGGCATGAAGTCGCCGGAGAGGCTGACCAGTTGGTCGTTCTCGTTGAAGAAGATGCTCATGCGCTCCTGCTGGCGCTGGCCGCCGCCGGGCTGCAGGCTGTACAGGTAGTCCCAGCGATTGGTGTGGAAGGTGTCCTGCAGCAGGGGGTTGCCCATGATAAACCTTACTTGCCGGCGGGTCATTCCCGGGCGCAATTGGTCTATCATGTCTTGCGTGACGACATTGCCCTGCTGGATGTCGATTTTGTAAACCCCGGGAAACGAGCAACCGGCGAGTGCGAGCAGTCCCACTAGGGTGAGGCTGGTTAGCAAGAGCTTGGTGTTTTGCATCGGTGGGCGACTTCCACTATCTTGGCTGGACAACGTAAACCCCGATCATACCCGTATTAAGAGAAGCTGCGAAGCAGCATCGGCGAGAAAGCTGACCATGGTTGAAAATAGCGAATTGCGCAAAGCGGGCCTCAAGGTAACCCTGCCTCGAGTCAAGATTCTTCAGATGCTCGACTCCGCCGAGCAGCGTCACATGAGTGCCGAGGATGTCTACAAGGCGCTGATGGAAGCTGGCGAGGATGTCGGTCTGGCGACCGTGTACCGCGTACTGACCCAATTCGAAGCGGCGGGCCTGGTGGAGCGCCACAACTTTGATGGCGGCCACGCGGTGTTCGAGCTGGCGGATGGCAAGCACCACGATCACATGGTCAACGTGGACAGCGGTGAAGTCATTGAATTCTTCGATGCCGAAATCGAGAAGCGCCAGAAAGAGATCGTTGCCGAGCATGGTTTCGAGCTGGTGGACCACAATCTGGTTCTGTATGTGCGTAAAAAGAAGTAACGATTTAGATCGTTATTGACGACAAAGGCGACCTTCGGGTCGCCTTTGTGCTTTGTGGTGTCTCAAGTCTTGCGCGATCCCACAGGGGCGCGCAGGCTCAGGCCTTGCTGCTCACCACCATCTTGCGCGCATGGGCCAGCGATTCCTTGGTCAGGTCGATCCCGCCCAGCATCCGCGCCACTTCCTCGACCCGTTCGCGCTTGCCCAGGCTGGCCACGGCGGTGTGCGTGGTGTCGCTGTTGCGCACCTTGTGCACGAACAGGTGGTGATGGCCCTGCGCTGCCACCTGGGGCAGGTGGGTCACGGTCAGGACCTGGCCGCGCTCGCCGAGGCGGCGAAGCAACTGGCCGACGATCTCTGCCGTCGGCCCGCCGATCCCCACGTCCACTTCGTCGAACACCAGGGTCGGAATGCGCGAGGTCTGCGCGGTGATCACCTGGATCGCCAGGCTGATGCGCGACAGCTCGCCGCCCGAGGCGACCTTGGCCAGGCCCTTGAGTGGCTGGCCGGGGTTGGCGCTGACCAGCAGTTCGACCTGCTCCAGGCCATGGGGCGACAGGTCGCCGTTGTCGAAGGGCGTGAGCTCGATGCAGAAGCGCCCGCCGGGCATGCCCAGGCGCTGGATTTCTTGCTCGACGGCGGTGGCCAATTGCTTGGCGGCCTGCTGGCGCAACGCACTCAGCTCGCCGGCCTTCTCTTTAAAGTGCTGGGCGTAAGCGGCCAGCTCCTCGCCGAGGCGCTCGATCGACTCGTCGCTGGCATTCAACCCTTCCAGCTCTTCCATCAGGCGCTGCTGCAGGTGCGGCAATTCGGTGGGGTGCACGCGGTGCTTGCGGGCGAGGGTATAGATAGTATCCAGGCGCTCTTCGAGGGCCTGTAGTCGCATCGGGTCGGCGTCGAAGTTGTCGAGGAAGCGGTTGAGCTCGCCGACGGCCTCCTCGACCTGGATCTGCGCGCTGGCGATCAGGTTGACCGCCTCGCCCAGCGCCTTGGGGCCGTTGCCGACAGCGGTGAGCCGGTTAAGGCTGACGGTCAGGGCGCTCAGTACATTGCCCGAGTCGCTTTCGCTGCACTGGTCGATGACCTGGCGGCAGATGCCGAACAGCGCCTCGGCGTTGGTCAGGTTCTTGTGCTCCTGCTCCAGCTGTTCCAGCTCGTTTTCGCCGAGGCCCAGATTGTCCAGCTCTTCCAGCTGGTAGCTGAGCAGTTGGTGGCGTGCCCGTTGCTCATCGCCGGAATTGCTCAGGCGCTCCAGTTCCTGGCGCGTCTGGTTCCAGCGCTTGGCGGCCAGCTGGACCTGGCGGGCCAGGTCGCTGGCGCCGGCGTACTCGTCCACTAGGCGGCGGTGGGTGTCGGTCTTCAGCAGCGACTGGTGCTCATGCTGGCTGTGGATGTCGATCAGCAGCTCGCCCAGGGCCTTGAGGTCGCCCAATGGGCAGGGGGTGCCGTTGATGTAGCCACGGCTGCGGCCCTCGGCGGTGATCACCCGGCGCAGGATGCACGGGCCGTCGCTTTCCAGGTCGCGCTCGGTGAGCCAGGCGTGCGCCTCGGGGATGTCGACCAGGTCGAAGGTGGCGAGGATGTCGGCCTTGTCGGTGCCCGGGCGCACCACGCCGCTGTCGGCGCGGTCGCCCAGGGCCAGGCCGAGGGCGTCGAGCATGATCGACTTGCCGGCCCCGGTCTCGCCGGTGATGACGGACATGCCACGGGCGATCTCGAGGTCGAGGTGTTCGACGATGGCGTAGTTGTGAATGGACAGGTGCACCAGCATGGGGCAGCTCCCGAAGGGTCGTGTCTGGATATTTATACAGTGCTTTTCGCGGGTCTGCCAATAGCCGGTCGACGAATGTGGAAAAGCACCTTCCCCCTTGAACCTGGTTTTTCCGACCCCATATAGCCGGCAAGACATGGCGAGCCTGGCTCGCACGACAGAAATCGTGGAGGAGAAACCCAATGGCTGACGAACAGCTGGATGAGAAGAACCTGAATTCCGAAGAAGCAGGCGCCGCGAATGCCGATGCCCGTGTCCTGGAGCTCGAGGAGCAGCTGGCCGCCGCCAAGGACCAGTCCCTGCGTGCCGCCGCCGACCTGCAGAACATCCGCCGCCGTGCCGAGCAGGACGTCGAGAAGGCGCACAAGTTCGCCCTGGAGAAGTTCGCCGGCGACCTGCTGCCGATCATCGACAGCCTGGAGCGTGGCCTGGAACTGTCCAGCGCTGATGACGAGACCATCAAGCCGATGCGCGAAGGCATCGAGCTGACCCTGAAGATGTTCCAGGACACCCTCAAGCGCTACAACCTGGAGACCATCGAGCCACACGGCCAGCCATTCAACGCCGAGCACCACCAGGCGATGGCCATGCAGGAAAGCGCCGATGTCGAGCCGAACAGCGTGCTGAACGTGTTCCAAAAGGGCTACCTGCTCAATGGCCGCCTGCTGCGCCCCGCCATGGTGGTGGTCAGCAAGGCGCCAAGCGCCCCGCAGCCTTCGATCAACGAAAAGGCTTGAAATCTTTCCGGGCACCCCCATCTAGGTGTCAAGCCTTCAAGTATTAGTGCAGTTGGCCAAAGCAGTCGCTGCTACCAAATTCAAGTTTCGGGAGAATCAACATGGGTAAAATCATCGGTATCGACCTGGGGACCACCAACTCCTGCGTCTCCGTGCTGGAAAACGGCACCGCCAAGGTCATCGAGAACGCCGAAGGCGCGCGTACCACGCCTTCGATCATCGCCTACGCCAACGACGGCGAGATCCTGGTCGGCCAGTCGGCCAAGCGCCAGGCGGTCACCAACCCGCACAACACCCTGTTCGCGGTGAAGCGCCTGATCGGCCGCCGTTTCGAAGAAGATGTCGTGCAGAAAGACATCAAGCTGGTGCCTTACAAGATCGTCAAGGCCAGCAACGGTGACGCCTGGGTCGAGGCTGCCGACAAGCAGATGGCTCCGCCGCAGATCAGCGCCGAAGTCCTGAAAAAAATGAAGAAGACCGCCGAAGACTACCTCGGCGAGCCGGTCACCGAAGCGGTCATCACCGTTCCGGCCTACTTCAACGACAGCCAGCGCCAGGCGACCAAGGACGCCGGCCGCATCGCTGGCCTGGACGTGAAACGTATCATCAACGAACCGACCGCCGCCGCGCTGGCCTACGGCATGGACAAGGGCAAGGGCGACCACACCGTCATCGTCTATGACCTGGGTGGTGGTACCTTCGACGTATCGGTCATCGAAATTGCCGAAGTCGACGGTGAGCACCAGTTCGAAGTACTGGCCACCAACGGCGACACCTTCCTGGGTGGCGAAGACTTCGACATGCGCCTGATCGACTACCTCGTCGACGAGTTCAAGAAAGAGTCCGGCATGGACCTGAAGAACGATCCCCTGGCCCTGCAGCGCCTGAAAGAAGCCGCTGAAAAAGCCAAGATCGAGCTGTCCTCCGCTCAGTCGACCGACGTCAACCTGCCGTACATCACTGCAGATGCGACCGGTCCCAAGCACCTGAACGTGAAGATCTCTCGCGCCAAGCTGGAGTCGCTGGTCGAAGACCTGGTCAACCGTACCATCGAGCCATGCCGCATCGCCCTGAAGGACGCCGGCATCGACGCCAGCAAGATCGACGACGTGATCCTGGTCGGTGGCCAGACCCGTATGCCGATGGTGCAGAAAGCCGTTGCCGACTTCTTCGGTAAAGAAGCACGCAAGGACGTCAACCCGGACGAAGCCGTTGCCATGGGTGCCGCCATCCAGGGCGCCGTTCTGGCTGGTGATGTGAAGGACGTGCTGCTGCTGGACGTCAGCCCGCTGACCCTGGGTATCGAAACCATGGGTGGCGTGATGACCGCGCTGATCGAGAAGAACACCACCATTCCGACCAAGAAGTCGCAGGTGTTCTCGACCGCCGACGACAACCAGGGTGCCGTGACCATCCACGTGCTGCAGGGTGAGCGCAAGCAAGCTTCGCAGAACAAGTCGCTGGGCAAGTTCGACCTGGCCGACATCCCGCCGGCTCCGCGCGGCGTACCGCAGATCGAAGTGACCTTCGACATCGACGCCAACGGCATCCTGCACGTCGGCGCGAAGGACAAGGCTACCGGCAAGGCGCAGTCGATCGTGATCAAGGCCAACTCCGGCCTGTCCGACGAAGAAATCGAGAAAATGGTGCGTGACGCCGAGGCCAACGCCGAGGAAGACCGCAAGTTCGAAGAGCTGGCCGCCGCCCGTAACCAGGGTGACGCGCTGGTCCACTCGACCCGCAAGATGGTCACTGAAGCCGGCGACAAGGTCACCGCTGAAGAGAAGACCGCCATCGAGGCCGCCGTGGTTGCCCTGGAAGCCGCCGTCAAAGGCGACGACAAGGCCGCTATCGACGCCAAGGTCGAGGAACTGTCCAAGGTCTCGGCGCCTGTCGCTCAGAAGATGTACGCCGAGCAGCAGGCCGAGCAACCGCAGGGCGGCGCCCAGCAGGCCGAGCCGGAAGCCAAGCACGATGACGTGGTTGACGCCGAGTTCGAAGAAGTGAAAGACAACAAGCAGTAATTCCTGCATGTTGTCGGCCGGTTCACCGTCGTTTGCTGGTGAACTGGTAGGATGTCGCCGCGCGGGAGCTTGCTCCCGCGTTGGCGTGTCTGGAACACGAGAATTATTTACGGCATCTGTCACGGCGTATTCGCCTATGACGACAGGTGCTGGTGGCATGGCGCACGATGCGCCGAGGTATGCCGAACGCCCCCAAGAGTGCATATGACCTATGGCAAAGCGTGATTTTTATGAGGTCCTGGGTGTCGAGCGTGGCGCCAGTGAAGGTGATCTCAAGAAGGCCTACCGCCGTCTGGCGATGAAGTACCACCCGGACCGCAACCCGGGCGACAAGGAGTCGGAAGACCTGTTCAAGGAGGCCAACGAGGCCTACGAAGTGCTGTCCGATGCCAGCAAGCGCGCGGCATACGACCAGTATGGCCACGCCGGCGTCGATCCGAGCATGGGTGGCGGCGGTGCCGGTTTCGGTGGCGCCAACTTCTCCGATATCTTCGGCGATGTCTTCAGCGACTTCTTCGGCGGCGGCCGCGGTGGCGGTCGTGGTGGTGTCCAGCGCGGCAGTGACCTGCGCTACACCCTCGAGCTCAACCTCGAAGAGGCGGTGCGCGGCACCACGGTCAACATTCGCGTGCCCACGCTGGTCAACTGCAAGCCGTGCGACGGCTCCGGCGCCAAGAAGGGTTCGACGCCGTCGACCTGCCCGACCTGTGGCGGCATCGGCCAGGTGCGCATGCAGCAGGGCTTCTTCGCTGTGCAGCAGACCTGCCCGCGTTGCCACGGCCAGGGCAAGATCATCACCGACCCTTGCGGTTCGTGCCACGGCGAAGGTCGTGTCGAGGAATACAAGACGCTGTCGGTCAAGGTGCCGGCCGGTGTCGATACCGGTGATCGCATTCGCCTGTCCGGCGAAGGCGAGGCGGGCGCCCATGGCGGCCCTGCCGGTGACCTCTATGTGGTCGTCAATGTGCGTGAGCACCCGATCTTCCAGCGCGACGGCAAGCACCTCTACTGCGAAGTGCCGATCAGCTACACCGATGCTGCCCTGGGTGGCGAGCTGGAAGTGCCGACCCTCGACGGTCGCGTGAAGCTGAAGATCCCCGAAGGCACCCAGACCGGCAAGCAGTTCCGTCTGCGCGGCAAGGGCGTGGCGCCGGTGCGCGGTGGCGCGGCGGGCGACCTGCTGTGTCGCGTGGCGGTGGAAACGCCGGTCAACCTCAGCCGCCGTCAGCGCGAGCTGCTGGAGGAGCTGCGTGATTCCCTCGAAGGCGACAGCTCCCATTCGCCCAAGGCCAGTGGCTGGTTCGAGGGCGTGAAGCGCTTCTTCGGCGATCTCTGAGAAGGAACAGGCTATGCGACGTATTGCAGTGATGGGCGCCGCCGGGCGCATGGGCAAGGTGCTGATCGAGGCCGTGCAGCATCAGGCGCCGAAGGCCGGCCTGACCGCGGCCATCCATCGTCCGGACAGCTCCCTGGTCGGTGCCGACGCGGGTGAGCTGGCGGGGCTGGGGCGCATCGGCGTGACCATCTCTGACGACCTGGCCAAGGTCGTCGATGAGTTCGATGTGCTGATCGACTTCACCCATCCGTCGGTGACCCTGAAGAACCTGGCGTTCTGCCGCAAGGCGGGCAAGGCCATGGTTATCGGCACCACCGGCTTCAGTGCCGAGGAGAAGGCGCTGCTGATCGAGGCGGGCAAGGAGATTCCGATCGTCTTTGCCGCCAACTTCAGCGTGGGCGTCAACCTCAGTCTCAAGCTGCTGGACATGGCGGCGCGGGTGCTGGGTGACGACGTGGATATCGAGATCATCGAGGCCCACCATCGGCACAAGGTCGATGCGCCGTCGGGTACCGCGCTGCGCATGGGCGAAGTGGTTGCCAATGCACTGGGGCGCGACCTGCGCGAGGTGGCGGTGTATGGCCGTGAAGGCCAGACCGGCGCCCGTGATCGCCAGACCATCGGTTTCGCCACCGTGCGTGCGGGTGACGTGGTCGGTGATCACACCGTGCTGTTCGCCGCCGAAGGCGAGCGCCTTGAGATCACCCACAAGGCTTCGAGTCGCATGACCTTCGCCAAGGGCGCGGTGCGTGCCGCGCTATGGCTGGACGGGCGCGAGCCTGCGCTGTACGACATGCAGGATGTGCTCGACCTGCATTGACCCTTGTGTATGGGGTTGTGGGAGCGGGCTTGCCCCGCGATGGCGTCGGGACGGGCAGCAATGGCCTGGTGGGGTGTCATCGCGGGGCAAGCCCGCTCCCACAATGGATCCCGACAAATCAGTCTGTCGCAATCCTGCGTTTTAGAGACACATTCCCGGTAGACCCAAAACGCATTTTTCTGTAAGCTACAGCTTTAGTGTGTCCACTAAAAGCGCGCAGACTAATTCAGCATAAAAGCGGGGTGACGTGTCCATACGTCATTCCGCTTTTTTGCAACCTGCGATCGCCCTTTCAGGCTTGATTTACGGGAGGTCTTCTTGACTAAGCCAGCCATACTCGCCCTTGCCGATGGCAGCATTTTTCGCGGTGAAGCCATTGGAGCCGACGGTCAGACCGTTGGTGAGGTCGTGTTCAATACTGCAATGACCGGCTACCAGGAAATCCTCACAGACCCTTCCTACGCCCAGCAAATCGTTACCCTGACTTACCCGCACATCGGCAACACCGGCACCACCGCCGAAGACGCCGAATCGAATCGCGTCTGGTCCGCGGGCCTGGTGATTCGCGATCTGCCGCTGCTGGCCAGCAACTGGCGCAACACCCAGTCCCTGCCCGAATACCTGAAAGCCAACAACGTCGTCGCCATCGCCGGCATCGATACCCGTCGCCTGACCCGCATCCTGCGTGAGAAAGGCGCCCAGAACGGCTGCATCCTGGCCGGCGACAACATCAGCGAAGAAGCCGCCATCGCCGCTGCCCGCGCCTTCCCGGGCCTGAAGGGCATGGACCTGGCCAAGGTGGTCTCGACCAAGGAGCGCTACGAGTGGCGTTCCAGCGTGTGGGAACTGAAGACCGACAGCCACCCGACCATCGATGCCGCCGACCTGCCGTACCATGTCGTCGCCTTCGACTACGGCGTCAAGCTGAACATCCTGCGCATGCTGGTCGCCCGTGGCTGCCGCGTCACCGTGGTGCCCGCCCAGACCCCGGCCAGCGAAGTGCTGGCGCTCAACCCTGATGGCGTGTTCCTGTCCAACGGCCCTGGCGATCCCGAGCCGTGCGACTATGCGATCCAGGCGATCAAAGAGATCCTCGACACCGAGATCCCGGTGTTCGGCATCTGCCTCGGCCACCAGCTGCTGGCCCTGGCCTCCGGCGCCAAGACCGTGAAGATGGGTCACGGCCACCACGGTGCCAACCACCCGGTCCAGGACCTGGACACCGGCGTGGTCATGATCACCAGCCAGAACCACGGTTTCGCCGTCGACGAAGCCACCCTGCCGGGCAATGTCCGCGCCATCCACAAGTCGCTGTTCGACGGTACCCTGCAGGGCATCGAGCGCACCGACAAGAGCGCGTTCAGCTTCCAGGGCCACCCTGAAGCGAGCCCAGGCCCGACCGACGTCGCGCCACTGTTCGATCGTTTCACCGATGCCATGGCCAAGCGCCGCTGAGCATCCTGCTTCAAGGCCCCGGGCCGGCTCGCGCCGCGCCCGGCAGCGCCTGACCCAGATTGTTCAAAGCGGCTTGCCGACTGACCCCGGATTTGAGTGACAACCATGCCAAAACGTACAGACATCAAAAGCATCCTGATTCTCGGCGCTGGCCCGATCGTGATCGGCCAGGCCTGCGAATTCGACTACTCCGGCGCCCAGGCCTGTAAAGCCCTGCGCGAGGAAGGTTTCCGCGTCATCCTGGTGAACTCCAACCCGGCCACCATCATGACCGACCCGGCCATGGCCGACGCCACCTACATCGAGCCGATCAAGTGGCAGTCGGTGGCCAAGATCATCGAGAAAGAGCGCCCGGACGCCGTGCTGCCGACCATGGGTGGCCAGACCGCGCTGAACTGCGCCCTGGACCTGGAGCGTCACGGCGTTCTGGAGAAGTTCGGCGTGGAGATGATCGGTGCCAACGCCGACACCATCGACAAGGCCGAAGACCGTTCGCGCTTCGACAAGGCCATGAAGGACATCGGCCTGGAGTGCCCGCGCTCCGGTATCGCCCACAGCATGGAAGAGGCCAACGCAGTCCTCGAGAAGCTCGGCTTCCCATGCATCATCCGTCCGTCGTTCACTATGGGCGGCACCGGTGGCGGTATCGCCTACAACCGTGAAGAATTCGAGGAAATCTGCACCCGTGGCCTGGACTTGTCGCCGACCAAGGAACTGCTGATCGACGAATCGCTGATCGGTTGGAAGGAATACGAGATGGAGGTGGTCCGCGACAAGAAGGACAACTGCATCATCGTCTGCTCGATCGAGAACTTCGACCCGATGGGCGTGCACACCGGTGACTCGATCACCGTGGCGCCGGCACAGACCCTGACCGACAAGGAATACCAGATCATGCGCAACGCCTCGCTGGCGGTGCTGCGTGAAATCGGTGTCGAGACCGGCGGTTCCAACGTGCAGTTCGGTATCTGCCCGAACACCGGCCGCATGGTCGTGATCGAGATGAACCCGCGTGTTTCGCGTTCGTCCGCCCTGGCTTCCAAGGCCACCGGCTTCCCGATCGCCAAGATCGCCGCCAAGCTGGCCATCGGCTACACCCTCGACGAACTGCAGAACGACATCACCGGCGGCCGCACCCCGGCGTCCTTCGAGCCGTCGATCGACTATGTCGTCACCAAGCTGCCACGCTTCGCCTTCGAGAAATTCCCGAAAGCCGACGCCCGCCTGACCACCCAGATGAAATCCGTGGGTGAAGTCATGGCCATCGGCCGTACCTTCCAGGAATCCCTGCAGAAAGCCCTGCGCGGCCTGGAGGTCGGTGCGTGCGGCCTCGACCCGAAAGTCGACCTGGCCAGCCCTGAGGCTGCCAGCATCCTCAAGCGCGAGCTGACCGTGCCGGGCGCCGAGCGCATCTGGTACGTTGCCGACGCCATGCGTTCGGGCATGACCATCGAGGAAATCTTTGCCCTGACCGGCATCGACCTGTGGTTCCTGGTGCAGATGGAAGACCTGATCAAGGAAGAAGAGAAGGTCAAGACCCTGGCCCTGTCGTCGATCGACAAGGACTACATGCTGCGCCTCAAGCGCAAGGGCTTCTCGGACCAGCGCCTGGCCAAGCTGCTCGGCATCACCGACAAGAACCTGCGTCGTCACCGCCACAAGCTGGAAGTGTTCCCGGTGTACAAGCGCGTCGACACCTGCGCTGCCGAGTTCGCCACCGATACCGCCTACCTGTACTCGACCTACGAGGAAGAGTGCGAGGCCAACCCGTCGACCCGCGACAAGATCATGATCCTGGGTGGCGGCCCGAACCGTATCGGCCAGGGCATCGAGTTCGACTATTGCTGCGTGCACGCCGCGCTGGCGCTGCGTGAAGACGGTTACGAGACCATCATGGTCAACTGCAACCCGGAAACCGTCTCCACCGACTACGACACCTCCGACCGTCTGTACTTCGAGCCGCTGACCCTGGAAGACGTGCTGGAAGTCTGCCGCGTCGAGAAGCCGAAAGGCGTGATCGTCCACTACGGCGGCCAGACCCCGCTGAAGCTGGCGCGTGCCCTGGAAGAAGCCGGCGTACCGATCATCGGTACCAGCCCGGACGCCATCGACCGTGCCGAAGACCGTGAGCGCTTCCAGCAGATGGTTCAGCGCCTGAACCTGCTGCAGCCGCCAAACGCCACCGTTCGCAGCGAAGACGAAGCCATCGCTGCCGCCGGCAAGATCGGCTACCCGCTGGTGGTTCGCCCGTCCTACGTGCTGGGCGGCCGCGCCATGGAGATCGTCTACGAGCTGGACGAGCTCAAGCGCTACCTGCGTGAAGCGGTACAGGTCTCCAACGACAGCCCGGTGCTGCTCGACCACTTCCTCAACTGCGCCATCGAGATGGACGTGGATGCGGTCTGCGACGGCACCGATGTGGTGATCGGCGCGATCATGCAGCACATCGAGCAGGCCGGTGTTCACTCCGGCGACTCGGCGTGCTCGCTGCCGCCTTACTCGCTGAGCCAGGAAGTGCAGGACGAAGTCCGCGTCCAGGTCAAGAAAATGGCCCTGGAGCTGGGCGTGGTCGGCCTGATGAACGTGCAGCTGGCCCTGCAGGGCGACAAGATCTACGTGATCGAGGTCAACCCGCGCGCCTCGCGTACCGTACCGTTCGTCTCCAAGTGCATCGGCACTTCCCTGGCGATGATCGCGGCCCGTGTCATGGCCGGCAAGACCCTGAAAGAGCTGGGCTTCACCCAGGAAATCATCCCGAACTTCTACAGCGTCAAGGAAGCCGTCTTCCCGTTCGCCAAGTTCCCGGGGGTTGACCCGATCCTCGGCCCTGAGATGAAATCGACCGGTGAAGTCATGGGCGTCGGCGACAGCTTCGGCGAAGCCTTCGCCAAGGCCCAGATGGGCGCCAGCGAAGTGCTGCCGACCGGCGGTACCGCGTTCATCAGCGTGCGCGACGACGACAAGCCGCAGGTAGCCGGCGTTGCCCGCGACCTGATCGCCCTGGGCTTCGAAGTGGTCGCCACCGCAGGCACCGCCAAGGTGATCGAGGCGGCCGGCCTGAAAGTGCGTCGCGTGAACAAGGTGACCGAGGGTCGTCCGCACGTGGTCGACATGATCAAGAACGACGAAGTGTCGCTGATCATCAACACCACCGAAGGCCGCCAGTCGATCGCCGACTCCTACTCGATTCGTCGCAATGCGTTGCAGCACAAGATCTACTGCACCACGACCATTGCGGCCGGTGAAGCCATCTGCGAGGCGCTGAAATTCGGTCCGGAAAAGACCGTTCGTCGCCTGCAGGATCTGCATGCAGGACTCAAAGCATGAGCATTACCAAGTACCCGATGACCGTCCAGGGCGCTCGCGCCCTGGAGGAAGAGCATCTGTTCCTGAGCAAGACCGAGCGCCCGCGCCTGAGCCAGGCGATCGGCGAGGCGCGCGAGCTGGGCGATCTCAAGGAAAATGCCGAATACCACGCCGCCCGCGAGGAGCAGGGCATGGTCGAGGCGCGTATCCGCGATATCGAAGGCCGTCTGCAGAACTCGGTGGTGATCGACGTCACCACCATCGCCCACACCGGCAAGGTAATCTTCGGCACCACCGTGGTGCTGGCGAACACCGAGACCGATGAAGAGGTGACCTACCAGATCGTCGGCGAAGACGAAGCCGACGTGAAGCAGGGCAAGCTCTCCAGCGGTGCGCCGATCGCCCGTGCCATCATCGGCAAGGAAGAAGGTGATACTGTCGTCGTCAAGACGCCAAGTGGCACGGTCGAGTACGAGATTGTCGAAGTCAAGCACATCTGACCGGCGCCTGCGGGCGCCATCCCTCGAGGGGATCCTCTGGCAGCTGGCCCAGGTGTTCTGGGTCGGTGGCCTGTGGGTGTTCCACGTGGGGCTGGTGCCGGCGCTCAAGGTCAGTGGCCTGGCGCCGTTGCTGGTGCACGACGTGGCTGCGCAGATCGACCGCTGGTTGATTGGCGTGGCCATGCTCGGGCTGTTGACCCAGCTGGCGGTGCTGGCGAGGGTGGACGGCCTGGCGGCCTGGTGGCGGCAGTTCCGCGGCCAGATGCTGCTGCTCGGCTTCGGCGCCTGCGTCAGCTACTACACGCTGCGCTACGGGATTTCCGTGGGCGAGCGTTGGCAGATGTTCTGCTTCCTGGTGCTGGGCTTCTCCGGCATCGTGCTGGTGGCCCAGCCGGTCCCGGTCAAGGCGCGGCGCTAGCCGGGTCGCAACGAGGCTTTGTGGGAGCGGGCTTGCCCCGCGAACACCGGCGAAGCCGGTGCCATGCACTGCGGTGCCTGTTTCGCGGGGCAAGCCCGCTCCCACAAGGCTGCGTTGGCAGCCCTGCTACCGTTACTTGTAACGGTGGATGTTGGACAGCTGCTTGTTCGGCTGCGGGTTCTTGCGGTAGATCAGCGCTTTCTTGCCGATGGTTTGCACCAGCTCGGCGCGACCGGCCTTGCACAGCTCGGCGATGGTCTCGGCGCGTTCCTCGCGATCTTCCGAGCGAATCTCGACCTTGATCAGCTCATGGTCGACCAGGGCGCGCTCCAGTTCGGCGATCACGCCTTCATTCAAACCGTTGCCGGCAACGATCAGGACCGGCTTCAGGTCATGACCAATGGACTTGTATTGCTTCTTCTGCTCGTTATTGAGCGGCATAATCTGACCCTTTTCGTCTGATTCTGTAAAATTGACGGGCATTTTACCCGAGGGCCTGTGGCTCCGCCCAGTCAAACACGACGCATATCATCGAGGTGCCCCGTGGTACAACGTTCCAAAAGCAGCGCAAACTGGCTGCGCGAACATTTCAACGACCCTTTCGTCAAGCAGGCGCAGAAGGATGGCTACCGCTCGCGCGCGAGCTACAAGCTGCTGGAGATCCAGGAGAAAGACCGCCTGATCCGTCCCGGCATGAGCGTGATCGACCTCGGCGCCGCGCCGGGTGGCTGGTCGCAGGTGACCAGTCGTCTGATTGGCGGCCAGGGCCGGCTGATCGCCTCGGACATCCTGGAAATGGACTCGATCCCCGATGTCACCTTCATCCAGGGCGACTTCACCCAGGACGAAGTGCTGCAGCAGATCCTGCAGGCGGTCGGCGATTCGCACGTGGACCTTGTGATTTCCGATATGGCCCCCAATATGAGTGGTACGCCTGCGGTGGACATGCCGCGCGCCATGTTCCTCTGCGAACTGGCCCTGGATCTGGCGACCCGCGTGCTCAAGCCTGGCGGAGATTTCCTGATCAAGATTTTCCAGGGCGAAGGCTTCGACATGTACCTCAAGGACGTGCGCAGCAAGTTCGACAAGGTGCAGATGCGCAAGCCGTCGTCCTCGCGAGACCGTTCCCGTGAACAGTACCTGCTGGGCAAGGGTTTCAAGGGCGCATGAAAGGCGTATTGCGGGGTTGCCGATAGTTATTTCCAATCGGCCGCCCCGTCTGGATCGTCCGAACTTCGTGTAGTCTAGCTTTCACAAAGGGTTACAGACGGTGCCTGCGGATGCGTGGGTAATGTAGTAAGTTAGGGCGATGAATATCATGCGAGGCACGGCTGCGTCGTGCGCCGGCCTCAGAGGGTAGCGAATTGAACGACATGGCAAAGAATCTGATCCTGTGGTTGATCATCGCCGCCGTCCTGGTGACGGTGATGAACAACTTCTCCAGCCCTAACGAGCCGCAGACCCTCAACTATTCCGACTTCATCCAGCAGGTCAAGGATGGCAAGGTCGAGCGCGTGACCGTCGACGGCTACATCATTACCGGCAAGCGCACCGATGGCGACAACTTCAAGACCGTGCGCCCGGCCATTACCGACAACGGCCTGATCGGCGACCTGGTGGACAACCACGTCACCGTCGAAGGCAAGCAGCCTGAGCAGCAGAGCATCTGGACCCAGTTGCTGGTCGCCAGCTTCCCGATCCTGGTGATCATTGCTGTGTTCATGTTCTTCATGCGCCAGATGCAGGGCGGTGCCGGTGGCAAGGGCGGGCCGATGAGCTTTGGCAAGAGCAAGGCGCGCCTGCTGTCCGAAGACCAGGTGAAAACCACCCTGGCCGACGTCGCAGGCTGCGACGAGGCCAAGGAAGAAGTGGGCGAGCTGGTCGAGTTCCTGCGCGACCCGGGCAAGTTCCAGCGCCTGGGTGGCCGTATCCCTCGCGGCGTGCTGATGGTCGGCCCGCCCGGTACTGGTAAGACCCTGCTGGCCAAGGCCATTGCCGGTGAAGCCAAGGTGCCGTTCTTCACTATTTCCGGTTCCGACTTTGTCGAAATGTTCGTCGGCGTGGGTGCCAGCCGTGTTCGCGACATGTTCGAACAGGCCAAGAAGCATGCACCGTGCATCATCTTCATCGACGAAATCGACGCCGTCGGTCGCCATCGTGGCGCCGGCATGGGTGGCGGTCACGACGAGCGCGAGCAGACCCTGAACCAATTGCTGGTCGAGATGGACGGCTTCGAGATGAACGATGGCATCATCGTCATCGCCGCCACCAACCGTCCCGACGTGCTCGACCCGGCGCTGCTGCGTCCCGGCCGCTTCGACCGCCAGGTGGTGGTCGGCCTGCCGGACATCCGCGGTCGTGAACAGATCCTCAAGGTGCACATGCGCAAGGTGCCGGTTGGCGAGAACGTCAACGCGGCGGTCATCGCCCGTGGCACGCCGGGCTTCTCCGGTGCCGACCTGGCCAACCTGGTCAACGAGGCGTCGCTGTTCGCCGCCCGAGCCAGCAAGCGCCTGGTCGAGATGAAGGAATTCGAACTGGCCAAAGACAAGATCATGATGGGCGCCGAGCGCAAGACCATGGTCATGTCCGAGAAAGAGAAGCAGAACACCGCCTACCACGAGGCAGGCCACGCCATCGTCGGTCGCGTCGTTCCCGAGCACGACCCGGTCTACAAGGTCTCGATCATTCCCCGTGGCCGCGCCCTGGGCGTGACCATGTTCCTGCCGGAAGAGGACCGCTACAGCCTGTCCAAGCGCGCGCTGATCAGCCAGATCTGCTCGCTGTACGGTGGCCGTATCGCCGAAGAGATGACCCTGGGCTTCGACGGTGTCACCACCGGCGCCTCCAACGACATCATGCGCGCCAGCCAGATTGCCCGGAACATGGTCACCAAGTGGGGCCTGTCCGAGAAACTCGGCCCGCTGATGTACGCGGAAGAGGAGGGCGAGGTGTTCCTCGGTCGCAGCGCGGCGAGCCAGCATGCCAGCGTCTCGGGCGAGACCGCCAAGATGATCGACTCCGAGGTGCGCAGCATCATCGATCAGTGCTATGCCACGGCCAAACAGATTCTTACCGACAACCGCGACAAGCTCGACGCCATGGCCGAAGCGCTGATGAAGTACGAAACCATCGATGCCGACCAGATCGACGACATCATGGCTGGCCGCACTCCGCGCGAACCGCGTGACTGGGACAACGATTCCGGTACCTCCGGCAACCAGGCTTCCCAGGATGATCGTCCGGAGTCGCCGATCGGCGGTCCAGCGGCTCAACACTAAGGGTATCTATGAGCTTGACGCAGTACCCGACCCGGTTGCCTTGCGGCAACCGGGTTCTTGATTTGTCCCGTACCCATGTCATGGGTATCCTCAACGTCACCCCAGACTCGTTCTCCGATGGTGGGCGCTTCAGCCAGCGCGATGCGGCCTTGCGCCATGCCGAGGAGATGGTAGCGGCCGGTGCGACCCTGATCGACGTAGGTGGCGAGTCCACCCGTCCGGGGGCGCGTGCGGTATCGCCCATCGAGGAGCTGGAGCGTGTTGCGCCGATCGTCGAGGCGATCAGCAGTCGGCTCGATGTGATCATCTCGGTCGACACCTCGACGCCTTCGGTCATGCGCGAGACGGCCCGCCTTGGCGCAGGGTTGATCAACGATGTGCGCGCCCTGGAGCGCGACGGTGCACTCGATGCGGCGGCCGATACCGGTCTGCCAGTGTGTCTGATGCACATGCGTGGCGAGCCGGGCAACATGCAGGACAATCCGCAGTACGAGGATGTGACAGCCGATGTAACGCGCTATCTTGAACAGCGCATGGCCGCCTGCGCGGCGGCCGGCATCGGGGCTGAGCGCATCATCCTCGACCCTGGGTTCGGCTTTGCCAAGACCCTTGAGCATAACCTCAGCCTTTTCAAACACATGGAAGCGCTCTATCGCCTGGGGCGGCCACTCTTGGTGGGTGTCTCGCGCAAGAGCATGATCGGCCTCGCGCTGGACCGTCCGGTCGGCGAGCGGCTCTACGGCAGTCTGGCCCTGGCCGCCCTGGCCATGACCAAGGGCGCAAGCATCCTGCGGGTACACGACGTCACCGAAACCGTCGATGTCGTGCGCATGATCGCCGCGGTCCAGAACGCCGAATAAGAACATTGGAGTCACTATGAGCAGAAAATACTTTGGTACCGATGGTATCCGTGGTCGCGTAGGTCAATTCCCGATCACCCCGGACTTCATGCTGAAACTCGGCTGGGCCGCCGGCATGGCCTTCCGCAAGCAGGGCAACTGCCGCGTGTTGGTGGGCAAGGACACGCGGATCTCCGGCTACATGTTCGAATCCGCGCTCGAGGCGGGCCTGTCCGCCGCCGGTGCCGACGTGATGCTGCTCGGCCCGATGCCGACGCCGGCCATCGCCTACCTGACCCGCACCTTCCATGCTGAGGCCGGTATCGTCATCAGCGCCTCGCACAATCCCCATGACGACAACGGCATCAAGTTCTTCTCCGGTGCCGGCACCAAGCTGCCGGACGAAGTCGAGCTGATGATCGAGGAACTGCTCGACCAGCCGATGAATGTCGTCGAGTCCAGCAAGCTGGGCAAGGTCTCGCGCATCAATGACGCGGCGGGCCGCTACATCGAGTTCTGCAAGAGCAGCGTGCCCAGCAGCACCAGCTTCGAAGGCCTGAAGGTCGTCGTGGACTGCGCCCATGGCGCCACCTACAAGGTCGCGCCGAGCGTGTTCCGTGAACTGGGTGCCGATGTCACCGTGCTGCACGCCGCCCCGGATGGTCTGAACATCAACGAGGGCTGCGGTTCGACCCATATCGAGTCGCTGCAGGCGGCGGTCCTGGTCGGGCATGCGGATCTCGGTATCGCCTTCGACGGCGACGGCGATCGCGTGCTGATGGTCGATCATACCGGCGCCATCGTCGACGGTGACGAACTGCTGTTCATCATCGGTCGCGACATGCAGGAGCGTGGCAAGCTGCAGGGCGGCGTGGTCGGTACCCTGATGAGCAACCTGGGCCTGGAACTGGCGTTCAAGGAACTGGATATCCCGTTCGTGCGGGCCAAGGTGGGCGACCGCTATGTCATGGCCGAACTGCTCGAGCGCGAGTGGCTGCTGGGTGGCGAAAATTCCGGTCATGTCGTCTGCGGCAGTCACACCACCACCGGTGATGCGATCATCGCCGCGCTGCAGGTGCTGATGGCGCTCAAGCGCCGTGGCGAAAACCTCGCCCAGGCCCGCCAGGCCGTGCGCAAGTGCCCGCAGGTGCTGATCAACGTGCGCTTCGCGGCCGGCAAGAATGACCCGCTGGAGAACCCCCTGGTCAAGGAAGCCAGCGCCAAGGCCACCGAGGCCATGGCTGGTCGTGGGCGGGTGCTGCTGCGCAAGTCCGGTACCGAGCCGCTGGTGCGGGTGATGGTCGAGGGCGACGATGAAAACCAGGTACGTGGCCATGCCGAGGCCCTGGCCAAGCTGGTCGAAGAAGTTTGTGCCTGAAAGAGGCTTGCCAGCGCAGATCGGGTTGGGTAAGATCTGCGCCCACTTTGACCGACGAGGTAAAGCATGCGTCGCCCCATGGTAGCTGGTAACTGGAAGATGCACGGTACCCGCGCCAGCGTCGCTGAGCTGACTCAGGGCTTGGGCGAAATGCTCATTCCCGACGGTATCGAAGTCGCGGTGTTTCCGCCGGCCCTGTTCATCAACGAAGTCGTTGATGGGCTAAAAGGCAAGGGGGTCATCGTTGGAGCACAGAATTCTGCAGTACAGCCTGAACAAGGCGCGCTGACCGGCGAAGTTGCACCGAGTCAGTTGGCTGAAGTCGGTTGCAAATATGTATTGATTGGGCATTCCGAGCGTCGCCAGATTATTGGTGAAAGCGACGAAGTACTGAATCAGAAGTTTGCAGCCGCTCAGAAAAGTGGTTTGACGCCAGTGCTGTGTATAGGGGAAACTCTTGCAGAGCGCGAGGCAGGTGAGACGCTCGAAGTTGTAGGGCGTCAACTAAGCAGTGTTATCGACGTGTTCGGTATCAAGGCTTTCGCCAATGCGGTTATTGCCTATGAGCCCGTTTGGGCCATTGGTACTGGTTTGACGGCCTCGCCACAGCAAGCCCAGGATGTGCATGCAGCCATCCGCAAGCAGTTGGCGGCGAAGGACGCCGAAGTTGCAGAAAATGTGCAACTTCTCTACGGCGGCAGCGTGAAGGCGGCCAATGCGGCTGAACTGTTCGGCATGCCGGATATCGATGGGGGGCTCATTGGTGGAGCGTCCCTGAACGCAGACGAATTCGGTGCAATTTGTCGCGCCGCAGGAAACTGAACAAATGCTGGAAACAGTCGTAGTTGTTTTTCATCTGTTGGCAGCGTTGGCACTGGTTGTAATGGTGCTGCTGCAACAGGGTAAAGGTGCGGAAGCCGGTGCATCTTTCGGCGCAGGTGCTTCAAATACTGTGTTCGGAAGCCAAGGTTCCGCTACCTTTTTGAGTAAAGTTACTGCTATACTTGCTGCCACTTTCTTTTTGACTGCACTTGGGTTAGGATACTTCGCCAAGCAGCAGGCTCACCAGCTGACTCAAGCTGGTCTGCCAGATCCAGCAGTGCTGGAAGTCAAAGAGCCAAAGCCGGCAGTCAATGATGATGTACCGGTGCTCCAGCAGCAGAAGAGCGAAACCACCAACTCTGGTGACGTACCTCCTCCAGCCAAAGAGCAGCAGTAACGGGTTTCAAGAAGTAGTATTGCCGAGGTGGTGGAATTGGTAGACACGCAACCTTGAGGTGGTTGTGCCCATAGGGTGTAGGGGTTCGAGTCCCCTTCTCGGTACCAATTGAAGCATGAGAGCCCGCTTTAGCGGGCTTTCTTGCAGGTGGAGGTCGGATTGACCCAGCAAAGGGTTCAGTCTTATACTTTCGCCCCAGCTTTGTCGCGGGGTGGAGCAGCTTGGTAGCTCGTCGGGCTCATAACCCGAAGGTCGTTGGTTCAAATCCAGCCCCCGCAACCAGCTTCAGCAGAGCCCCTTTTCAGGGGCTTTTTGCTAGCCGAACAGTTTTCGGCGCCGTTGTCCAACGGCGCTTTCAGGGATGGGCGCTTCGCCCATTTTTTATTTGCACAGCATGCACGAGGGGGTTCAGGTGTCGAGCAAGCTAGAACAGTTGCAGGCCTTGTTGGCCCCGGTGGTCGAGGGCCTGGGCTACCAATGCTGGGGGGTCGAATACGTCTCCCAAGGCAAGCATTCGGTACTGCGTATCTACATCGACAAGGAAGACGGGATCCTGGTGGACGACTGCGAAGCCGTCAGCCGTCAGGCAAGCGCCATTCTCGATGTGGAAGATCCGATCAGCTCTGAATATACCCTCGAGGTGTCCTCTCCAGGCATGGACCGCCCGCTGTTCACCTTAGAACAGTTTGCTGCGCATGCCGGCGAGCAGGTGAAGATCAAGCTGCGTACGCCCTTCGAGGGCCGTCGTAACTTCCAGGGCCTTCTCCGCGGTGTGGAGGAGCAGGATGTGGTGGTGCAGGTAGACCAGCACGAGTTCCTGTTGCCGATCGACTCGATCGACAAGGCCAATATTATTCCCAGTTTTGACTGAGACGTGCCGGGCCCGGTGAAAGATCCGGGGCCAATGGCTTGCGCAAGGCGAGGCGTACGATGAGCAAAGAAGTACTGCTGGTTGTTGAATCGGTATCCAACGAAAAGGGTGTACCGCCCGGCGTCATTTTCGAAGCGCTGGAAGTGGCCCTGGCTACTGCAACCAAAAAGCGTTTTGAAGACGAAGTCGACCTGCGTGTGGAAATCAACCGCCACACCGGTAGCTACGAGACCTTCCGTCGCTGGACGGTCGTCGAAGAAGCGGATCTGGATGATCCGGCAATCGAGGTCTGGCCAGCAAAGATTCAGGAAAGTCATCCTGAAGCCAAAGTTGGCGACGTGATCGAAGAGAAGATCGAGTCGATCGAATTTGGTCGCATTGCTGCGCAAACCGCCAAGCAAGTCATCGTGCAGAAGGTTCGCGAAGCTGAGCGCGCCCAGGTGGTCGATGCTTACCGCGAGCGCGTGGGCGAGATCATCTCCGGTACCGTCAAGAAAGTTACCCGCGACAACGTCATCGTCGACCTGGGCAACAACGCCGAAGCGCTGCTGGCCCGCGAAGACATCATTCCCCGTGAGACCTTCCGTGTCGGCGTGCGCCTGCGTGCGCTGCTCAAGGAAATCCGCACCGAGAACCGCGGTCCTCAGCTGATCCTGTCGCGCACCGCGCCGCAGATGCTGATCGAGCTGTTCCGCATCGAAGTGCCGGAAATCGCCGAAGGCCTCATCGAAGTCATGGCCGCCTCCCGTGATCCGGGGTCGCGCGCCAAGATCGCCGTCCGCTCCAAGGACAAGCGCATCGACCCGCAAGGCGCCTGTATCGGCATGCGTGGTTCGCGCGTCCAGGCCGTATCCGGCGAGCTGGGTGGCGAGCGTGTGGATATCGTCCTGTGGGACGAGAACCCGGCGCAGTTCGTCATCAACGCCATGTCGCCGGCAGAAGTTGCCGCGATCATCGTTGATGAAGATGCCCATGCAATGGACATCGCCGTGGCCGAGGACAACCTGGCACAGGCCATCGGACGTGGCGGCCAGAACGTCCGCCTGGCCAGCCAGCTGACTGCCTGGACCCTGAACGTGATGACCGAGAAGGACATCCAGGCCAAGCAACAGGCTGAGACCGGCGACATCCTGCGCAACTTCATCGAGGAACTGGAAGTCGACGAGGAGCTGGCACAAGTGCTGGTCGACGAAGGCTTCACCAGTCTCGAAGAAATTGCCTACGTACCGTTGGAAGAAATGCTCAACATCGATGGCTTTGACGAGGACATCGTCAATGAGCTCCGCGCTCGAGCCAAGGACCGTTTGTTGACCAAGGCCATCGCTACCGAAGAAAAACTGGCAGACGCCCATCCGGCTGAAGACCTGCTCTCCCTCGAGGGCATGGACAAGGACCTGGCGGCGGAACTGGCGGTGCGCGGCGTGGTTAACCGCGAAGACCTGGCCGAGCAGTCGATTGACGACCTGCTCGACATCGACGGCATCGACGAAGAGCGTGCCGGCAAGTTGATCATGGCCGCCCGAGCCCACTGGTTCGAGTAATTAGGCGCGGCCTGAGGAGAGAAGTGCATGACGCAAGTCACGGTGAAAGAACTGGCCCAAGAGGTCGAGGCACCGGTAGAGCGCCTGCTGCAGCAGATGCGTGAGGCAGGTCTGCCGCACACCGACGCCGGTCAGGTAGTGACCGACAATGAGAAGCAGACCCTGCTGACTCATTTGAAGAGCAGCCACAAGAGCAAGGCGGAAGAGCCGCGCAAGATCACCTTGCAGCGCAAGACCACCAGCACTCTGCGTGTCGCCGGTAGCAAGAGCATCAGCGTAGAAGTACGCAAGAAGAAAGTATTCGTGCAGCGCAGCCCGGAAGAGATCCAGGCTGAGCAGAAGCGTGAGCAGGAAGAACGCCGCGCCGCTGAAAATGCCGCCCGCGAAAAGGTTGAAGCCGAAGTTCGCCAGCGCAACGAGGAGCAGGCCCGCCGTCAGGCTGCCGAGGCCCCGGCCGCCGCGCCAGCGCCGAAGGCCGAGCCTGCCCCGGTTGCTGCCCCGGTAGTGGCCAACGCGCCGGTGTCCGAAGACGCCGCCGCCCGTGCCGCCGAGCGCAAGAAAGACGAGACCCGTCGCAACGAAAGCCGTACCCGTGATGACGATCGTCGCGGTGGTGGCCCGGCTGCGGCCGGTCGTGGCGAAGCGCCGCGCATGTCGGTCAAAGTCAAGGTCAAGGAGAAGGAAAAGGCTCCGACTCCGCGCGCTGCACCTCGCACCACCGACGAAGAAAGCGATGGCTTCCGTCGTGGCCGCGGTGGCAAGGGCAAGGGCAAGAAGCGCAATGCGCACGGTTTCCAGAGCCCGACCGGTCCGGTCATTCGTGACGTGACCATCGGCGAGACCATCACCGTCTCGGAACTGGCGCAACAGATGTCGGTCAAGGCCGCTGAAGTCGTCAAGTTCATGTTCAAGCTGGGCACCCCGGTCACCATCAACCAGGTGCTTGACCAGGAAACCGCTCAGCTGGTTGCCGAAGAGCTGGGCCACAAGGTCACCCTGGTCAGCGACACTGCCCTGGAAGATTCCCTGGCCGAATCGCTGAAGTTCGAAGGCGAGACCACCTCGCGTGCTCCGGTCGTGACCGTCATGGGCCACGTCGACCACGGCAAGACCTCGCTGCTCGACTACATCCGTCGTGCCAAGGTGGCCGCTGGCGAAGCCGGTGGTATTACCCAGCACATCGGTGCCTACCACGTCGAAACCGACCGTGGCATGGTCACCTTCCTCGACACCCCGGGCCACGCTGCGTTCACCCAGATGCGTGCCCGTGGTGCCAAGGCGACCGACATCGTCATCCTGGTGGTGGCGGCGGACGACGGCGTGATGCCGCAGACCCGCGAAGCCGTTCAGCACGCGAAAGCGGCTGGCGTTCCGCTGGTTGTCGCCGTGAACAAGATCGACAAGCCGGGTGCCGACCTCGATCGCATCCGTAACGAGCTGTCGGTCGAAGGCGTGACCTCCGAGGACTGGGGTGGTGACACGCCGTTCGTCAAGGTTTCGGCGAAGATGGGTACCGGCGTCGACGAACTGCTCGAAGCTGTCCTGTTGCAGGCCGAGATCCTCGAACTCAAGGCCACTCCGACCGCTCCTGGTCGTGGTGTCGTGGTCGAGTCGCGCCTGGACAAGGGCCGCGGCCCGGTCGCTACCATCCTGGTTCAGGACGGTACGCTGCGTCAGGGCGACATGGTCCTGGTCGGCTCCAACTATGGCCGCGTGCGTGCCATGCTCGACGAGAACGGCAAGCCTGTGAAGGAAGCCGGCCCGTCGATCCCGGTCGAGATCCTTGGCCTGGACGGTACGCCTGACGCTGGCGAAGAGATGTCGGTGGTTGCTGACGAGAAGAAAGCGCGTGAAGTTGCGCTGTTCCGTCAAGGCAAGTTCCGCGAGGTCAAGCTGGCCCGTGCTCACGCCGGCAAGCTGGAAAACATCTTCGAGACCATGGGTCAGGAAGAGAAGAAGACCCTCAACATCGTCCTCAAGACCGATGTGCGTGGTTCCCTCGAAGCGCTGCAGGGTTCGCTCGGCAGCCTGGGCAACGACGAAGTTCAGGTACGCGTCATTGGTGGCGGCGTCGGTGGTATCACCGAGAGCGACGCCAACCTGGCGCTGGCCTCGAACGCGGTGCTGTTCGGCTTCAACGTGCGTGCCGATGCCGGTGCGCGCAAGATCGTCGAGCAGGAAGGTCTGGATATGCGTTACTACAACGTGATCTACGACATCATCGAAGACGTCAAGAAGGCCCTGACCGGCATGCTCGGCAGCGATGTTCGCGAGAACATCCTGGGTGTCGCCGAAGTCCGCGATGTGTTCCGTTCGCCGAAGTTCGGCGCCATCGCTGGCTGTATGGTCATCGAAGGTACCGTGTACCGCAACCGTCCGATCCGCGTACTGCGCGATGACGTGGTGATCTTCGAAGGCGAACTGGAATCGCTGCGTCGCTTCAAGGACGATGCCTCCGAAGTGCGTAACGGCATGGAGTGTGGTATTGGCGTCAAGAGCTACAACGACGTCAAGGTCGGCGACAAGATCGAAGTCTTCGAGAAAGTCCAGGTGGCTCGTACCCTGTAAGGGGCGAGCATGGCGCAGGCCCCGTCGCAAGGCGGCTGGCGGCGCCTCACAAGGTAGCGCCCGGTCAGGCTTCAGCCTGACCGGGCGTTTGCCGCTTTACGTTACAGGTAGCAAGAATGGCAAAAGAATACAGCCGTACCCAACGTATCGGTGATCAGATGCAGCGTGAGCTGGCAGAGCTGATCCGCCGTGAAGTCAAAGACCCGCGCGTCGGTCTGGTGACCATCACCGCCGTCGACGTCAGCCGCGATCTGGGCCATGCCAAGGTGTTCATCACCGTGATGGGCCAGGACGGGACCGACGCCGTGCCGCAGACCCTCAAGGCGCTGACCAGTGCCGCGAGCTTCCTGCGCCTGCATCTGGGCCGCGTCATGCAGCTGCGCAGCGTGCCGCAACTGCATTTCCACTTCGATGAAAGCGTCAGCCGTGGTGTTCACCTGTCGGCGCTGATCGAACGTGCGGTGGCCGAAGACCGCCTGCACAAGGATGCCGACGAGCTGGACGCCAAGGAGTAAGCGGTGGCCCAGGTCAAACGTATCCGCCGCAACGTCAGCGGCATCATCCTGCTCGACAAGCCGCTGGGATTCACCTCCAACGCCGCGCTGCAGAAGGTTCGCTGGTTGCTCAACGCGGAAAAGGCCGGCCACACCGGCAGCCTCGACCCGCTGGCCACCGGCGTGCTGCCGCTGTGCTTCGGCGAGGCGACCAAGTTCTCGCAGTACCTGCTCGATTCCGACAAGGGCTACGAGACGGTCATGCAGATGGGGCAGACCACCAGCACCGCGGACGCCGAAGGCGAAGTCCTGCAGACCCGCGAAGTGACCGTTGGTCGCGCCGACATCGAGGCCGTGATCCCGCGTTTCAAGGGTGAAATCCTCCAGGTACCGCCGATGTACTCGGCCCTCAAGCGCGATGGTCAGCCACTGTACAAGCTGGCACGTGCAGGAGAGGTAGTGGAGCGCGAGGCGCGTTCTGTTACTATTGGCCGCTTGGAGTTGCTCGAGTGCGAAGGCACCCGTGCGCGTCTGTCGGTTGGATGCAGCAAAGGCACCTATATCCGCACCCTGGTGGAGGATATCGGTGAGGCGCTGGGCTGTGGTGCCTACGTCGCCGAACTGCGCCGCACCCAGGCGGGCCCCTTCGAGCTGGCACAGACCGTGACGCTCGAGGAACTCGAGCAGGCCCACGCCGAAGGCGGCAACGAAGCGCTCGATCGCTTCCTCATGCCTTCGGACAGCGGGTTGCAGGACTGGCCGCTGCTGCAGTTGTCCGAGCACAGTGCGTTCTACTGGCTGCATGGCCAGGCGGTACGCGCGCCGGAGGCACCGCAGTTCGGCATGGTCCGGGTACAGGATCACAATGGTCGCTTCATCGGTATCGGTGAAGTGAGCGAAGACGGGCGCATCGCGCCGCGTCGACTGATTCGGTCGGAATGACCGGAACCACCGGCAGGGGCTTCGGCTGAAACCGGTGGATACGAGGGTGGCTGTTATTAGGCACGGTCACACCTCTTCTTATTAATACGGGGACTTGTCCCTGGCCTATTGGAGACCGTTCGCGGAATCCGTTTATCAGGAGAAGCCAAATGGCCCTCAGCGTCGAAGAAAAAGCTCAGATCGTTGCCGATTACCAGCAAGCCGCCGGCGATACCGGTAGCCCGGAAGTGCAGGTTGCTCTGCTGACCGCCAACATCAACAAGCTGCAAGGCCACTTCAAGGCCAACGAAAAAGACCACCACTCCCGTCGTGGTCTGATCCGTATGGTCAACCAGCGTCGTAAGCTGCTGGACTACCTGAAGGGCAAAGACACCACCCGTTACAGCGCCCTGATCGGTCGCCTGGGTCTGCGTCGCTAATAGCGGCCTGGCCAGTGGTGTTGCATGGCGTGTCGCATGCATCGGCAGGGTTGCCCGGCAACCCTGGCGTTGGACACGCCACGCGATCTGCGAGGTTGGCAGCCTGGTCTGTCGTGCGGTTCATCCGCCCGGCGCCAGGCTCCCAGCCTCGTGTTGTATCTGGACGGTCAATGGGGCCGATTCCCCGTTCTGCCCAAGAATTCGCAAGAACCAGTTCCCCCAAGAGCCACTGAAGAAGGTAGGAAACCGTGAACCCGGTAATCAAGAAATTCCAGTTCGGTCAATCGACCGTAACCCTCGAAACGGGCCGCATTGCCCGTCAGGCCACCGGCGCCGTGCTGGTCACCGTCGACAACGATGTCACCGTGCTGGTGACCGTGGTCGGTGCCAAGCAGGCTGATCCGGGCAAGGGCTTCTTCCCGCTGTCCGTGCACTACCAGGAAAAGACCTACGCCGCCGGCAAGATCCCTGGTGGTTTCTTCAAGCGTGAAGGCCGTCCTTCCGAGAAGGAAACCCTGACCTCGCGCCTGATCGACCGTCCGATCCGCCCGCTGTTCCCTGAAGGCTTCATGAACGAAGTCCAGGTCGTCTGCACCGTGGTTTCCACCAGCAAGAAGACCGATCCGGACATCGCCGCGATGATCGGCACCTCGGCTGCCCTGGCCATCTCCGGCATTCCGTTTGAAGGCCCGATCGGCGCCGCCCGCGTTGCCTTCCACGAAAGCACCGGCTACCTGCTGAACCCGACTTACGAGCAACTGGCTGCCTCGAGCCTGGACATGGTCGTTGCCGGTACCTCCGACGCTGTGCTGATGGTCGAATCGGAAGCCCAGGAGCTGACCGAAGACCAGATGCTGGGCGCCGTGCTGTTCGCCCACGATGAATTCCAGGCCGTGATCAAAGCGGTCAAAGAGCTGGCAGCCGAAGCTGCCAAGCCGACCTGGGACTGGAAACCTGCCGTTGCCAACACCGAGCTGTTCAACGCCATCCGCGCTGAATTCGGCGAAGCTGTTTCCCAGGGCTACACCATCACCGTCAAGGCCGACCGCTATGCCCGCCTGGGTGAGCTGCGCGACCAGGCGATCGCCAAGTTCTCCGGTGAAGAAGGCCAGCCTTCGGCCGGCGAAGTCAAAGACATCTTCGGCGAGATCGAATACCGCACCGTTCGCGAAAACATCGTCAACGGCAAGCCGCGTATCGACGGTCGCGACACCAAGACCGTACGTCCGCTGAACATCGAAGTCGGTGTTCTGCCGAAGACCCACGGTTCGGCGCTGTTCACCCGCGGCGAAACCCAGGCCCTGGTCGTCGCGACCCTGGGTACTGCCCGTGACGCCCAGCTGCTGGACACCCTCGAAGGCGAGAAGAAAGACCCCTTCATGCTGCACTACAACTTCCCGCCGTTCTCGGTGGGCGAGTGTGGCCGCATGGGCGGTGCCGGTCGTCGCGAAATCGGCCACGGCCGTCTGGCCCGTCGTTCGGTCCAGGCCATGCTGCCGGCCGCCGACGTGTTCCCGTACACCATCCGCGTTGTGTCGGAAATCACCGAGTCCAACGGTTCGAGCTCCATGGCTTCGGTCTGCGGCGCCTCGCTGGCCCTGATGGACGCCGGCGTGCCGATGAAAGCTCCGGTTGCCGGTATCGCCATGGGTCTGGTCAAGGAAGGTGACAAGTTCGCCGTCCTGACCGACATCCTGGGTGACGAAGACCACCTGGGCGACATGGACTTCAAGGTAGCCGGTACCGCCAAGGGTGTCACCGCGCTGCAGATGGACATCAAGATCAACGGCATCACCGAAGAGATCATGGAAATCGCCCTGGGCCAGGCCCTGGAAGCGCGCCTGAACATCCTCGGCCAGATGAACCAGATCATCGGCGAGTCGCGTACCGAGCTGTCGGCCAACGCCCCGACCATGATCGCGATGAAGATCGACACCGACAAGATCCGTGACGTCATCGGCAAGGGCGGCGCCACCATCCGCGCCATCTGCGAAGAGACCAAGGCTTCGATCGACATCGAAGACGACGGCTCGATCAAGATCTTCGGCGAGACCAAGGAAGCCGCGGACGCTGCCAAGCAGCGCATCCTGGGCATCACCGCCGAGGCCGAGATTGGCAAGATCTACGTCGGCAAGGTCGAGCGCATCGTCGACTTCGGCGCCTTCGTCAACATCCTGCCTGGCAAGGATGGCCTGGTACACATCTCCATGCTGAGCGATGCTCGCGTCGAGAAAGTCACCGACGTGCTGAAGGAAGGCCAGGAAGTCGAAGTGCTGGTACTGGACGTGGACAACCGCGGCCGTATCAAGCTGTCGATCAAGGACGTTGCCGCTGCCAAGGCATCGGGCGTCTAAGCCTTCCCAGGCTGAAAGGAAGGACCCTTCGGGGTCCTTTTTTTATGCCTGCGGCTTTGTCTTGTGGACTTGCATCTTGCATGCAGGATTTTGCCCGGGCTTGCAAAATGCACGATCAGCCATGTAGTGGCTATTTATTAACTAATTGATTTATAAGATAAAAATTAAAATCAAAAAGCTGGCACACGCCCTGCAACATCACTCCTACCTGACGCCAGGATCCACGGCGCAGACCTTTCGAAAAACAGGAGTGACCCACATGAAGAAGTTCGCCATTGCTGCCGCTACTGCCACCGCTCTGACCCTGACCATGGCTAACGCGGCGTTCGCTGCCCAGTCCACCCAGGCCCCGATGACGCTGGCGGCCGGTGAGGTGACCAAAGCCAAGGAAGCTACTTCCGACACCTGGATCACCACCAAGGTGAAGGCTGACCTGATGACCGAGAAAGGCGTGCCAGGCAGTGACATCAAGGTCGAAACCAACAAAGGCGTAGTGTCGCTGTCCTCGGACGTGGCCATTACCGATGCGCAGAAGGACATGGCGGTCGCCATCGCCAAGAAGATCAAGGGCGTGCAGGCCGTCTCGGCTGATGGCCTGAAGTCCGAATAAGGAATGTCCCGTCGGCCAAAAGGACTTGGCCACCCCTTCAAGCACAAGCCCCGGCATTTGCCGGGGCTTGTGCTTGCGCTCCTACACAGGGCGCTATAGCGCTGGATTACGTGTGATCACATCACTCTCGTAGCACACCTGCTCCACGATCAACGGTTCCACCAGCGGCCGGCTGTCCCGGAAATGCGCGGTCTGGGTATGGGCCTCATATGCAGCGTCATCCTGGTAGATCTCGTACAGGTAGATCACATCTGGATTCTCCCGATCCTGGGCCACATCGAACACCAGGCAGCCCGGCTCGGTGGCCACTGAAGCGGCGGCATTGGCCTTGATCGCCGCCAGGAATGTCTCGGCGGTACCGGGTTTCACACGTGTCTTGATAAACAGGCAGTACACAGAAAGCTCCTTTTGTTTTAAATTCTATTTTGAATTGTATACAAAAAAGGAGTCGCGCTCATGTCCGAACTACCTGCCCGTCCAGGTCGCCTGAATGGTCTGCGTCATATCGCCTTGCTGGTCCCCAACCTGGAGGAGTGCGAGCGCTTCTACGTGGATGTGCTGGGCATGGAGGTACTGAATCGCGCCAACGAAGACCTGGTCTACCTTACTTGCGGCAACGACAACCTGTCGCTCGGGCGCGGCGCTGGTGCGGCCAACGGGCTGCAGACCCTGGATCACTATGGTTTCATCGTCGACAGCGTGGACGAGCTGGAAGCCTGGTACCAGTACTTCAAGGCCCACGGCGTGACGCTGCTGGATCGCCCCTTCAATCATGGCGATGGTGCCCGTAGCTTCCATTTGCTGGACCCTGCGGGTAACAAGGTGCAGCCGCTGTATCACCCGGCGGTGTCGGGGCAGCGGCTGGTCTGATGGGATTGATTGCCTGTGCTGCCCTCATCGCCGGCAAGCCGGTGATGAGGGCGACTCGGTGGTGAAGGGTTACTCGGCATCCAGGTGCATCGGCGTCACCACACGCCCATCGCTCTCTGCCTGGCCAAGATTGGTGTCGATGAAGTACACCCGGTCATCTTCCAGCTGGCCCTTGTCCACCAGGTAGTCCTTGATGCTGCTGGCGCGTTCCTGGCCGAGGGTACGCAGCAGTGCGGTGCTTTCCGCCCAGGACTTGATCACCGCCTCGCGCAGCTTGGCGGTGCGCTCGTCACGGCCAAGCTTCTCCCATTCGGCCGGCGGCTGCTGCTTCAGGCGGTTGCGGTAGATACCTTCGAGCATCGCCGGCTTGTCGCTGTCATCTACCACCAGCAACGAGGCGTTGGCCGGCACCTTGTCGCCGCGGCGCTGGAGGATCTTGTACCAGGTGGCCTGGTACTCGCGCTCCAGGCGCTGCTGGGCGATCAGCGGTCCGTCGCTGCTCTGGGCGGCGGTACCCTCGATCTCCAGGCGCAGCTCGGGACGCTCCTTGAGAGCCGAGGCGAGCTTGTCCAGGGACGTCTGCACTTCAGGGGTCAGGTCGCTGGAGCCTGCCGCGAACGAGACGTTGCCCAGGTCTTCCGCGCCGCCGCCCGAAACCAGCCCGCCGAGCAGCTTGAACGGCGCCTGGGCCGCGCGCAACACCAGGTTGCGCAGGGTCTGCCAGACGATCGGCATCACGCTGAACTGCGGGTTGTTGAGGTCGCCCGACACCGGCAGCTCGATGGAGATCCTGCCTTCGGTGTCCTTGAGCAGGGCGACCGCCAGGCGGATCGGCAGGTCCACGGCGTCCGGGCTGTCGACTTTCTCGCCCAGTTGCAACTGCTCGATCACCACCTTGTTCTCGGCCTTGAGCTGGCCGTTGGTGATCAGGTAGTGCAGGTCGAGGTTCAGCCGACCCTTGCGGATGCGCATGCCCGCGAACTTGCCGGAGTAGGGGGTGAGGGTGGTCAGCTCGACACGTTTGAAGCTGGTGGCGATGTCCAGGCTGGCCAGCGGGTTGAACGGGTTGAGCGCGCCTTTGATGGTGACCGGCGCGTAGCGGTCCACCTTGCCCTTGATATCCACCTTGGCCGGCGACGGCTTGCGGTTGTCGATGGTGCCGATCTGGCCATTGAGCTGCTGCACGGCGGTGGCGAAGTTCGGCGTAAGGGTCAGGTCGGCGAAGTTGGCCGAACCATCGTTGATACTGATCTGGCCAATACGAATGCCCAGCTCCTTGCCACTGCCGGACGCCGCCGGTTTGCTCGGCGCCGCGGCCGGCTTGTCCGCCGGTTGCGGGATCAGCAGGTCGTCGACGTTGGTGGTGCGGTCTTCGTTGATGATGAAGCGCGCATAGGGTTGCAGCAGGGTGACCTTGTCGATCGACAGGGCATCGCCGTGCACATAGGACAGGCCATCGACGTTGACCTGCTGCCATTTGACGAAGTCGCGGTTCTTGATGGTGTCCAGGGTGTGCAGCTGGTTGGCCTGGGCCTTGCCGGTGATACTGAAGGCCAGTGGCTCGGTGCTCTTGAGGTCGACCTTGAGGTCGCTGGAGAGCATGCCGCTGCGCAGCTCCAGGCGGATGAACGGGCTGATGTAGGCCTGGGCGACCCGCAGGTCGATGTCGCGGGTGGCGACGTCGAGTTTCGCCGTGACCGGTGCCAGGTTGACCTGGCCCGCGGCCTGCAGCTTGCCCTGCTTGCCTACGCCGGTGTCGAGTTTGAGGGTGAAGGGCGACTGGTTGAGGCTGTCGAAGTTCTGCAGGTCGAGGTTGAGCGGGCCGACATCCAGAGCCACAGGCTCCTTCTGGCTACGGTCGGCCAGGTGAACCAGGTAATTGCGTGCCTGCACGTCCTTGAGCAGAACCTGCCAGGGCTTGCTCGGTTCCTTGGCGGCCTGTTCTTCCGCGGTCGGTTCGGCGGCGGCGGGCTCGGTCTTTTCCTTCGGCGTGGCCTTGGCCGGCTGGCTGGCGAACAGCTTCTGCCAGTCGAGCTGGCCGTCCTTCTCCAGGGCCGCCCAGGTCTCCAGCTTCTCACTGCGAATCTTGCCGACGGTGACCAGCTGTTTGGCCAGGTCGATGGAGGTCTCGCTGACCTCCAGGCTGGCCAGGCGGGCCAGCGGGCGCCCGTCCGGGGCCTTGATGGCGAACGGCGCGACCCGCACCGAGGTGTTGTCGAGCAGCAGCTCGGTTTCCTTGGCGAGGTTGAGTTTGTAGTGGGTGTCGAGGCTGACCATGCCGTCTTCCAGCACCAGCGGCACGGCGTCGCGCACATAAGGCCAGAACAGCTTCATCTTGCCGTCGGTGACCTTGAGGGTGCCTTCGGAGGCGATCGGCGCCAGGCTCAGGGTGCCGCTCCAGTCGATGCGCCCGCCGGCCGGGCCGTTGGCCACCAGGGTCATGTCGGCGTTGTCGTCGGGCAGGGTGCTGAGGTTCTTCAGCTCCAGGTTCATCGAGTCGTAGAGGAACTCGATCGGTTCGCTCGGGCGCAGGTCCTGGAAGTGCAGGTAGCCCTCGCTGAGCTTGATGCTGGCGATGCGCAGCGGGAACGGGTCGCTGGGCGGCTCCTCCGGCTTGGGCTCGCTGGGCGGAATCTTGAACAGCTGGGCCAGGTTGAGGCTGCCGTCCTTGGCGAACAGCAGCTCGGTGCGCGGCTTGTCCAGTTCCACGGCGTCCAGGCGCAGGGCCTTGGTCCACAGGCTGTCGAGGGCGAGGTTGGCATACAGGCGCTCGAAGCCGACCTGCTCCTTGCCGGGTTCGCCGATCTGCAGGCCCCAGAGGGTCAGCTCAAGGCTGAACGGGTTGAGCTCGATGCGCTGCAGGTGCGCCGGCACCGTGGCGTACTGCGCCAGCTGCTGGTTGGCGATGCGCAGGGCGACACCGGGGAGAATGAAAAAGCCGAGCAGGCCGTACAGGGCCACGAGGGCCAGCAGTGCGCCGAGAGCGCGGGTCAATCCTTTGGGCATGTGTCGCTTCGTCTGTATCAGGCTGGAGTGCTTGGAGTATGGCACGTTAAATCGGTTCCGATGAACGGGGCAAAATACCTCATTCGATGCCCATGCGCCGCCGCGCGCGGTGCGCCGAACCGTTTCGCATGGCCCAGCGCAGCACCGGGGCGGTGTTGTTCAGGCCCAGGCGGATCATGCGCCGCTCGACCGCGCCCAGTTGCAGGCCGAGCATTTCGCTGGCCCATTCGGGCAGCAGGTCGATGCCGGCCTTGAGCATCAGCTTGCCCACCGGCTCGGCCATCCGGCTAGGCGCCGGGGCCTTGAGCAGGATGTCCACCACCTCCAGGCTGCGCGCGTCGCACTGCAGTTGCGGGCGCATGCGGCGCAGGTAGTCGTCGACCTCGGCGCAGGAACGTGGCACGTCTCGTGCGCCGAGACGCTCGGCGATCAGCGCGATCTCGTCGTAGTAGGCGTCCTGCTCGGCGCGTGGCAGACGGGGGTTGCGATAACGCAGGTGGGCGGCGAGGAAGCTGCTGACTTCGGCCACATGCACCCAGGTCAGCAGGTCGGGGTCGCTGGCCGCATAGGGACGGCCGTCGGGCGCGGTGCCGGTGACCTTGAGGTGGATGGTGCGGACCTTGTCGATCAGCCACTCGGCGTCACGGGTCGAGCCGAAGGTGGTGCCGGAGATGAACTGGCTGGTACGGCGCAGGCGTCCGAGCAGATCCTGGCGGAAGTTCGAGTGGTCCCATACCCCGGCCAGTGCCAGTGGGTGCAGCAGTTGCAACATCAATGCGCTGATACCGCCCACCAGCATGCTGGGGAAGTCGCCATGCACCTGCCAGCTGATGCTCTGTGGGCCGAACAGGCCAGGATCACCCTTGGGCGATTCCAGGTCGAGCTGGCCGAGGGCCAGCCCGGTGAGGCTCATGACCTGGGTTTCGATGCGACGACGTAGGACTTCCATGGCGACCTGTGCTGGCCGCCATGGCGGCCGTCTATGAATTGAGGCGTTTATCGTTCAGCCGGTCATCAGCCGGGTCTGAGGTGGCGCGCGTCTCGAACGCGCCACCCTGGACATGATAAACCGTGGGCTCCTCGGAAAAATACGGCGACAGGTGGGCCATGAAGACCTGGTGGTCTTCACTGGCCTCGAAGCCAGGCGTGTGATCCTCGAGGGATTGCCACTGGACGATCAGGTTGAATTGATGGGGTGTCTCGACCCCTTGCGCGAGCAGGTGGCTGATGTGCCCATTGGCCCGGCTGAGCAGAGGGGCGACTTCGGCGAAGGCGTGCCTGAAGCTGTCGAGATGTGCCGGTTGGATGGGAAGTATGGCGATTTCGTAGATCATGGCGGTTCTCGTTGGATGATGGGGGGCGTCAAACGCTGGCTGGGGCGGCCGCAGGCACGACCGCAATGGCGATCTTTCCTTGCAGGCCATTGTTGGGGCTTTGCAGCCGGGCATGGGCGAGCGCAACGTCGGCCAGGGGATAGACGGCGCCCACATGTGGCCGCAGTTGTCCGCGCTCGACCAGCGCGCTCAGCTCATCGAGCTTGCCGCGCTGCTGCCGGGTGAAGACGAAGTGATAGCTCGCGTTCTTGCCCCAGGCCTGGATGAGGTTCTGCGGCTGCGCGATGTCCACGATCGACACCACGCGTCCCAACTGGGCCAGGGCGTCCGGGCTGCGAGACAGGGCATCGCCGCCGATGGTGTCGAACACCACATCGACGCCCTGGCCTGCAGTTTCCTTGAGGATGACGTCGACATAGTCCTGGCGCTCGTAGTCGATGACCACATCGGCGCCCATGCGCCGCACGAATTCGGCATTCGCTTCGCGCACCGTGGTGAAGACCCTGGCGCCCATGGCCTTGGCCAGCTGGATCGCCACATGACCGACGCCGCCGGCACCGCCATGCACCAGGATGCGCTCGCCCACCCTGAGCGCCGCGCGGACCACCAGCGCCTCCCAGGCCGTGCCGCCGACCAGGCTCAGGCTTGCCGCCTCGAGATGGCTCAGCGACGGCGGCTTCCGGCCGACGATGCCTTCGGCGGCGACGTGGTATTCGGCATAGCTGCCAGCGCCCTCGAAGATCTGCGGGGTGTACCACACCTCGTCACCGGGGCTGAACGCCGTTACCCCAGGCCCGACGGCCTCGACGACGCCGGAGACGTCGTGCCCGGTAATGGCCGGCAGCGGCACCAGGTCGGGATAGTCGCCGCGGCGCACCTGGTAGTCCAGCGGGTTGACGGAGGTGGCATGCACTCGGACCAGCACCTGCCCGGCCGCTGGCACCGGTTTGGCGATGTCGCGATAGACGAACGCATCCGGGCCGCCGAAGGCATCCAGTATCAACGCTTTCATGGTGTTTCCTCGCTTCGATAAAAAGGGATATCGAGAAATATCGATGTATTAAATGAGATCAAGCTGCCTTTCAGTTTCTGGGCGCCTGGCAGGCACCTCGGTGATGACTCCTTGGTTTCGTTAAAACGGGATATCGAGAAATATCGATATATAAGGGTAAAAGCAAACCCTACAGTTCGCTGCCGATCAGCTCGGCGAGCGCGCTGATGGCCGCTTCGTTGCGCTTGTAGTAGGTCCACTGGCCAATGCGGCGGACCTCGACCAGGCCTGCACGCTGCAGTGTGGCCAGATAGTCGGACACCGTCGACTGCGACAGCCCCACGCCTTCCTGGATACTGCTCACACAGACACCCACGGTGTGAACGTCACCTT
This sequence comes from Pseudomonas sp. BW16M2, assembly GCF_014268865.1. Taxonomy (NCBI): domain Bacteria; kingdom Pseudomonadati; phylum Pseudomonadota; class Gammaproteobacteria; order Pseudomonadales; family Pseudomonadaceae; genus Pseudomonas; species Pseudomonas sp. BW16M2. Next base: position 33,994 of record NZ_JABWRI010000011.1, on the reverse strand, counting down.
CGTCCTGTGGAGGAAAGTGTTTCACCGGGTCTTTCAGGCCTTTGAGGATCTCGAGGCGTGTGCGGTTCGAGAGTGCCTTGAATACGTCGAGCAGTTCCATGACGCGATAATATCGGCATTTACCGATATGTCAATTCACCGCAGGTCGGCCGGCAAAGGCCGCCCTGCGAGAGGCCTATTGGTTCAGGCGTTTGTCAATCAGGCCCTGGACCACGCTGGGGTCGGCGAGGGTAGAGGTGTCGCCAAGGTTGTCCAGTTCGTTGCAGGCGATCTTGCGCAGGATGCGCCGCATGATCTTGCCCGAGCGGGTCTTGGGCAGGGCAGGGGCCCACTGGATCAGTTCAGGCTTGGCGAAGCTGCCGATCTCCTTGCTGACCAGGGCCAGCAGTTCGGCTTTGAGCGCGTCGTCCGGCACGACGCCGTTCATGGGGGTGACGAAGGCATATACCCCCTGGCCCTTGAGGTCGTGGGGGTAGCCGACCACGGCGGCCTCGGCGACGCTGTCGTGCAGCACCAGGGCGCTCTCCACCTCGGCGGTACCGATACGGTGGCCGGAGACATTGATCACATCGTCGATGCGCCCGGTGATCCAGTAGTCGCCATCGGCGTCGCGGCGGGCGCCGTCGCCGGTGAAGTAGTAGCCGGGCATCGGCTTGAAGTAGGTGTCGACCATGCGTTGGTGGTCGCCGTAGACGCTACGGATCTGCCCGGGCCAGCTGGCCTTGATCGCCAGCAGTCCGGCGCCGGGGCCTTCGATCAGCTTGCCTTTGTCGTCCAGCAGTACCGGTTGCACGCCGAACATCGGCTGGGTGGCGCAGCCCGGCTTGAGCCGTGGCGTGCCGGGGAGGGGGGTGAGCATGATGCCGCCGGTCTCGGTCTGCCACCAGGTGTCGACGATGGGGCAGCGCTTCTGCCCGACGGCCTCGAAGTACCATTCCCAGGCTTCCGGGTTGATCGGCTCGCCGACGCTGCCGAGCAGGCGCAGGCTCTGGCGCGAGGTACTTTGCAAGGGGCCGGGGCCTTCACGCATCAGCGCGCGCAGGGCGGTGGGCGCGGTGTAGAAGATGTTCACCCGATGCTTGTCGACCACCTGCCAGAAGCGCGAGGTGTCGGGGTAGTTGGGCACGCCCTCGAACATCAGCGAGATCGCGCCGTTGGCCAGTGGGCCATAGACGATATAGCTGTGGCCGGTGACCCAGCCGACGTCGGCGGTGCACCAGAACACCTCGCCGTCACGGTAGTCGAACACGGTCTTGAAGGTCATGGTCGCCTGCAGCAGGTAGCCGGCGGTGGTGTGCAGCACGCCCTTGGGTTTGCCGGTACTGCCCGAGGTGTAGAGGATGAACAGCGGATCCTCGGCGTTCATCGGTTCAACCGGGCAGTCGTCAGCGGCCTTTTCCGTCACTTCGTGGTACCAGAGGTCGCGGCCTTCGCTCCAGGCCACATCAGCGCCGGTACGCTTGATCACGAACACGCTGCTCACCGCCGGGCAGCTGGCGAGGGCCTTGTCGACATTCTGCTTGAGCGCAATGCGCTTGCCGCCACGCACGCCTTCGTCGGCGGTGATCACGGTACGGCAGTCGGCGTCGAGGATGCGGTCGCGCAGGGCATCGGGGGAGAAGCCGCCGAACACCACCGAGTGGATGGCGCCGATGCGCGTGCAGGCGAGCATGGCGTAGGCGGCTTCGGGGATCATTGGCATGTAGATGCACACACGGTCGCCTTTCTTCACGCCGCGCGCCTTCAGGGCATTGGCCAGGCGGCAGACCTGGCGGTGCAGTTCGCGGTAGCTGATGGCCTTGCTGTCCGCTGGATCGTCGCCTTCCCAGAGCAGTGCGGTCTGCTCGCCGCGCTGGGCCAGGTGTCGGTCGATGCAGTTATGGCTGACATTCAGCTGTGCGCCGTCAAACCAGCGGGCGCTGCCGGTGTTCAGATCGCATTGCTGCACGCTCGACCAGGGCTTGATCCAGTCCAGGCGCCTGGCCTGTTCGGCCCAGAAGGTGTCGGGATCATCCACCGACTGGCGGTAGAGGCGGCGGTAGTCGTCGTCGCTGAGGGTGGCGGACTGGCTCACGGCCAGGGCCTGGGGATAGTCGCGGATATCGAACATGGCGGGTGGTCCTGCTCTTGTTAGGGGCGAGGGACTGCAACGGCTATTCGATGGACAGTGTAGCTGGATGAGATGTTCAGCCTGTGCCGGCCTCTTCGCGGGTAAACCCGCTCCCACAGGGATTTCACTGAACCTGTGGGAGCGGGTTTACCCGCGAAGAGGCCGGTGCAGGAAGTGGATCAGCCGCGATGACGGCCGCGGAAGTAGTTGATCAGGCCCTGGGTCGAGCCATCCTCGGCGTTGTCCTCCTGGGCGCCGACCAGGCGCTGGTAGACACCCTTGCCCAGTTCCTTGCCCAGCTCCACGCCCCACTGGTCGAAGGCGTTGATGCCCCAGACCACGCTCTGCACGAACACCTTGTGCTCATACATCGCCACCAGCGCGCCAAGACGGCGCGGGCTGATGCGCTCGACCACCAGGGTGTTGCTCGGACGGTTGCCCGGGATCACCTTGTGCGGCGCCAGCTTGGCGATATCGGCCTCGTTCAGGCCCTTGGCGCGCAGTTCGGTCTCGGCTTCCTCGCGGGTTTTACCGAGCATCAGCGCCTGGCTCTGCGACAGGCAGTTGGCGTACAGCCACTGATGGTGGTCCGCCACCGGGTTGAAGCTCACCACCGGCACGATGAAGTCGGCCGGGATCAGCTGGGTGCCCTGGTGCAGCAACTGGTGGTAGGCGTGCTGGCCGTTGCAGCCGACGCCGCCCCAGATCACCGGGCCGGTGTCGGTCTTCACCGGGGTGCCGTCCTGCAGCACGCTCTTGCCGTTGGATTCCATGTCCAGCTGCTGCAGGTGCTTGGTGATGTTGCGCAGGTAGTGGTCGTACGGCAGGATCGCGTGGGCCTGGGCGCCCCAGAAGTTGCCGTACCACACGCCCAGCAGGGCCAGCAGCACCGGCATGTTCTTCTCGAACGGCGCGGTCTGGAAGTGCTGGTCCATGGTGTAGGCGCCGGACAGCAGTTCCTTGAAGTTGGCGGTGCCGATGGCCAGGGCGATCGGCAGGCCGATGGCCGACCACAGCGAGTAGCGCCCACCGACCCAGTCCCACATCGGGAAGATGTTCTCTTCGCGGATGCCGAAGGCCACGGCCGCGGCCTTGTTGCTCGAGACGGCGATGAAGTGGCGGTACAGCTCGGCTTCCGAACCGCCCTGGGCCAGGTACCAGGTGCGTGCGGCCTGGGCGTTCTTCAGGGTTTCCAGGGTGTTGAACGACTTCGACGAGACGATGAACAGGGTGGTCTCGGCGCGCAGGTTGGCCGACAGCTCGTGGAATTCGCTGCCGTCGATGTTCGCCAGGTAGTGGCAGCGCACGCCGCGCTGGGCGTAGGGCAGCAGCGCCTCGGAGACCAGCTCGGGGCCGAGGAACGAGCCGCCGATGCCGATATTGACCACGTCGGTGATCGGTTTTTCGCTGTAGCCGCGCCACAGGCCGTCGTGGATGCGACCGACCAGCTCGGTGATCTGGTTGAGCACCTTGTGCACTTCCGGCATCACGTTGACGCCGTTCACGCTGAGCTTGTCGCCGACCGGGCGGCGCAGGGCGGTGTGCAGCACCGGGCGGCCTTCGGAGGCGTTGATGATCTCGCCGCTGAACATCGACTTGATGGCCGCTTCCAGGTCGACGTCCCTGGCCAGGTTCACCAGCAGGTCACGGGTCTGCTCGGTGATCAGGTTCTTCGAGTAGTCGAGGAACAGGCCGCAGCTGCTCAAGGAGAACTGCTCGAAGCGCTTGCCGTCGGCGGCGAAGGCTTCGCGCATGCTGAAGCCCTGCATGGCGTCGCGGTGTTGCTGAAGCGCCTGCCAGGCGGGCAGCGCCGTCACATCGTGGGGGGTACGGTAATACGCCATTGCGGGTGGTTTCCTTGGTGCATGGTCAGGCTTGGACAGCGGCATTCGTTGCCGGTTGCAAGCTGGACATTATAGGCATTGGCGCCAAGGCGGGAATGGGGGGAGGCGAACGGTGTGGATTAAAATTGTCACCGGCCTGATACCTGGCGTGCGTGGGGCGGCGGTTCGCCGCGCCCACGCAGGGATCTCAGGCGGTCTGCTCTTCCAGGTGCAGGTAGATGTTGTCGATCAGCCGGGTGTTGCCCAGGTACGCCGCCGCGATCACCACCAGGTCACGGTCGTCGATCATCGCCGGGCGCAGCGTCAGGGCATGGCGCACTTCCAGGTAGTCCTTGCGCAGGCCTGCCGCTTCCAGTTGGGCCTGGCCTTCGGCGATCAGCGCCGCGAAGTCACGTTGGCCACGGCGCAGGGCGTCGGCGATGCCGCTCAGGGTGCGGTACAGCACCGGGGCGGTGGCACGTTGCTCCGGCGTCAGGTAGCCATTGCGCGACGACAGCGCCAGGCCGTCTTCGGCGCGCACGGTCGGCTCGCCGATGATCTGGATCGGCATGTTCAGGTCGCGCACCATGGCGCGGATCACCGCCAGTTGCTGGAAGTCCTTTTCGCCGAACACGGCAAGGTCCGGCTGGACCATGTTGAACAGCTTGCTGACCACCGTCGCCACGCCTTCGAAGTGCCCGGGGCGGCTGGCGCCGCACAGGCCTTCGGACAGCTGCGGCACGCTCACCCGGGTCTGCACCGCCATGCCGTCGGGGTACATCTCCTCGACGGTGGGGGCGAACAGCAGGTGACAGCCTGCCTGGAGCAGTGTTTCCTGGTCGGCGACTAGGGTGCGGGGGTACTTGTCCAGGTCTTCGCCAGCGCCGAACTGCAGCGGGTTGACGAAGATGCTGGCGACCACGAAGTCGGCGCGCTGGGCGGCCTTGATCACCAGGGCGGCATGGCCGCTGTGCAGGTTGCCCATGGTCGGCACGAAGCCGATGCGCTTGCCCTCGCCACGGGCGCGGGCCACGGCGGCACGCAGTTCACGGACGGTCTTGACGGTATTCATGCGCTGAACCCATGCTCGCTGCCAGGGAAGCTGACGTCCTTGACCGCACGGACATAGGCGGCCAGGGCACTCTGGATGTCCGGCTGGCCGGCCATGAAGTTCTTCACGAACTTCGGCACGCGGCCGCTGAGCGACAGCCCGAGCATGTCATGCAGGACCAGCACCTGGCCATCGGTGGCGCTGCCGGCGCCGATGCCGATAACCGGAATGCTCACCGCCTGGGTAATCTCCGCCGCCAGCTCGCTGGGCACGCACTCGAGCAGCAGCATGGCCGCGCCGGCCTGCTCCAGGGCGATGGCGTCGGCGCGCATCTGGCGGGCCTGGGCTTCCTGGCGACCCTGGACCTTGTAGCCGCCCAGCACGTTGACGGTCTGCGGGGTCAGGCCCATGTGCGCGCACACCGGCACGCCGCGCTCGGCCAGCAGGCGGATGGTCTCGCCGAGCCAGGCGGCGCCTTCGATCTTGAGCATGTGGGCGCCGGCGCGCATAAGTTCGGCGGCGTTGGCGAAGGCCTGCTCGGGGGTGGCGTGGGCCATGAACGGCAGGTCGGCGAGGATCAGCGCGCCATCATTGCCGCGTTTGACGCAGGCGGTGTGGTAGGCCATGTCGCGGTTGGTGACGGGCAGGGTGCTGTCATGGCCCTGCAGGACCATCCCCAGGGAGTCGCCCACCAGCAGGACTTCCACGCCGGCCTGGCTGGCGGCCTTGGCGAAGGTCGCGTCGTAGCAGGTCAGCATGGTGATTTTCTCACCCTTGGCCTTCAGGCCGTGCAGGGTGGTCAGGGTTACTTCAGGCATGTAGGGGAATCCTCGTTCAGGCGCTGTGAACAACAACTGCGTACAACGCGTGTATTCATCTTCCGGAGCGGCACATAATCGTCTGTGATGTTCGGGCACAGGTCCGTCCGAGCCTAAATGGGTGATTGCGGCAGAGTGGCGCCGCGGGACGCCTATAGTCGTGAGCGAGGTGGGGGAAGTCAACCAGCCGTGTTACCGCATTGTTACGGCACCGGTGTTACTGGCGTTACCGCCGTCGGAAACGCCCGAATTACAGGCGTTCCAGGCCGACGAACGGACAATCTTCGAGCAGCTGCGCCAGGGCGCGGCCATCGGCGAGGCGGAATTCGGCGGGCACCAGCTCGGCGAGCGGGTAGAGCACGAAGGGGCGGGCGTGCATGTGGTAGTGCGGCACCTGCAAGCGCGGCACGTCGATGACCTGGTCACCGAACAGTAGCACGTCGAGGTCGAGGGTGCGTGGGCCCCAGCGCTCCTGACGCACGCGGCCCTGGTCGTTCTCGATGGCTTGCAGCGCGTCGAGCAGGTCCAGCGGAGCCAAGGCCGTGTCGATGGCCGCCACGGCATTGGTGTAGCGCGGCTGGCCGGGCAGCAGCGAGTCGCTGGTGTAGAGCGCCGAGGCCGCCGCCAGGCGGGTGTCGGCGATCAGGTCCAGCGCCTGCAGGGCGCTGCGCAGCTGCTCGGCGGGCTCATCCAGGTTGCTGCCCAGGCCGATGAACGCACGGGTGTTCATGCTCAGTCCCAGGCCTGCTCGTCGTCGCGCTTGCGTTTGCCGCCGCTGCGTTTGCGCTTGCGTGGGCCGGCAGTACCGCCGGCGCCGTCGTCGCGGCTGCCGAGCTCGCGGATCATGTCGCGGCGCTGACTGTCGTTGGCGTCCTGGTAGTCGGTCCACCATTCGCCCAGGCCGTCGGTTTCCTCGCCGGCGCTTTCACGCAGCAGCAGGAAGTCGTAGCCGGCGCGGAAGCGCGGGTTGTCCAGCAGCATGTCGGCACGCTTGCCGCTGCGTCGTGGCAGGCGCTCCTGCATGTCCCAGATCTCGCGGATCGGCAGGGTGAAGCGCTTGGGGATGGCAATGCGGGCGCACTGTTCGGCGATCAGGTCGTGGGCCGCGCCGTTCATGGCCGGGATCGGCGGCACGCCTTGGCTCTGCAGGTACAGCGCACGGCCCGGCAGGGCCGGCCAGAGCAGGGCGGCGAAGAGGAACGCCGGGGTCACCGGCTTGCCCTGCTTGACGCGCAGGTCGGTGTTGCTCAAGGCCTGGCTGATCAGGGTGTGGGTGTAGGTCGGGCGCTCTTCCAGGGCCTGGCTGCTGGCCGGGAACAGTGGCTCGAACAATTGCAGGTCGACCAGCATCTCGAAGGTGATCGCGCCCTGGCCGTTGAGGAACAGCTTGAGGCTCTCCTCGAACAGGCGTGCTGGTGGGATGTCACGCAGCATGGGCGCCAGCTCGCGGATCGGCTGCACGGTGTGTTTCTCGATGCCGAAGTCCAGCTTGGCGGCGAAGCGCACGGCGCGCAGCATGCGTACCGGGTCTTCCTGGTAGCGGTGCGTCGGATCGCCGATCAGGCGCAGCAGGCGGTTTCGGATGTCGTGGACACCGTTGGCGTAGTCGAGGATGCGCTCGCTGACCGGGTCGTAGTACAGGGCGTTGATGGTGAAGTCGCGGCGTTGCGCGTCTTCTTCCAGGGTGCCGTACACGTTGTCGCGCAGGATGCGGCCACTGGCATTGTGCGACGAGCGGTGGCTATCGGACTGGTCTTCATCCGAGTGCGGGGCACGGAAGGTGGCGACCTCGATGATGTCACGGCCGAAATGCACGTGCACCAGCTTGAAACGCCGGCCAATGATGCGGGCGTTGCGGAACTCCGCGCGGACCTGCTCGGGCGTGGCGCTGGTGGCGACGTCGAAGTCCTTGGGCGTGATGCCCAGCAGCAGGTCGCGCACGCAGCCACCGACCAGGTAGGCCTGGTAACCGGCTGCCTGCAGGCGCTCGACGATGCCCACGGCATGGCGGCTGAACTGGCTGCGCTGCAGCGAGTGCTGGCTCTTGTTGATCACTTCAGGCGTGGTGCGCCTGTGGTGCTGGCCACGAACGGGCGGGCGGAACGACTGGAACAGCTTCTTCAGCATGGGATGCACTGTTTGAAGGAATGATCGGCCAAGGATAGGAGAATGGCCGCATGATGGGCGGGGATTCTAGCATTTACTGGGGGAATGGTGTAGGCGGTGTGGCAAGGGCGATGCGAAAGGGAGAAACGACATGGGGAGCCGAAGCTCCCCATCAAAGTCGTTGCGTGCTCTTATTGTTTTTTTGCCGGGCTTCTTGTTTTTGTTGAATGCCCTGTCCACAAATCTCGAAGCTTGTGGACGACCCCCAAACCGGGGGTGAAGAGCAAACGGATTGCTTTGGTCGCCGAGTTGATGCTGATCTGTCGATCCAATCAGTTCAGGTGCTGCTTTTGAGTGCAGTTTTTGTTGTTCTCTGCCTGATCGTGGGGCAAGCCCCAAACACAACGCCTCTCCAAAAGAATCAGTTAGCTGCGCCTCCGCCGTCTTGTTCTTATTGTGCGTGAGCCGTTTCGTCTTGTTCTTATTCTGAGTTGCAGTGCTTGTTATTGTTCTTGTACCAGACATATAGCAGGTGCCGTGCCAACTTTTGAAAACCCAATGAAATAGGGGGGGCAGCGGTTCAGGCAGGTTTTTGGGCGGGGCAAATGTAGAAATTTCGTTACCTTACGCCTCGGGGGATGTTACGGCTGACAGGGTGGGTAACAGATTTTTGCGGGAACTGATGTGTTACCGCGCAAACGCATCGCGGGGAAAGCCCGCTCCCACGCCACCCTTGCCTGGTGCGTGGGAGCGGGCTTTCCCCGCGAGCTGTCGGCGTTGAATCAGTTGTCGCTGGTGGCGTTGCTCTTGCGTCGCGGGATACCCAGGCGCTGGCGGCGTTCCCACAGGCATTTGCGGCTGACGCCCAGCTTGCGCGCCAGCTCGGTCTCGGTCATGTGGTCCTGGTGCTCGAGGACGAAATGCTGGAAGTAGTCCTCCAGCGACAGGTCCTCGGTCGGCTCGTGGCTGGCGCTGTTGGCGCCGGCCAGGGTCGGCAGGTTGTCCAGCACGTCGTCGTCTTCCAGGTCGCTCAGCTCGATATCGATGCCCAGCAGGTCGGCGGAAATCTCCGCGCTCTCGCTGAGAATCACCGCGCGCTCCACGGCGTTCTCCAGTTCGCGCACGTTGCCCGGCCAGCTGTAGTGACGGATGGCCTGCTCGGCTTCGTGGGAGAAATGCAGGTCGTCGCGGCCGATGCGCGCGCTCTGGCGGGCAAGGAAGGCATTGGCGATCTCGTTGACGTCGCTGCCGCGCTCGCGCAGGGCCGGCAGCTTCAGGGCGATCACGTGCAGGCGGTAGTACAGGTCTTCGCGGAACTGCCCGGCCTTGGCCAGGTTCTTCAGGTCGCGGTGGGTCGCGGCGATCAGGCGCACATCGACCTTCTGCGACTGCACCGACCCGACCCGGCGGATCTCGCCCTCCTGCAGCACGCGCAGCAGGCGGGCCTGGGCTTCCAGGGGCAGTTCGCCGATCTCGTCGAGGAACAGGGTGCCGCCGTCGGCGGCCTCGACCAGGCCCGCGCGCCCGGCGCTGGCACCGGTGAACGCGCCCTTCTCGTGGCCGAACAGCTCCGATTCGATCAGGGTCTCGGGAATCGCCGCGCAGTTCACCGAGATCATCGGTGCCTTGGCCCGGCGCGAGAGGTTGTGCAGGGCGCGGGCGACCAGCTCCTTGCCGGTGCCCGACTCGCCCTGGATCAGTACATTGGAGTCGGTCGGGGCGACCTTGCGAATCTTGACGTACATGTCCTGCATGGGCGGGCAGGAACCGATGATGCCGATCTCGCCGTTGGCGGCCGCGCTACCTGCCTTGTCGCTGGCGGCCTTGCCGTTGCCTGCGCGTGGCTCGGCGGCTGGTGCGGCCGCTGGTGCGTTCTGCCGGTCGCGCAGGATACGGGCCACGGCCTGGAGCATCTCGTCATGGTCGAAGGGCTTGGCGATGTAGTCCACCGCGCCCATCTTCATCGAGTCCACCGCCGAGCGCAGGCTGGCGTAGCTGGTCATGATCAGCACCGGGGTGCCCTGGCCAAGCTTGATCAGCTCGGTGCCCGGGGCGCCCGGCAGGCGCAGGTCGCTGACGATCAGGTCGAAGGTGGCAATGCTGAAGCGTTCCTGGGCTTCCTGCACCGAGCCGGCTTCGCTGACCTGGTACTGGTTCCGTTCGAGCAGGCGACGCAGGGCCGAACGGATGATGGTTTCGTCTTCGACGATCAGAATGTGCGGCATTGATTCAATTCTCTCGACGGTCTCGAATTTCAGGGGACGTCGCTACGACATGCCGGGGCAGGGTCACGCGGATCCGGGTACCACGTTGGCGCTCGATGTCGGCCGGGCTGTCGATGGTGATTTGCCCATAATGCTCTTCCACGATGGAATAGACCAGAGCGAGCCCCAGTCCGGTGCCTTCGCCCGGGTCCTTGGTGGTGAAGAAGGGTTCGAAGAGGCGGTCCATGATGCTTTTCGGAATACCGCTGCCTTCGTCCTCGACGATCAGGTCGACGGTGTGTTCGTTCACTTCGCTGCGCACGCGCACGGCGCTGCCGGGAGGGGAGGCGTCGCGGGCGTTGGAAAGCAGGTTGATCAGCACCTGGGCCAGGCGCTGCGGGTCGCCCTCGACCCAGTGCTCCGGGTCGCAGAGGTTGAAGAACTGTACTTCGAAATTGCGCCGGTTCAACGCCAGCAGACCAATGGCGTCCTGCGCGACTTCGGCCAGGCACACCGGCTCCTCGCTGTTCTGCTGGCTGCCGCCGGCATGGGCGAAGCTCATCAGCGACTGGACGATGCGCGACACGCGCTTGGTCTGTTCGAGGATCTGGCTGGACAGCTCGATGATCTCACCGTCGCCCTCGCGCTCCTCGCGCAGGTTTTGCGCCAGGCAGGCGATGCCGGTGATCGGGTTGCCGATCTCATGGGCCACGCCCGCCGCCAGGCGACCGATGCTGGCCAGGCGTTCGGAGTGCACCAGCTTGTCTTCCAGCGCCTGGGTCTCGGTGAGGTCCTCGACCAGCAGCACCAGGCCGCTGTTGCCCGGGGCCAGCGGCTCGTCGATGGCCGCCTTGTGCAGGTTGAGCCAGCGCGGCTGGCCATCGAGGGCCAGCCGCTGCTTGTGCAGGTGTTCGTCGGGCACGTTGATGAAGCCTTGCAGCAGGCCGCGCCAGGGCTCGCCGATGGTCACCAGGCGCGAACCGACCACGTGCTTGGCGGCGATCCCGGTAAGCTCCTCCATGGCCTTGTTCCACATCAGGATCTCCTGGTCCTTGGCCAGCGAGCACACGCCCATGGGCAGTTCCTGCAGGGTCTGGCGGTGGTAGCGGCGCAAGGCGTCGAGCTCGGCGGCAAGGCCTGTCAGACGTGAGTGGTAGTCCTCGAGGCGGCTTTCGATGAAGTGGATGTCCTCGGTGACGTAGTTCTCGTTGCCGGATTTATAGGGCAGGAAGGTCTCGACCATGTCCTGGGCCACGCTCGGACCCATCAGGCCGGAGAGGTTGGCCTCGATGCGGTCGCGCAGGCGGCGCAGGGCGTAGGGGCGGCGCTCGTCGAAGGGCAGGTAGAGGTCGCGCAGGGCCTGTTCCACCTCTTTCTGCGCGGCCTTGGCGCCCAGCGGCTTGGCCAGCTGGGTGGCGAACTCCTGGGGCGAGGCGGCGTGCAGCTCGCGGCGTTGCGGGCGACGCACGTTGTCCACCGCGCAGGCCTCGGCGGCGCTGACTTCTTCGCTGCTGGCGTTGGTGAACAGCGAGATCAGGGTGAACAGCAGGACGTTGGCCGCCAGCGAGGCGATGGCCGCCATGTGCCAGCTGGTGTCGTCCAGCACGTAGATCATGTCCAGCAGCGGGATATAGAAGCCCTGCAGGTTGCCCAGCAGCGGCAGCAGCATGGTCACCATCCACACCAGCATGCCGGCCAGCAGACCGGCGATGAAGCCGCGACGGTTGGCGGTCGGCCAGTACAGCACCGAAAGCACGCCGGGCAGGAACTGCAGGGTGGCGACGAAGGCGACGATGCCCAGGTTGGCCAGGCTCTGGTGGGTGTTCTGGGTCAGGTAGAAGATGAAGCCGGCGGTGATGATGGCGACGATCAGCGCCCGGCGGGTCCATTTCAGCCAGCGGTAGATGTTGCCTTCGGCCGGCGGCTGGTACAGCGGCAGCACCAGGTGGTTCAAGGCCATGCCCGACAGCGCCAGGGTGGTGACGATGATCAGCCCGCTGGCGGCCGACAGCCCGCCGACATAGGCCAGCAGCGCCAGCGCTTCGTTGTTGGCGGCGATGCCCAGGCCCAGGGTGAAGTATTCGGGGTTGGTGCTGGCGCCCAGGCGCAGGCCGGCCCACAGCACCAGCGGCACGGCCAGGCTCATCAGCAGCAGGAACAGCGGCAGGCCCCAGCTGGCGCTGACCAGCGAGCGCGGGCTCAAGTTCTCGGTGAAGGCCATGTGGTACATGTGCGGCATGACGATCGCCGAGGCGAAGAACACCAGCAGCAGGGTACGCCATGGCCCTTCCTGCAGCGGCGTGTGCAGGGCGGCGAGGGCGGTCTGGTTCTGCAGCAGCCAGACTTCCAGGCCGTGTGGCCCGCCGAACACGCCGTACAGCGCATAGAGGCCGACGCCGCCCAGGGCCAGCAGCTTGATCACCGATTCGAAGGCGATGGCGAACACCAGGCCTTCATGCTTCTCGCGGGTGGCGATATGGCGCGAGCCGAAGAAGATGGTGAACAGCACGATCAGCACGCAGAAGGCGAATGCCACCCGTGCCTTGACCGGTTCGCCGGTGAGGATGCTGATCGAGTCGGCCACCGCCTGGATCTGCAGGGCCAGCAGCGGCAGCACGCCGATCAGCATGAAGATGGTGGTCAGCGCGCCGGCCCAGGTGCTGCGAAAACGAAACGCCAGCAGGTCGGCCAGCGACGACAGCTGGTAGGTGCGGGTGATCTTGAGGATCGGGTAGAGCAGCACCGGCGCCAGCAGGAAGGCACCCGACACACCCAGGTAACAGGCGAGGAAGCCGTAGCCGTACTGGTAGGCCAGGCCGACCGAACCATAGAAGGCCCAGGCGCTGGCGTAGACGCCCAGCGACAGGGTGTAGGTCAGGGGGTGGCGGATGACCGCGCGCGGGATCAGCCCACGTTCGCTGATCCAGGCCACGCCGAACAGCACCAGCAGGTAGGCGGTGCTGATCAGGATCATCTGGGTCAGGCTAAAGCTCATCGGCATCTCGTTGGCTCTGCAGGATGAAGGTGACGACGATCAGGATCAGCCAGAGCAGGTAGGGGCGGTACCAGGCACCGGTCGGTTCGATCCACCAGTCCATGATGGCCGGGGAGAACAGGTAGATCCCCACGACCAGAAGCAGGACCAAACGATAGATGTACATGCTGGCCTCGATGGGTTGGGCGCTGCGGGCTTGGACTTATTATTGGCGCAAATGGCTGGGGCGATGCTAGCGGGAATCGGTAGGGTTCGCCAAGGGGTTGAATTTGTTGGGCTTTTGATTTTGGTATTGGGTGTCCCGGCCCTATCGCGGGGCAAGCCCGCTCCCACGATGCCAATGTGGTCTGCGTGGGAGCGGGCTTGCCCCGCGATAGGGCCGGTACTGCTTTAGCGCAATTCAGCCTCGGGCACCGTCATCTGCCGCGTAATGTGCTCCGGCCGCCACTGCTGCCGGGCCACCGCCAGCACCTCGGCCGGGCTGGCCCCCGCCAGTGCCGGATCCGCCTCCTGCCCCAATGCCCGCAGGGCTCGTAGCAGCAACGGCGTCGCCTGGTCCGCCTCCAGCGGTGGCGAGCGGTACGACTTGCCCAGCTTGTGCCCGTCCGGCTGCACGATCAATGGAATGTGCAGGTAACGCGGCTGCGAGAACCCCAGCAACTCCTGCAGGTACAGCTGGCGCGGCGTGTTGTCCAGCAGGTCGGCGCCGCGCACGATATCGGTGACACCCTGCCAGGCGTCGTCCAGCACAACCGCCAGTTGATAGGCATACAGCCCGTCGCGACGTTGGATGACGAAGTCGCCCACCTCGCGGCCCAGGTGTTGCTCGAAGGTGCCCTGGACCCGGTCGCTGAATCGGTAGATCAGCTCCGGCACCCGCAGACGGATCGCCGCGCCTTCGCGGGCGTGCCCGGCGTTGCGGCAAAAGCCCGGGTAGATGCCGTTGTGCCCTTCCAGCTGCTTGCGCGAGCAGGTGCAGGCATAGGCCAGGCCCATGTTGAACAGGCGGTCGACCACCGCGGCATAGGCGTCGTGACGCTGGCTCTGGAACACCACCTCGCCGTCCCACTCCAGCCCGTAACGTTCCAGTGTCTGCAGGATCGCGTCACGGGCGCCGGGCATCTCCCGGGGCGGGTCGGTGTCTTCCATACGCAGCAGCCAGCGGCCGTTCACGGCGCGGGCGTCGAGCCAGGAGGCGAGGGCGGCGACCAGCGAGCCGAAGTGCAGGAAGCCGCTGGGGGTGGGGGCGAAGCGGCCGATGTAGCGGGAGTCGTTCATGGATTGCACAGCTATATAAATGAAGACGGGGCGTACCCGTCGTGGAAAGCGGGCAAGCCCGCCTCCACAACCGATACGCCCCGTCTGCGAGGGTCCGGGATCAGCCTTTACCGACAGTCTTTTCCTTCTTCTCTGCAATTTCCTTGCAGTCGAAGCACAGGTCGGCGGTCGGACGGGCCTCGAGGCGGCGCAGGCCGATCTCGATGCCGCAGGAGTCGCACCAGCCGTACTCGTCGGCCTTGATCTTGTCGAGGGTCTTGTCGATCTTCTTGATCAGCTTGCGCTCGCGATCGCGGTTGCGCAGCTCCAGGGCGAATTCTTCTTCCTGGCTGGCACGGTCCGCCGGGTCGGGGAAGTTGGCTGCTTCGTCCTTCATGTGGTCCACGGTGCGATCCACACTGACCATCAGCTCGCCTTTCCAGGCGTTGAGGAGCTTGGTGAAGTGCTTCTTCATGGGCTCGCCCATGTACTCCTCACCCTTGGTCTCTACGTAGGGTTCGACACCGTACATGGTCTGGACTTTTTGCTTTTCTACGGTGGACATGAATAGACCGCCTCTCACTCATCTGATCCAATGCGCAGGCTGCTTCCATCTCCGGCGCCCGCCGGCCCTGCGACTGCGAGCCGCCGAACTTACCAGATAGATCCGGGGTGCGCTACCCCGCCCTATGCCTGCTTTTGACAGCGGCATGACCGGCGCGTTCGTTGGCGTGCACAGGTAGAATCACCAGTTTAGACCCAATTGAGAGAAGGCCCATGGCTCAGCCACACAGTGCGCGCAGTCGCGCCATCGAACCCTTCCACGTCATGGCCCTGCTGGCCCGTGCCAACGAGCTGCAGGCCGCGGGCCACGACGTGATCCACCTCGAGATCGGCGAGCCGGACTTCACCACCGCCGCGCCGATCGTCGCCGCCGGTCAGGCCGCCCTGGCCGCCGGGCACACGCGCTACACGGCGGCCCGTGGCCTGCCGCAGCTGCGCGAGGCGATCGCCGGGTTTTATGGCCAGCGCTACGGTGTGGAACTTGATCCGGAGCGCGTGCTCATCACCCCAGGTGGCTCCGGCGCGCTGCTGCTGGCCAGCAGCCTGCTGGTCGATCCGGGCAAGCACTGGCTGCTGGCCGACCCGGGGTATCCATGCAACCGGCATTTCCTGCGCCTGGTCGAAGGCGGCGCGCAACTGGTGCCGGTGGGGCCGGACGTCAATTACCAATTGACCGCCGATCTGGTCGATCGCCATTGGGACAAGGACACCGTCGGCGCCCTGGTCGCCTCGCCAGCCAACCCGACCGGCACGGTGCTCGACCGCGACGAGCTGGCCAGCCTTTCCAGGGCCACCCGCGAGCGCCATGGGCATCTGGTGGTGGACGAGATCTACCACGGCCTCACCTACGGCATGGACGCGCCGAGCGTGCTGGAAGTGGACGATGAGGCATTCGTCCTGAACAGTTTTTCCAAATATTTCGGCATGACCGGCTGGCGCCTGGGCTGGCTGGTGGGCCCGCCGTCGGCGGTGGGTGACCTGGAAAAGCTGGCGCAGAACCTCTACATCAGTGCCCCGAGCATGGCCCAGCATGCCGCGCTGGCGTGCTTCGAGCCGCAAACCCTGGCCATCCTCGAGGCGCGTCGCGCCGAGTTCGCTCGCCGCCGCGACTACCTGCTGCCGGCATTGCGCGGGCTGGGCTTCGGCATCGCCGTGGAGCCGCAGGGAGCCTTCTATCTGTATGCCGATATCAGCGCGTTCGGCGGCGATGCCTTCGCGTTCTGCCGGCATTTCCTGGAAACCGAGCACCTGGCGTTCACCCCGGGCCTGGACTTCGGCCGACATCAGGCCGGTCATCATGTGCGTTTCGCCTACACCCAGAGCCTGCCGCGCCTGGAAGAGGCGGTACAGCGCATCGCCCGTGGCCTGCAGAGCTGGCAGGGCTGACCGATGCAGTTTCCGCCCCTGGAACAGGCGCGCCTGCTGCGCCGCTACAAACGCTTCCTGGCCGACATCGAGCTGGCCAGTGGCGAGCAGATCACCATTCACTGCCCCAACACCGGCTCCATGCTCAATTGCATGCGCGAGGGCGGGCAGGTGTGGTTCAGCCGCTCCAACGACCCCAAGCGCAAGTTGCCCGGTACCTGGGAGATCAGCGAAACGCCCCAGGGCCGTCTGGCCTGCGTCAACACCGGGCGCGCCAACGCCGTGGTGGAGGAGGCCTTGCGCGCCGGCGTGGTCAGCGAGCTGGCCGGCTTCACCACGCTCAAGCGTGAGGTGGCCTATGGCGAGGAGCGCAGCCGGATCGACTTCTACCTGGAGTATGCCGACGGCTCCAAGGCCTATGTCGAGGTCAAGAGCGTAACCCTGGGTTACCCCGACACGCCGGTGGCGGCCTTCCCCGACGCCGTCACCCAGCGCGGTGCCAAGCACCTGCGCGAGCTGGCCGCCCTGGCGCGCCAGGGCATCCGTGCGGTGCAGCTGTATTGTGTGAATCTGACCGGCATCGAGGCCGTGCGTCCTGCCGAGGAGATCGACGCCGCCTATGCCCAGGCCCTGCGCGCCGCCGTGGCGCAAGGGGTCGAGGTACTGGCCTACGGCACCCGCCTGGATGCGCAGCAACTGGTCATCGATCGCCCGCTGCCGGTGCTGCTCAATCCGTGAACCAGATGCCCTGGCTGTCTTCCTGGCAGTCCAGGGCCTCCAGCCATTCGCCCGCGCAGGGGCCGGTGATGCATTCGCCGCTTTCTATCAGGAACTGGGCCCCGTGATGGGCGCACTGGATCAGGCTCGTGCTGTCGTCGAGAAAGCTGTCCGCCGCCCAGTTCAGCGGGATGCCCCGGTGCGGGCAGCGGTTGCGGTAGAGGTGGACCTTGCCCTGGCGGCGCACGCCGAACAGCGGCACGCCGGCTACGCTGAAGGCGCGGCTGTGGCCCTCGGCGAGGTCGTTGGAGGCGCAGAGAAAATGCATTGCGGCGGAGCTTCCGGTTAAGCCGTGTGACAAAGGGATGGCTTGACGCTTCAATGCGAATAATTATCAAATTGCCCGCATTCGCCGCGCCAGGCTGTCTATGGTGCGCACTTGTGCCGCCCGCCACAAGGTGTGCTGCCCGCCCTCTGCAAAGGAATCCGATGATGCGCCGTCCCGCTGCCTTGATTGCCCTGTGCGCCGGTCTTGCCCTGTCCGCCCAAACCATGGCCGCCGAGCTGCCGCAGCGCTGGGTCAGCGCCGGTGGCGCCCTGAGCGAGTGGATCAGCGCCCTGGGCGGCGAGCAGCGGCTGGTCGGTGTCGACACCACCAGCCAGCACCCCGAGTCGCTCAAGGCGCTGCCCAGCATCGGCTACCAGCGCCAGTTGTCGGCCGAGGGCATCCTCAGCCTGCGCCCTGATGTGCTGGTGGGGACCGAGGAGATGGGGCCGCCGCCGGTGCTGGCGCAGATCCGCAAGGCCGGGGTGCGGGTCGAGCTGTTCTCCAGCAAGGCCGAGGTTGGCGCGGTGGACGAGAACCTCAAGCACCTGGGGGCGTTACTGGGTGACGCGCAGAAGGCCGAGGCGCTGGCCGCTGACTATCGCCGGCAACTGGAGGCGCTGCACAAGCAGGTCGAGCAGGCCCAGGCCGGGCACAAGGCGCCCGGCGTCCTGCTACTGGTCGGCCATGCCGGCGCCAAGCCGATGATCGCGGGACAGGGCACCGCCGGGGATTGGGTGCTGCGCCAGGCGGGAGGACGCAACCTCGCCGATCACCAGGGCTACAAGAACTTCTCGGTAGAGGCCCTCGCCGCGCTGAATCCGGACGTGGTGGTGTTCTCCGACCGGGCCCTCAGCGGCGAGCAGGCCCTGCAGGCGCTGATCAAGGAAAACCCGGCCCTGGCGACTTCGCGCGCGGTGCGCGACAAGCGCCTGCTATCGTTCGACCCGACGCTGCTGGTCGGTGGCCTGGGCCCGCGCCTGCCCGCCACCCTGCATGAACTGGCCGTCAGCTTCTATCCTGCCGCCAAGGCCAGCTTCAACCCATGAGGCAGCGGGTTCGACCACGTACGCTGTTCATTACCCTGGCGTTGCTGTGCCTGCTCGCGGTCTGGCTGTCGCTGGCGCTGGGCCCGGTCAGCCTGCCGTTGCTCGACACCCTGCGCGCCGGCCTGCGCCTGATTGGTTTGCCGGTATCCGGCGAGGGCCTGGAGCAGGCCGAGATGATCCTCGGCCAGATCCGCCTGCCGCGCACCCTGCTGGGGCTGGCGGTCGGTGCCGTGCTGGCATTGTCCGGCGTGGCGATGCAGGGGCTGTTCCGCAACCCGCTGGCCGACCCGGGGCTGGTCGGCGTCGCCAGCGGCGCCGCCCTGGGCGCGGCGGTGGCGATTGTCGGCGGTAGTTGGCTGGGGGGCATTCCCGACTGGTTCGCGCCTTACCTGCTGTCGCTCTGCGCCTTCGTCGGTGGCCTGGGCGTGACGGCGATGGTCTACCGCCTGGGGCGGCGTGACGGCCAGACCAACGTGGCCACCATGCTCCTGGCCGGTATCGCCATGACCGCGCTCGGCGGCTCGGCGGTGGGCCTGTTCACCTACCTGGCCGACGACGCCACCCTGCGCACCCTGACGTTCTGGAACCTGGGCAGCCTCAACGGTGCCAGCTACGAGCGGCTATGGCCCTTGCTGCTGGTGTCGGCGGCCGTGGCCCTGTGGCTGCCGCGCCGGGCGCAGGCGCTCAACGCGTTGCTGCTGGGCGAGTCGGAAGCTCGTCACCTGGGCATCGAGGTCGAAGCGCTCAAGCGCGAACTGGTGTTCTGCACGGCGCTGGGCGTGGGGGCGGCGGTTGCCGCCGCCGGCCTGATCGGCTTCATCGGCCTGGTGGTGCCGCACCTGGTGCGGTTGGTGGCGGGGCCGGATCACCGGGTGCTGCTACCGGCGTCGCTGCTGGCGGGCGGTACCCTGCTGCTGTTCGCTGACCTGATCGCGCGTCTGGCCCTGGCCCCGGCGGAGTTGCCGATTGGCATCGTCACCGCGTTCATCGGGGCGCCATTCTTCCTGTTCCTGCTGGTGAAGGTGCGCAGCTGATGCTCGACGTCCAAGGGCTTTCTCTCAAGCGCGGTGGCAGCCTGGTGCTGCACGACATCAACCTGACGCTGCGACCCGGGCAGGTTCTTGGCGTACTCGGGCCGAACGGCGCCGGCAAGAGCAGCCTGCTCGGTGCCCTGTGTGGCGAACTGGCGCCCAGCACCGGGCAGGTTCGCCTCGATGGTCGCGGTCTGGAGGGCTGGTCGGGCCAGGAACGGGCACGGCGACTGGCGGTGTTGCCGCAGGTGTCCAGCCTGGGTTTTGCGTTCAGTGTCGAGGAGGTGGTCGGCTTAGGTCGGCTGCCCCATGCCAGCGGCCGTCAGCGTGACCGGGAGATCGTCGAGGCGGCGCTGGCCGCGGCGGATGCGGGGCATCTGGTCGAGCGCAGCTACCTGGCGCTGTCCGGTGGCGAACGCCAGCGCGTGCACCTGGCGCGGGTGCTGGCCCAGTTGTGGCCGGGCGAGCCGGGTAGCACGCTGCTGCTCGACGAGCCCACCTCCGCGCTCGACCCGCTGCACCAGCACACCACGCTGCAAGCTGTGCGCAGCTTCGCCGACCGTGGCGCGGCGGTGCTGGTCATCCTGCATGACCTGAACCTGGCGGCGCGCTACTGTGACCATATCCTGCTGCTGGAGCAGGGCCGCTGCCATGCCCTGGATACGCCGCAACAGGTGCTGACACCAGCGGCGCTGCGGGCAGTGTTCGGTATCGATGTCCTGGTCCAGCCGCACCCGGAGCGCGGCCATCCGCTGATCATCACTCGCTAAGAGGCTTGCACCATGCGCCATCCCCTGCTGTCCATCTGTCTGGCGCTGGCGCTGGGTGGTTGCCAGGCGAGCCTGCCACCCATGCCGGCCTGGCAGGGTACCGAGGGCCGTGACAACGTCCAGTTGGGGCAGATCATCGAATTGTCCAGCGGCCAGGCCTTGAGTCCCGGGCAGCTGGTCCAGCGCCTGGCCGATGCGCCACGGGTGCTGGTGGGTGAAAAGCACGACAACCCCGACCACCACCGCCTGCAGCTCTGGTTGCTGCGTGCCCTGGAGAGCCGCCGGCCACAGGGCAGCCTGCTGCTGGAAATGCTCGAGCCACGGCAGCAGGCCCTGGTCGATGCGCAGAAGGGCAGGGTGTCGCCGGCAGCCGACCTGCCCAAGGCCCTCGACTGGCAACCCGGCTGGGACTGGGCGCTGTACGGGCCGATCATCCGCGAGGCCCTGGGCCAACCTTATCCGCTGCTGGCCGCGAACCTGTCACCGGAGGAGGTCCGCCAGGCCTATCGCCAGCCAGCGACACCGCCGGGCGAGCGCTCCAATGCGCCGGCCGTGGTGCAGGCGCTGCTGGCTCAGGTGCGCGCCGGCCACTGTAACCTGCTGCCGGAAAGCCAGCTGCCTGCTATGTTGGCGGTGCAGCAGCAGCGCGACCGACGCATCGCCGAACGGCTGTTGGCCGCGCCGCAACCGGCACTGTTGCTCACCGGCAGCTACCATGCGCGCAAGGACCTGGGTGTGCCCCTGCATGTGGCCGACCTCGATGCCACGGCCGAGGGCAAGGTGCTGTTGCTGATGGAAGTGGGAGAGACGGTCGAGCCAGGCATGGCTGACTTCGTCTGGTACACCCCGGCGACGCCGGAGCAGGACTACTGCGCCCAGCTGCGCAAGGCGCACTGAATCGCGGGCAAAAAAAGACCCGGCAAAGTGCCGGGTCAATAACCGTGATTAGCCTGATGAGGAGATAATCTGAGCGTCCGAACCAGGGAGCATTCAGGTTACCCAACCGGTCTCGCGACCAGTTGTGATAATCATAACGATTCTCATTTCGGCGTCAATGCCTTTTGCGAATTATTTTTCGTTTTTCTGTGCCGGGCATTTCGCGTCGAGCTGTTGGTTCAGCGCCTGCTTGCGTTCGGCCGGCAGGTCGTTCCAGTGCATGTCCAGCAGGGCCCCCTCGATGGCGTACAACAACACCTTCGAAGCCCGGAATCCTCGCGTTCTCACGGCTTGATAGGCACCCACCGCGCCGAGCCGGCGCAGGTCCGAAGCACTGTGGATACCGACGGCGTGCAGCCATTGCGCGGAGGTCTTGCCAAGGTTTTTCAGATGCTGCAATTCATCGTTCATCGAGCCTCCTTGCGATGGCTGAACGGGTCGTGGGGATAAATCGCGAGCAGGTCAATGAGGAGTGTAGCGGGGGTTGTGAATAACGCGGCCTTTTGCCATCGGGGCCGACGGGATGCAGTACTTTCGCTGGGTGGGACCCTATGGGAGCGGGTTGCGTGGGAGCGGGCTTGTCCCGCGATGGCGATCGCTGGGGCAGACGCTATCGCGGGGCAAGCCCGCTCCCATGTGTGTCCGCTCCCACAAAGTTCCCATCCACAGCCTGGCGCAGGCCAGACGCTTACCCTTGGCGAGCGCTGCGATAACGCATCCGCGTCCCGAACTTCACCGACATCAGGATCTCGTCGGCGCTGAGCTCAGCCGGGAAGTAGGTCCCGGAGATCTGCGCATGGGCGAGGCTGGCGCCCTCCAGGCCGTTTTCGCGCAGGTCGAGCCCGCGCAGGTCGGCGGCGCGAAAGTACGCGTCGGTGAAGTCGATGCCGCGTACGTCCAGGTCGCGCAGGTCGAGGCCGCGGAAATCACCGCCGCGAAAGTCGATAGTCGTATCGCTGGGCTTCTCGCGGTTGAACGCCGCGATCTTCTCGTCGCGGATCATCGAGTACAGGACGTTGTCCAGCTGACGGGGCTGATTCATGGCGGCGCCTCCTCCGTGGGGTGTGATGATATTGTAATGACATCACTGGAGGGGCGCCGGACTTCAGGCGTGAACTGTCGACTGCTTCACGCCTTGCGGCTCAAAGGCCGGGCAGGTGCTGGCGGATCTGCTCGATCAGCTGGTCCATGCTGGCGCTTTCCTGGGTGTTCACGCGCTTGCTGTGCTTCTGCTCCTCGGCATCCAGCGGATCGCGGCTGGCCTTCTGCGCCTGGATCACTTCCAGGGTGGCGTCCGAAGGATCGATGGCTTCGGCCTGGCGCTGGGCCAGCCAGCTGGCGATCACCGCGTCGGGGGCCTGGCAGTCGAGAATCAGGAACGGCACGCCGGTCTCGCTGGCGACGTCCGCGGCCGCCTTGCGCTGCTCGTGCTTGAGGTAGGTGGCATCGAGCACCACCGGGAAACCGGCATGCAGGATGATCGCCGCCAGCTCATGCAGGCGCTGGTAGGTGGCGATGCTGGCTTCCTTGTCGTAGATGCCAGCCTCGAGCTGACCGGCGTCGGCTGCCGACTGCTTGCCGAACAGGCGCTTGCGCTCGACGTCCGAACGCACGCGTACCGCGCCCAGGGCCTCGACCAGGCGCATCGCCACATGGCTCTTGCCCACCGCCGAGACGCCCTGAGTGACGGCCAGCAGGCGCGAAGGGATGGCGCTGTAGCTTTCGGCCAGGTTGGCATAGTTGCGGTAGGTGCGCAGGGTGGTGGCGCGCTGCACGCCATCGGCGTCGGGCGACAGGCTGAACAGCGCGACCTTGGCCCGCACCAGGGCGCGGTAGGCCTTGTAGAAGTTCAGCAGCTCCAGGCCTTCGTAGTCGCCGGTCAGCTCCAGGTACTGGCTGATGAAGCGTCGCGACAGGCACTTCAGGCCGCGGTCCTCGAGGTCCATGGCCAGGAAACCGACATCGGCGTAGACGTCGGTCAGGCGGAACGGCTCGTTGAACTCGATGCAGTCGAAGATCACCACCTTGCCGTCGATCAGGGTGGCGTTGCCCAGGTGGATGTCGCCGTGGCATTCACGGATGAAGCCATTGGCCTTGCGCGCCTCGAGCAGGCCGTGCAGGCGCTTGAAGCTGTCCTGGGCCCAGGCCTGCAGGTTGTCCAGTTGTTGCAGGTCGGCCTTGTCGGTCAGGAACGGGCGGATCTGCTCGAAGTTCTGTTCCACCGGCGCCATGACCGCGTCCGGGGTGCCCAGCGGATGGTCGACCGGCACTTTCGGCGCCTGCAGGTGGAACTCGGCGATCTGCCGGGCCATCTGGTCGATGTGACCGGCGTTCAGCTCGCCGTTGGCCTGCAGGGTGCTGAGCATCTGGTCCTGGGGGAACTGACGCATCTTCAGCGCGTACTCGATCGCCGGGCCTTCGCCGCCGATCTGCGGGGCCTCGACGCTGCCGGTGATCGGCAGCACTTCCAGATACAGGCCTTCGGTCAGGCGCTGGTTCAGCCGCAGCTCTTCGTTACAAAAATGCCCGCGCTGGTCCAGGCCGGTGAAGTCGAGGAAGCCGAAGTTCATCGGCTTCTTGATCTTGTAGGCGTACTCGCCGGTGAGCAGAACCCAGGAGATGTGCGTCTCGATGAGCTGGAAGCCCGCGACAGGGTGCGGATAGAGGGCGGGGTTCTGCAGCGCGCTGATCAGGGCTTGGCTCACGGATCATCCTTCAGGGGTCAGGGAATTCGAATCGGACATTATGGTCAATGGTGCCGTCCCTGCAAACCGCCGTAGGCGTCTGCCCCCCTTTTCCAAAGTGCGTATAATCCGCCGCCATGACACGTACCCGAAATTCCCGCACCTCTAAAAAACGCCCGACCGGCCGCGCCCGCGCCTGGCTGGGCTGGGCACTCAAGCTCAGCCTGGTCGGCCTGGTGGTGATCGCCGGCTTCGCGGTCTACCTCGATGCGACCGTCCAGGAGAAGTTCTCCGGCAAGCGCTGGACCATCCCGGCCAAGGTGTATGCCCGGCCGCTGGAGCTGTTCGTCGGCCAGAAACTGAGCCGCAACGACTTTCTCACCGAACTCGACGCTCTCGGTTACCGCCGTGAAAGCGCGGCGAACGGCCCTGGCGCGGCGTCGGTCAACGGCAACAACGTCGACCTCAATACCCGTGGCTTCCAGTTCTACGAGGGCATGGAGCCGGCGCAGTTCGTGCGCGTGCGCTTCTCCGGCGACTATGTCGCGGGCTTGAGCGGCGCCAATGGCGGCAAGCTCGACGTGGTGCGCCTCGAGCCGCTGATGATCGGCGGCATCTACCCGAAGAACCTCGAAGACCGCATCCTGGTCAAGATCGACCAGGTGCCGCCGTACCTGGTGGAAACCCTGATCGCCACCGAAGACCGCGACTTCTACAGCCACTTCGGCGTGTCGCCCAAGTCCATTGCCCGGGCGGTGTGGGTCAACACCTCCTCGGGCGCCATGCGCCAGGGTGGCAGTACCCTGACCCAACAATTGGTGAAGAACTTCTTCCTCACCAACGAGCGCAGCCTCAGTCGCAAGCTGACCGAAGCGATGATGTCGGTGCTCCTGGAAGTGCACTATGACAAACGCGAGATCCTCGAGGCCTACCTGAACGAAGTGTTCATCGGCCAGGATGGCCAGCGCGCTGTGCACGGCTTCGGCCTGGCCAGCCAGTTCTTCTTCAGCCAGCCGCTGCAGGAACTCAAGCTGCACCAGATCGCCCTGCTGGTCGGCATGGTCAAGGGCCCGTCCTACTACAACCCTCGCCGCCACCCCGAGCGCGCCCTGCAACGGCGCAACCTGGTGCTCGACCTGCTCGCCGAGCAGGGCGTGGCCACTCAGGATGTGGTCGACGCGGCGAAGAAGATGCCGCTGGGCGTGACCAAGCGCGGCAGCCTGGCCGACAGTTCGTTCCCGGCCTTCCTCGACCTGGTCAAGCGCCAGCTGCGCCAGGACTACCGCGACGAAGACTTGACCGAAGAAGGCCTGCGCATCTTCACCAGTTTCGACCCGATCCTGCAGATGAAGGCCGAGACCGCCATGAGCGAGACCTTCAAGCGCCTGGCCGGGCGCAAGGGCGCCGACGAAGTGGAATCGGCGATGGTCGTCACCAACCCCGAGACCGGTGAAGTGCAGGCGCTGATCGGCAGCCGTCAGTCAGGCTTCGCCGGCTTCAACCGCGCCATCGACGCCGTGCGGCCGATCGGCTCGCTGGTCAAGCCGGCGGTCTACCTGACCGCGCTGGAGCAACCGAGCAAGTTCACCCTGACCAGCTGGGTGCAGGACGAGCCGTTCTCGGTCAAGGGCGCCGACGGCCAGGTGTGGCGTCCGCAGAACTACGATCGCCGCCCCCATGGCACCATCTACCTGTACCAGGGCCTGGCCAACTCCTACAACCTGTCGACTGCCAAGCTCGGCCTGGAAGTGGGCGTGCCCAACGTGATCAAGACCATCGGTCGGCTCGGCGTACAGGTTGACTGGCCGGCATTCCCGTCGATGCTGCTGGGCGCTGGCGGCATGTCGCCGATGCAGGTGGCGACCATGTATCAGACCATCGCCAACGGCGGCTTCAACACGCCGATGCGCGGTATCCGCAGCGTGCTCACCGCCGAAGGCGAGCCGCTCAAGCGCTACCCGTTCCAGATCCAGCAGACCTTCGACCCGGGTTCGATCTACCTGGTGCAGAACGCCATGCAGCGGGTGATGCGCGAAGGCACCGGCCGCTCGGTGTACAGCGTGCTGCCAAGCTCGCTGACCCTGGCGGGCAAGACCGGCACCAGCAACGACTCGCGCGACAGCTGGTTCTCCGGCTTCAGCCAGGACCTGCTGGCGGTGGTCTGGCTGGGCCGCGATGACAACGGCAAGACGCCGTTCACCGGTGCCACCGGCGCGCTGCAGGTGTGGACCAGCTTCATGAAGAAGGCCGACCCGCTGCCGCTGGACATGCCGCAGCCGGACAACGTGGTGCAGGCCTGGATCGATCCTTACAGCGGCCAGGGTTCCGACGGCAGCTGTCCGGGAGCGGTGCAGATGCCGTATATTCGTGGCAGTGAACCGCCCGCTGGCGCCACCTGTGGTGGCGAGCAGAACCCGGCCGAAGAGGTGATGGACTGGGTCAAGGGCTGGATGAATTGAGCGCGAGCTTCTGAAGAGGGTGTGAAGTGAACAAGTGGTGGATTCCTGCCGTGGCGGCAGTGACCGTGCTGCACGGCTGTGCCAGCGTCCCGCGTGGCAACATTCCGGTGGTCGATTCGAGCACCCGGGTCTCCAACAGCGAGCGCGTCTCGGCCAACCGCACGTCGGCCTATCCGACCAGCGGCGGCAGCAGCCAGGCCCGGTCGTTGCCGGAAGACTCCGGCGTCACCGTGATGATCCCGCAAGGGACCGGCGGCGCGCCGATCCAGTCGTTCCCGGCAGGTACCGGTCCAGCACCGATCAGCACTGGGCCGATCACCCCGGGTCCGGTCAGCAGCGGCCCGATCAGCACCAACCCCAACCCGATCGCCGACGAGCCGTTCGACATCGCCTCGATGAGCAATCCGGCGCCGGTCACCAGCGCGCCCACCGGGATTCCGCGGGGCAATGTCTCCGGCGGCGGCCTGTCCGCCGACGAACAGCTCGACGGCCCGGTGCTGGCGCTGCTGACCACGGCCCAGCAGCAACAGGGCAGTGGCGACTTCAATGGCGCCGCGTCGAGCCTGGAGCGTGCCCAGCGCATCGCCCCGCGTGAGCCGCAGGTGCTGTTCCGCCTGGCCCAGGTGCGCCTGTCGCAGGGCGACGCCGCGCAGTCCGAGCAACTGGCGCGCCGCGCCCTGACCTACGCCAACGGTCGTCCCGACCTGCAGGCCCAGCTGTGGAACACCATCGCCCAGGCCCGCGAGAAGCAGGGTGACAGTGCCGGCGCGGCCCTGGCGCGGCAGAAGGCGCGGGTCAACCTGTGATGGAACAGCGCATCCTCGATATCGCCGACCATCTGCTGCTGATCGAGCGCGAACTCAAGGTCCAGGGCTGGTGGAGCGATGTCGCGCCCAGCGCCGAGGCGCTGGCCAGCGTGGTGCCGTTCGCCGTCGACAGCATGGCCTTCGAGCAGTGGCTGCAGTGGATCTTCCTGCCGCGGATGAAACTGATCCTCGAGCACGGACACCCGCTGCCCAATGCCTCGGGCATCCTGGTCATGGCCGAGACGGTGTTTGTCGACCGTCCGGAACAAAGCCGCGCGCTACGGCGCTTGTTGGCAGAATTCGACCAATTGATCAGCCCCTCCGCCTGATTTCTTCTCTTTTTCCTTCAAGGGCCGCAGATTGTGGCCCTTTTTTATGAAAATCTTCTTAAATCTGCTGCTGTGAACCTTTTTAGTGGTTGCAGTGATTCATCTTGCCGAAAAATTGGCAATAATTTCTCTTGACTTGTGCGCGCCGAATCACAAGAATCCAGATTCCGCTGTAGAGGGACTGCCAGAAGCAGACCCGCTAAGCAGATCATGAGGCGCACACCCGCGCCGACTTGTAACACCCCGCAACGCGTTACCTCGCGCTGGGTGGGAAGGCCCGCAACACACCAGGGCACTCCCAATACTTGCTCAGTCAGTGCTGACGTTCGCTCATGCTCTGCTTGGCAGTAAACCTATTAAGACCCGCTCAGTGAGGGCGGTATTCTGGCGTTTTAGAGGTGAACAACGTGGAGCTTTTATCTGGCGCTGAGATGGTCGTCCGCTTCTTGCGTGACGAAGGCGTTAAGCACATCTACGGGTACCCTGGTGGTGCTCTCCTTCATGTTTACGATGCCCTGTTCAAGGAACCGGAAGTCCAGCACATCCTGGTCCGTCACGAACAGGCTGCCACCCATATGGCGGACGGTTACGCCCGTGCCACCGGCAAGGCCGGCGTGGTACTGGTGACTTCCGGTCCAGGCGCGACCAATGCCATTACCGGTATTGCCACCGCCTACATGGATTCCATTCCGATGGTCATCCTGTCTGGCCAGGTGCCCAGCACCATGGTCGGCACCGACGCGTTCCAGGAAACCGACATGATCGGTATCTCCCGGCCGATCGTGAAGCACAGCTTCATGATCAAGCATGCCTCGGAAATCCCCGAAGTCCTGAAAAAAGCCTTCTATCTTGCGCAATCCGGCCGTCCCGGCCCGGTGGTGGTCGATATTCCAAAAGATATGACCAACCCGGCCGAGAAGTTCGAGTACATCTACCCGAAAAAGGTCAAGTTGCGTTCGTATAGCCCGGCTGTTCGTGGTCACTCCGGGCAGATCCGCAAGGCGGCCGAGATGCTCCTGGCGGCCAAGCGCCCGATCGTCTACTCCGGCGGTGGCGTGATCCTCGGCGGCGGCTCCGAAGCCCTCACCGAAATCGCCAAGACGCTGAACCTGCCGGTCACCAACACCCTGATGGGCCTCGGTGGCTTCCCGGGCACCGATCGCCAGTTCCTCGGCATGCTCGGCATGCACGGCAGCTACACCGCCAACATGGCCATGCACAACGCCGACGTGATCTTCGCTGTCGGTGCGCGTTTCGACGACCGCGTGGTCAACGGCCCGGCCAAGTTCTGCCCGAACGCCAAGATCATCCACATCGACATCGACCCGGCGTCGATCTCCAAGATGATCAAGGCCGACGTGCCGATCGTCGGCCCGGTCGAGAGCGTGTTGAGCGAGATGCTCACCATCCTCAAGGAAATCGGCGAGCAGCCCGACAAGGCGGCGCTGGATGCCTGGTGGAAGCAGATCGACGAATGGCGCGGCGACGGTGCGCTGTTCCCCTACGACAAGGGCGACGGCAACATCATCAAGCCGCAACAGGTGATCGAGACCCTGTGCGAAGTGACCCAGGGCGATGCCTTCGTCACCTCCGACGTGGGCCAGCACCAGATGTTCGCGGCGCAATACTACCGCTTCAACAAACCCAACCGCTGGATCAACTCCGGTGGCCTGGGCACCATGGGCTTCGGTTTCCCGGCGGCCATGGGCGTCAAGCTCAACTTCCCCGACCAGGACGTGGCCTGCGTTACCGGTGAAGGCAGCATCCAGATGAACATCCAGGAACTGTCCACCTGCATGCAGTACGGCCTGCCGGTGAAGATCGTCAACCTGAACAACGGTGTGCTGGGCATGGTCCGCCAATGGCAGGACATGTCCTACAACGGTCGCCACTCGCACTCCTACGTCGAGTCGCTGCCGGACTTCGTCAAGCTGGCCGAGGCCTATGGCCATGTGGGCATCCGCATCACCAGCCTGAAAGACCTCAAGCCGAAACTGGAAGAGGCTTTCGCGATGAAGGACCGCCTGGTGTTCATCGACATCGCGGTCGACCGGACCGAGCACGTCTATCCGATGCAGATCAAGGACGGCTCGATGCGTGACATGTGGCTGAGCAAGACGGAGCGTACCTGATATGCGGCACATCATCTCCCTGCTGCTGGAAAACGAACCCGGTGCCTTGTCTCGCGTGGTCGGCCTGTTCTCCCAGCGCAACTACAACATTGAAAGCCTGACCGTGGCACCGACCGAAGACCCGACACTGTCGCGTCTGACGCTGACCACCGTTGGCCATGACGAAGTGATCGAGCAGATCACCAAGAACCTGAACAAGCTGGTCGAAGTGGTCAAGCTTGTCGACCTCTCGGAAAGCGCCCACATCGAGCGCGAGCTGATGCTGGTCAAGGTCAAGGCCACCGGTGCCCAGCGCGCCGAAATCAAGCGCACCACGGATATCTTCCGTGGCCAGATCGTCGACGTGACCGCCAGCGTGTACACCGTGCAGCTGAGCGGCACCAGCGACAAGCTGGACAGCTTCATCCAGGCCATCGGCACCGCATCGATTCTCGAAACCGTGCGCAGTGGCGTCACCGGCATTGCCCGTGGCGACAAAGTGCTCAGCATCTAACTTCAAAAACTAGCGATGGCTCCGCTGGGGCCGAGATATAACAGGGGTATTTCATGAAAGTTTTCTACGATAAAGACTGCGACCTTTCCATCATCCAGGGCAAGAAAGTCGCCATCATCGGCTACGGTTCGCAAGGTCACGCCCAGGCGTGCAACCTGAAGGACTCCGGTGTGGACGTTACCGTCGGTCTGCGTAAAGGTTCGGCTACCGTTGCCAAGGCAGAAGCCCACGGCCTGAAAGTGGCTGACGTGGCTACCGCCGTCGCCGCTGCCGACCTGGTCATGATCCTCACCCCGGACGAATTCCAGGGCCAGCTGTACAAGAACGAGATCGAGCCGAACATCAAGAAAGGCGCCACCCTGGCCTTCTCCCACGGCTTCTCGATCCACTACAACCAGGTCGTTCCGCGTGCCGACCTCGACGTGATCATGATCGCGCCGAAGGCCCCGGGCCACACCGTGCGCTCCGAGTTCGTCAAGGGCGGTGGCATCCCTGACCTGATCGCCATCTACCAGGACGCCTCGGGCAACGCCAAGAACGTCGCCCTGTCCTACGCCGCTGGCGTCGGTGGCGGCCGTACCGGCATCATCGAAACCACCTTCAAGGACGAGACCGAAACCGACCTGTTCGGTGAGCAGGCCGTTCTGTGCGGCGGTACCGTCGAGCTGGTCAAGGCCGGTTTCGAAACCCTGGTCGAAGCGGGCTACGCCCCGGAAATGGCCTACTTCGAGTGCCTGCACGAGCTGAAGCTGATCGTCGACCTCATGTACGAAGGCGGTATCGCCAACATGAACTACTCGATCTCCAACAACGCCGAGTACGGTGAGTATGTCACCGGCCCTGAAGTCATCAACGAAGAATCTCGCAAGGCCATGCGCAATGCCCTGAAGCGCATCCAGGACGGCGAGTACGCGAAGATGTTCATCAGCGAAGGCGCCACCAACTATCCTTCGATGACCGCCAAGCGCCGCAACAACGCCGCCCACGGCATCGAAATCATCGGCGAGCAACTGCGTTCGATGATGCCGTGGATCTCGGCCAACAAGATCGTCGACAAGACCAAGAACTGAGTCTTGCGTCGATAAATGAAAAACGCGGCTTCGGCCGCGTTTTTTCGTTTGCGCGGTCAGCTTCTGGTATAAAGCGACCAGTGGCTCGCTGTTAGAACCGTTTTGCCGAGCCCATGTCGAACATATTCCACCCTGTTGCAAGGTACTTTTCATGAGCGAACGTCCCGAAGAGCCGAACAAGCCCTCCGACGCCGAAAGCCTGCTACCTATCGATGAACATGTCGAAGAAGGCCACGATGCCGAAGGGCGCAAGGTGCGTCACCGCGGTATCTATCTGCTGCCCAATCTGTTCACCACCGCGAACCTGTTCGCCGGCTTCTATTCCATCATCAGCTCGATGAGCGCGCAGAGCGCCCTGAGCGCGGGTGATCCGCGGGAGGCGAGCAAGTATTTCGCCTTCGCCGCCATCGCGATCTTCGTCGCCATGGTCCTCGACGGCCTCGACGGCCGCGTGGCCCGCATGACCAATACGCAAAGTGCCTTCGGTGCCGAGTACGACTCGTTGTCGGACATGGTCGCCTTTGGTGTGGCGCCGGCGTTGCTGGCGTTCGGCTGGGCCCTGGGCGACATGGGCAAGGTCGGCTGGATGGTCGCCTTCATCTATGTGGCCGGCGCCGCGCTGCGCCTGGCACGCTTCAACACCCAGGTCGGCACCGCCGACAAGCGTTACTTCATCGGCCTGGCCAGCCCGGCGGCGGCCGGCGTGGTGGCCGGTACCGTCTGGGCGTTCAGCGACTACGGCATCCAGGGCTCCAAGCTGTCGTTCCTGGTGGCGCTGCTGGTGGCGGCTGCGGGCATGCTGATGGTCAGCAACATCAAGTACAACAGCTTCAAGGAGCTCGACCTCAAGGGCCGCGTGCCCTTTGTCGCGATCCTGGCCGTGGTGCTGGTGTTCGCCGTGGTGTTCAGCGATCCGCCGCGCATCCTGCTGTTGATCTTCCTCGCCTATGCCGCGTCGGGGCCGATCCAGTTCCTGTTGCGGGCGCGCCGTCGTAAATCCTGACAAGGATTTAATCGCGGAATAACCTGCCGGCTCCATAGTCTTACGTGTACATCAGTTACCCGTACTGTGGAGCCGCCATGCTCATCAAGCTTCCCCGATCCAGCGACTGCAAGTCGTCCGAGATCACCCCCGAAGGTTTCTACCTCTCCCGTCGCAAGTTGCTGGGCGCCAGCCTTGCAGGTGCAGCCCTGGGCGCCTTGCCCCGGTTGGGCACCGCGGCGGAGGTTTCCCGCTATGCCGATGTCGAGGCGGGCAGCGCGCCAGGCTGGTTCACCGACAAGCTCGGCGCCACGCGCTGGCAGGCAGTCACCGTCAGTGGCGAGGCGATCACGCCGTTCAAGGACGCCACTCACTACAACAACTTCTACGAGTTCGGGCCCGACAAGGGCGATCCGGCGGCCAATGCCGGCAGCCTGAAGACCGAGCCCTGGAGCCTGGTGGTCGATGGCGAGGTGGCCAAGCCCGGGCGCTATGCGCTGGAGGACTTCATCAAGCCTTACCAGCTCGAGGAGCGGATCTACCGCTTGCGCTGCGTGGAGGCCTGGTCGATGGTGATTCCCTGGCTGGGCTTTCCTTTGGCGGAGGTGCTCAAGCAGGTCGAGCCAACTTCGAAGGCGCGCTATATCCGTTTCGAAACCCTGGAAGACCCCAAGAGCATGCCCGGCCAGCGGTCCGGTTTCGCCCTGATCGACTGGCCCTATGTCGAGGGTCTGCGCCTGGATGAGGCGATGAACCCGCTGGCGATTCTGGCGGTGGGCATGTATGGCCGCGAGCTGCCCAACCAGAACGGCGCGCCATTGCGTCTGGTGGTGCCGTGGAAGTACGGGTTCAAGAGTATCAAGTCGATCGTGCGCATCAGCCTGGTGGCGGATCAGCCGCAGACCACCTGGCAGGGGCTGGCGCCGAACGAGTACGGCTTCTATGCCAACGTCAACCCGACGGTCGACCACCCGCGCTGGACCCAGGCCCGGGAGCGTCGCCTGCCCAGCGGGCTGTTCAGTCCCAATGTGCGCGATACTTTGATGTTCAACGGCTATGCCGATGAAGTGGCTTCGCTCTATACCGGCCTCGACCTGCGGAAGAATTACTGATGCGTTATCCCTGGCTGCGCCTGGCGATCTTCGTGACTGGTTGCCTGTTCCCCGTGTGGTGGCTGTACGAGGCGGCCATGGGGCTGCTTGGTCCTGATCCGGGCAAGATCATGGTGGACCGTCTTGGGCAGGGGGCGCTGATCTTTCTCTTGATTACCCTGAGCATGACGCCGCTGCAGCGGCTGACGGGGTGGTCGGGGTGGATCGTGGTGCGGCGCCAGCTGGGGCTGTGGTGCTTTGCTTATATAGTGCTGCACATGACGGCGTACATGGTGTTCATCCTGGGGCTGGATTGGGGGCAGTTCGGCGTCGAGCTGCGCAAGCGGCCCTACATCATTGTCGGTGCCTTGGGCTTTCTTGGCCTGCTGGCGCTGGCGGTCACCTCCAACCGGTATAGCCAGCGGCGTCTTGGCGCGCGGTGGAAGAAGCTGCACCGGCTGGTCTACGTGATTCTCGGGTTGGGCTTGTTGCACTTCCTGTGGATCGTGCGCTCGGACCTGAAGGAATGGGCGGTGTATGCCGCTATTGGGGTCTTCCTTCTGGTGCTGCGTATTCCCCCGGTTTGGCGACGTGTTCCACGATTGGTCGGGCGGGGGAGGGCGGCCTGAAATCTTTCTTTAATAAAAGGTTGACGCCCTCTCAGATCCCCTTATAATGCGCCCCACTTCCAGCGACATCGGAACGAAAAACTCCTTGAATATCAAAGGGTTGATTGTTGAAGAGGGTTGCGGAGGTGCTTCGATCATCTGATCGGCAGCGGTGAAAAAGGCAGTTGACAGCAGGTTGTAACGCTGTATGATTCGCCT